>JBQTGW010000173.1:0-20558 GCA_052390495.1 Pseudonocardiales bacterium
TACTAATAAGAACATAATTTTGTAGACATTGCATCAGTGTTGTGCGATACTAGATGTATGGCGAAAAAAGGCAGAAGAGCCACCAACGAAGAGCGGCTGGTTGCGGTGCAGTTGCACGAGAACGGGATGTCCGTCGACCGGGTCGCGGAGGTCATGAACGCCGGGAGTTCCACCGTTTCCTCCTGGGTCGATAAGTATCGGCGGGGAGGGCTGGCCGCGATCTCGACGAAGGCCGCATCGGGCCGGCCGACGGTACTGGATGACAGCGAGATGATCCGCCTATACACGATGATCAACGGGAAGGACCCGCGAATCCACGGCTTCGGCATGGCATTGTGGACGCGTTCCCTGATCCGGGACCTGATCAGGACCAGCTTCGCGAAGTCCGTGTCGCTGGTCACGGTGGGAAGGATACTCAAGAAACTCGGGATGTCGGCGCAGCGGCCGTTGTACCGCTCGTGGAAGCAGGACCCCGAACGGGTGGAGCGGTGGAAACGGGAGGAGTACCCGGCGATCAGGGCCAGAGCGGCGGCCGAGGGAGCAACGATCCTGTTCGCCGACGAGGCGTCGGTACGGACGGACTACCACGCCGGCACCACCTGGGCACCGATCGGGCAGACACCGGTCGTGACCAGCCCGGCCGTACGGCATTCTGTCAAAATAGTCTCCGCGATCGGCCAGCGCGGCGAGATAAGTTTTCAGGTTCACGAAGGATCGATGAACTCGGAACGGTTCATCGGATTCCTTAAGGACATACTCCATGATTTCGGCACACCCATCTTCCTGGTCGTCGACGGCTCATCCGTGCACAAGGCGAAAATCGTCAAGGACTACATCGCCACCACGAATGGGCGGCTGGAACTGTTCTTCCTGCCACCCTGCTCACCCGAGCTCAACCCCGACGAGTGGGTCAACAAGAACGTCAAGCACGACAGGATCGCGCGGGCCGTGCCCCTCACCAGGGACGACCCGATGAAGGTCGCGGTCGAAGCCCTTGAGCGACTCA
This sequence comes from Pseudonocardiales bacterium, assembly GCA_052390495.1. Classification (GTDB taxonomy): domain Bacteria; phylum Actinomycetota; class Actinomycetes; order Mycobacteriales; family Pseudonocardiaceae. Next base: position 1,007 of record JBQTGW010000173.1, read on the forward strand.
AGGAATGCCCTGGAATCGTCCGGGAATTCTTCGGCGACCCGAAGCTCCGGTACATCAGCGCGTCACACTCGTGAAGAAATATGGCTCTTGAAACTTACGTTTCCCTTAGTACCGGCCGCGCTCGGGGCGCATGCTGGGCTGTCCGGCCCGTTCATCCTGATGGAGTTCGCCACGTTCCGCCCGGTGGTGTACCTGGACAGCGAGACGTCCAGCCTGTTCCTGGAACTGCGTGAGGAAACGACCGCTTACCAGCGCATCCTGGGGGCACTGGCGCACACCGCGCTGGGCGAGAGAGAATCCAGGGAGCTGATTGCCACCCTGGCAACCGAGCTCTACGCGGATCGGAAGGACCATCATGATCGCGTCTGAGCTGGACGGCATTGTCTGGCGCACGAGCAGCTACAGCGGTAACGGCGGTGCCTGTGTCCAGGTCGCGTCCGCGCCGGACCGGGTTCTGGTGCGCGACTCCAAGGACCCCGACGGCCCCGCCCTGGCCGTCCCCACCGCCGAATGGCAAGTTTTCCTCACCACCACCCGCTGACCACGCACGGCAGGCGGCACCTCCGTCGAGGGGATCGGCAGGACGCGGTCAGGAACGGGCCGATTCGTACCTGCGTACCGAGTCGATCAGGTTCACGAGCGAGGATGCGACCGATGCCAGCTGGCGTGCTTCCGCCTGGTTCCGGGCGGCCCGTTCCTCTTCCTCACGCTGAAACCGAAGCATCACTGCATTAATGGGGGGCCTTCGCGGCTCGGGGGCCGGGCGGGTCATCGATGGCGTGGTGTCGAGACCAGGAAAGTCGAGACCAGGAAAGCTCGGCCACGATCCAGCGGGTGTCTCGAGCATGCGGCCATGGCGTTCCACGTCCTGCTGTAGCTGGCTGAGCTCGTCTGCGGCTCCGGTCCTCGTCAGGTCCAGCTGCTCAAGGCGTTGCCGCCAGCGGTCCTTCGTCCCCACAGCCAACGCCGAGATCTCCGCCAGCAGACGGGCCTTTCCCCGGCCGAGCTCTTCGGCGCATGACGTGAGGTACTCGCTGCGACGTCGCCTCGCGATCTCGGCGTCCAGCTCATCAATGCGGCCCGCGGCTCCGAGTGCCCCGAGGTGCGCCTTTCGTATCCGCTTGTCGCGGGCACTCCAGAGCGGATCTCGGTAGTCCCGCATCCGATCACTCATGGGCACCTCCGAAGGCTCGGATTCGTGTGCGACGCCATGTCCACGATATCTATACCGGTAGGACCCAGCCTGCACAGCGTGGCTGGCCATGACTCGGCTGGTGGTGTATGCCGTACCAGCGCGGACACGGTAACGCGCGGGTAACGGCCCGGTCCGGTGTGTGGCCAAACTCGGTCCGGATTTCGGCGCAAACGTGCCGCGGGGACAACACCTTCCGGTATGGTCACCACCCGAGAGCGGGGAAATCCGGCCGGTAAGGGGAGCTGTCGCGATGCCACCATCACCCACCCAACCCCACGGTGGTAGTCCCTACGCCCCGGCGCACCACTACGGGCCCCCGGCGCCAGCCACCGGCCCCGCGTTCGTGGTCAGCCGCGAGGATGTGCTGTCCAAGCGGGCCGCCCTACTCGCCGAGGCCGACGACTTCCAGCTGTTCCTGAACCACATCGACAACCAGCTACGCATGCGGCCCATGGGGGGTGACCCGGTCAGCCGAGATGTGGCAGTCGGGGTCAACGACCGCCTCCGAGACGATGACAACTCCTACTTCAATGTCTGCCAGGGTTGGGTGAACAACCTGTACCAGACGGCCGACGCGATGGCCGAGGTCGCCCGGCAGTATGGGTTCACCGACGAGGAGATCGCTGCCTCCTTCACCGGCGGTATGCCCGGTGCGTAAGCGGCTCACGGTGCTCGTGGTCACCGCCGCAGTGGCGGTGCTGGCATCGGCATGCGGTGCCACTTCCGTTGCGGGGCCCGGCACCAATGCGACCAGCGCGGCACCAAGCTCCGCGTCGATGTTGCCACCACGGCCCCGGGAGATCGACCTGACCGGTGTGGATACTTGCACCCTGCTCACCCCCGCACAACAACGCCAGCTCGGCATCGACCGGGCACCGGTGGCTTCGGCAGATACCGACGGCTACGGCAACCCCTACTGCCATTACAGCAAATTCGGGTCGAGCCCACGGTTCTCGTATGCGGTCAAGGTGGTGACCCAGGAGGACGCGACGGTTTACCTCACCGGCGAGCGGGACGTCACAGCCCGAGTGGTATTAGCAGCGACGTTCCCCGCGGTGGAGAACTACCCTCCGCTCGGCGAACGGGGCTGCTTCGTGGACGTGAGCACCAAGGACGGGCAGTACCTCGACGTGCAGTACAGCGAGTCGACGGGTTCGACCGACACGACTGCGGTGGCCTGCGAGAAAGCGCGAGTCGCCGCCGAACTGGCCATGCAGACGCTGCTGACGCAGCGGTGAGAGGGAGGACGACGATGGGACGTTCAGTCGGTCATTATCACTTTGGTGCGTGGGATCTGCCGACCAAGTACGGCTGGATGCACAGCGGGCCTGGTGTGTCGGAGGGGACCATGATGCAGGACCTGGCGAAGCGGATGGGCGAGCGGATGATCAGCTCGGGTGAGCTGGTGCGGGGGCTGCTCGGTGGGGCGCAGTGGGTGGGGGCGGCGGCGACGGCGGCGGGGCAGGCGATGCAGCGGGGTGCCGATCAGATCGACCAGACCGCGGCCAACGCGCTCACCGCCGAGCGGTGCGTCACCGAGCTGGGTGAGTCGTTCGTGGGTGCGCAGCACCGGGTGCCCTCGCCCAACGAGATCCCGAGTGGGCTGGGCGACAAGTTCGTCTTTGGCGTCGCGGAGGGGTTCAACGTGGTGTCCCCGTTCGACGTGCAGTCTCCGATCCATGCGGCGATGGAGCAGCGCCGCGAGCTGGACGAGCAGGCCAACCAGGCCCTGACCAACCACATGACCACCAGCCGGGAGCGCCTCGACACCATCCCCACCGTCGCGCCACCTCCGCCGATGACCGTGAGCACCCAGAGCGCCTCGGCATCCGGGGGCGGGGTCGGGTATCCCGCCGGAGGGGTACCGGTCAACGTCGGCGGTGGAGGTGCGCCAGCCTCGACCGCGGGCGCCAGCTGGGGTGGCGGCGCAGTGTCCGCCGCACCGCCGGTGGGTCCAGGACCGGGGCCGGTCTCGCCCGGGGCGCCGGGCCCGGTGGGCACCCCACCCGCAGTAGTCGGCCCCGGCTACCGTCCCCACCCGTCGGGACCCGGCCAGCTCGGGCCGACGGCGGCGAGACCTGGGCAGGTGCCGTTCGCGCCCGGCTTCGGTGGAGGTGGACGGGTCGGCGAGACGGCTCGCGGACCGGGATCGGGTGCCCGGCCAGGGGCGGGTGTCCCGGGCCGCGGTGCACCAGGTCTGGGTGCTGGGCCAGGGCCGGGTGGTGGGCCGGTGCCCGGCGGCTCGGTGGACTCGGCGCGCGGCGGTGGCAGTGGCCGCGGTGGTGGGCCTGCTGGTGGGCGCGGTGCGGCCGGGCATGCCTCATTCCTGCAGCCCCCGATCGGCGGGCGCAGTCAGGGTGGCGAGGACACCGAGCACAAGGATCGCTACGCCCAGCACGCTGATCACATCGTCGGGAAGCTGCCGCTGGTGGCCCCTGCGGTGATCGGCGAGACCCCCGAAGAGGAAGCCATCCGGCTGCGTCGCGCCCAGGAAGAAAGGTGAACGTCGAGCTCTCGGCGACCGAGGTCGAGGTTTGTTGGAAGCAGCTCAAGCTCGATGAGCTGCCCATCGTGCTCGACGTCCCCACGCTTGGGGGCACGGACGCCGAGCGGCGGCAGATCGTCGCAAATACCCTGAACGGCCTGCACGAGCGCCGCCTGCTCGACCAACGCGGGCTCGACCCCGACCTCGCGGGCATGCTGGTCACCCTGGCCCGGCACCGCTGGGCGGCCGAGGCGTGGCTGCTGCTGGGCCGCCCGGTGCGCGCCCTGGCGGCCTGTCGGGGCGAGACCGCCACCCTGGCCGTCCTTGATGGGAACCAGTGCCGGTTGACGTCGTGTTCGCCGCACTCCGTGCTCGACGAACTGGTTCGCCTCGCCGGGCTCACGGCCGGTCCGGGCCGCTCGGTCACCGTCCGGGCGGAGAACCTGGACGCTGCCGCCCGGGTCGCGCTCGGCGATATGCACCTGCTGGCCGACCTGCTCATCCGCCACGGCGAGCGCCCCGACGACGCCCACACCCTGGCCCGGATGTGCACCAAGCACCGCGAGCTCGGTCAGTTCGGCGCGCTGGTCCGCGACTCACTCGGCAGGCAGAGCTCGAGTCGCCGGGTCATCGGGCTGCACGCCACCCCCGACGGCTGGTACAGCCAGCTCCGCCGTGCCGGCCACGGCGGCACCTTCGTCACCGTCACCCCCGCCAGCCCCGAGGTGGTCACCACTCAACTGCGGGAGCTACTCACCGAAACCCGCCGCCTCGCCAGCTGACAGCACCATCCCCGTCGCCTCCTTGTTTGACGCCACTCACGGGGCTTGCGGAGGCTCGGCACGACTGGGGTGCGACGAGACTGTTTGGGCTCGGCATGGCGAATCATGGGCAGGGTGGGTTGTAGGGCAGGTCCTCTGAGACGTACTGCTCCCACTTCTCGGGGGTGAGGATGTTCCTGGTGGTGGCGCAGATCCGCGAGATCGCTTGATCAACGTTCATCCCCCACAACCGCACGGACCCGTCCTGGCTGCCGCTGGCCAGGGTGTGCCCATCCGGGCTGAAAGCCACCACGTTGACGTTGTGGGCGTGGCCGGTCAGAGGTTGCCCCCGGGCCGAAAGGTCGGCGACATCCCACAACCGCACGGTTCGGTCCCAGCTGCCGGTGGCCAGGGTGCGCCCATCAGGACTGAACGCCACCGAGTAGACGTTGTTGGTGTGGCCGATCAGGGGCTGGCCCAACGGCGCGGGCCGCGCCGGGTCGGTCACATCCCACAACCGCACGGTCTTATCGAGGCTGCCGGTGGCCAGGGTATGCCCATCAGGACTGAACGCCACCGCGTCAACCCAGCCGGTGTGGCCGATCAGGGGCTGGCCCAACAGCGTGGGGTGGGCGGAGTCGCTCACGTCCCACAACCGAACAGTCTGATCGCCACTGCCGACGGCCAGGATGTGCCCAACGGGGCTGAACGCCACCGAGCGGACCAGGCCGGTGTGGCCGGTCAGGCGTTGGACCACCGGGGTGGGGTGAGCCGGGTCAGTCATGTTCCACAACCGCACGGTCTCATCGGCACTGCCGGTGGCCAGGGTGCGCCCATCCGAACTGAACGCCACCCCGCCGAGGACTGCGGTGTGGCCGGTCAGAGGTCGACCCAGGGCCGAAGGGCGGGCTGGGTCGGTCATCTTCCACAACCGAACGGTCTGATCGCCACTGCCGGTGGCCAGGGTCTGCCCATCCGGGCTGAACACCATCGCGGAGGAGACCGGACCGGTGTGGCCGGTCAGGGGTGAATAGGGAACATTCCACAGTCGGGCTGTGTGGTCGGCGCTGCCGGTGGCTAGGGTGCGCCCATCAGGACTGAACACCACCACGTTGACGAAGTTGGTGTGGCCGGTCAAAGGTGGGCCCAGCAGCAGCGTGGGGTTGGCTTTGGTCACGTTCCACAATCGTGTCGTCTGATCGGTGCCCCCGGTGGCCAGGGTGCGCCCATCGGGGCTGAATGCCATCGCGTTGACATTGTGGTCAGTCCTGAATGCTCGCAGCGGGCTGGCGTGGGCCGGGTCGGCCACGTTCCACCACCGCACGCTCACGTCGGCGCTGCCAGTGACCAGGGTGCGCCCGTCGGGACTGAACACCACCGCGTTGACGGAGTTGACGTGGTCGGTCAGGGGTGTGCCCAGCGGCGTGGGGTTGGCCGGGTCACTCACATCCCACAACCGCACGGTCTCATCGGCGCTACCGGTGGCCAGGGTGCGCCCGTTAGGACTGAACCCCACCGCCTTGACGGCATCGGTGTGGCCGGTCAGGGGTGGGCCCACCGGGGTGAGGTGAGCCGGGTCGGCCACATTCCACAACCGCACCGTCTTATCGGCGCTACCGGTGGCCAGGGTGCGCCCATCAGGACTGAACACCACCGCGTTGACCGGTCCGGTGTGGCCGGTCAGGGGTGGGCCCAGCGGCGTGGGGTGAGCCGGGTTACTCACATCCCACAACCGCACGATCTCATCAGCGCCGCCGGTGACCAGGGTGCGCCCATCAGGACTGAACACCACCGCATTGACGGCATCAGTGTGGCCAGCCAGAGGCTGACCCAGCGGCGTGTGACGAGTCGGGTCGGCCACATTCCACAACCGCACCGTCTTATCGGCGCTACCGGTGGCCAGGGTGCGCCCATCAGGACTGAACACCACCGCGTTGACGGCATCAGTGTGGTCGGTCATCGGGGTGGACAAGGCGACATTCCCCGTATTGACCAGGGCCGTGTAGAGGTTCGAAGTCTCCGGTTTCATGCGATAGGCGGTGAGGTCGAGTTGAGCCGCGAGGGACACGTCGGTGCTGCGCAGCCGGTCAGCTTGGGCAGTGATCTGATTGAAGATGGCGGTGTCACGTTCTCGTTGCGCGGCACCGGTTTGTAGGAATGCGAAGATCGCAGCCCCCGAGGCGACGAGGGCCAGGACGGTCAGTACGACGAGCACCCTGCGACGGAGCCGGGCGCCGCGGCGTTCCCGTTCTGCGGACGCGGCGAGAAATGCGGACGCGGCGGGGCTCAGGTCGCCCTCGTTCGGCTCCGAGATGGACCACGTGTATGCCGCCTCCAGGCGGCTACCCCGGTACAGTCCTGCGGTGTCGTAGCGGTCCCGGGTCCAGACGGCGGCGGCTTCTTCGAGTTCCTGGCGGGTCAGGTTGCCTGCCCGGTCGGTGTCGATCCACTGGCGCAGCTGCGGCCAGGCCCGCAACAGGGCCTCGTGGGTGATCTCGATGGTGTCCTGCTCCTGGGTGAGCAGCCGACCTCGGGTGAACGCATCCAGGACTGGGAGTGCGCTCGCGAGATCGAGACCCTGTAATAAGTCAGTGCGGGCCGTCCGGCGTCGGGTGTCCTCAGTGCCGTCCCCGATTCTGATCAGCCGCAGGAACAGGGTCCGGGCCACGTGCTGGCCGGCTGGGTCCAGGCCAGCGAAGATACGGTCGGCCGTAGTCGCCACGGCCTGACGGATCCCCCCGGTGCTCCGGTAGCCGTCCACCGTCAGTATGTGACCGTGGCGCTGCTGCCAGGTGGCCCGCAGCGCATGGGCCAGCAACGGCAGCCGTCCCGCCTCATAACGGGCCGTTCCGCCCTCGCCCGCACCGGCGGCGGTGTCCCCGAGGTCCCGCAACAGCAACTCGAGCAGGCCCGGTTCGACGTCGAGGCCCACCTCTCGCGCCGGGTACAGGATGGCCGCGCGTAACTCGGCATCCGACATCGGCCCGACCGCGAGTGGACCGTCCTGCAAGGCGGTGCGCAGGTGTGGATAGTTGACGCAGACGGCGTAGAAGTCTGCCCGGACACCCACCACGACCAGCCCGACGGGGTGCGAATCAGCCCCGGCGCCCGATTGTGGGTCGGCGATCTGGGCGAGCAGCTCGATGAACGTGCGGCGTTGCCGGTCATCAGCGCACAGGGTGAACAGTTCCTCGAACTGGTCCACCACCATCACCAGCCGGGTGCCCGAGTCCCCGCCACGGATCCGGCCGCGCGGCAGCGCCCCGCCCCGCTGCGAGTCGGCCACCAGCTGCTTGGCCACGGATACCCGATCGGCACCGGTGAGAGCGGCGATCTGGGTGGCCAGGGCCTGCAGTGGCTGGGCTGTGGGAGTGAACACCACCGTCGGCCACCGGCTCGACCCCGGCAGCGCACCGCTGCCTAGCTTGGGTAACAGACCGGCCCGCAGCAGCGAGGACTTCCCAGCCCCCGACGGTGCCATCACCACCTGCACACCGCCGGTACGCAGACGCCCGTCAAGACGCGCGATCAACTCCGCGGTCAGCTGCTCCCGACCGAAGAACCACCTCGCTTGATTACGTCCGAACGAAGCCAACCCCGGATACGGGCACTCCGCCGTCGCCGCGCCTGGCTCGGCACGCCGCCCACCACGAACCCCGTCGCCATAGTGCACATGCAGGTCCCGAGCCGCTTGATTGACCCGCGCCTGATCAGAAGCGTGGGCCTCAAGCCGAACAGCCTCCCCCGCAGGCGGCGGCACTTCCCGGGGCTGCTCACCGGCGCGTTCCATCGCTCACTTCTCGGTGACGTGAAGGTCATGGCCTGCCTGGTTCACCCGGCTGTCGTCGAATGTCGTGGCCTGCATGGTGATCGTGGTGGGCTGGTGCGCGGCATCAGGCAGTAAGGGATGCAACTCTGCGACCACGCGTCGCAGATCGTCCGTGAGCTGCGGGTCGGCGGCTACCAAGCGCCGGAGCCGACCGCGCCACTCCTCGACCAGAGCCTGCTCAGCTTGCGCGTTTCCAGCCTGTTGAGCAGCGATCAGCTCGGTACGGCTCTCCGCCAACTCGGCTTCTACAGTCTCGGCCCGGTCCGGATGCACCCGCCGCCATAGTCCGCCGACCGCGGTCTTGGCCTGTTCCCACGCCGCCGTCGCCAGCAGCGTCACCACTGTGGTCGCAACCGTCGACGTCAAAGCAGTCAGTTCCGGATCCACGGCCCCTCCTGCATGCTCACTAAAGGTGACAGTCTCGTTACTGTAGAAGATTAGGGGACTTCTCAACCCCAGAGCGCACAAGTACGTCTATTTCAGACGAGTGCTGCCCGGCGAAGCCGCCGACGGCGGTACCGGCGTGCTGGTAGCCGAACTTGCCGTGAGGTAGCAGGCCAGCAGGGTCACCGGCCAGCCGAAACGATCTTGACCATCAGGTGCATCTTGCAGGCGGGGAGCAAGCCGCCCACGGCGTCAACCCGGTCGACGGCCACCTGGTCGGCAGCGAGTGCTCACCGAGGATCGAACGGTAGTCCACAGTGGATGATTGAGCTGGATTCAAGCTGCGGCTCGTTCTGCGTGATTATCGGATATTCGCGTTTCAGTGCCAAGTAAACGCTCTCGGTGGGGCACACGAATTCCGGATGATAATTATGTGACGATTTGTTGTTTGTCGAATTTCAGCATTTGGCATGGCGTCACAGTCTGGCCACGCTCTGGATTCAAAGCGGTTACCAATCCGAGGAACGGTCAAGGGGTATCACTCTACCCCTTAGGAGAATTCTGTGCTCCGTTCCAGGCTCCTCGCTCGCCGTCGTCGGATCGGCTTGACAGTTGCGGCGCTGGTCGCCACTGCTTTGTCGCTGACACTGACGTCTCCGGCCGCGGCCACTCCGCCCAACATTCCAAGCAAATCCACTGCTCAGGCCGAGCTCAACGCGTTGACCGTAGCCTCCGAGGGCTCGATGTCCGGCTACTCACGAGACCTTTTCCCACATTGGATCACTATTTCTGGCTCCTGCAACACCCGAGAGACCGTGCTGAAGCGCGACGGCACGAATGTGATCGTGAACGGATCCTGCTACCCGACCTCCGGCTCCTGGTACAGCCCGTACGACGGCGCCACCTGGACCGCTGCGTCCGATGTGGACATCGACCACATCGTGCCGTTGGCCGAGGCGTGGCGCTCCGGTGCCAACTCCTGGACCACCAGCGCACGGCAGTCCTTCGCCAATGACCTGACCCGCCCAGCGCTGATCGCCGTTACCGACAATGTCAACCAGGCCAAGGGCGACCAGGACCCCTCCACCTGGCAGCCGTCGCTGAGCTCCTACCGGTGTACCTACTCTAAGATGTGGATCCGCACGAAGTACCACTGGAGCCTGAAGCTCCAGTCCTCCGAGAAAGCGGCACTGCAAAGCATGCTCAACACCTGTTCCTCATGACTGAACTCAGTTCCACCTTCACCGCGCGGCCCGGCGGTGTGTGGACCGACGAGGTCGGCGTGATCACTGGCGAGCTGGAATTGCACAGCACGTGCACCGAGAACGGTTCGGTGAGCATTCGGGTGCGCTACGTAGGCGCGCTGGACTGGTACACGGTGACGGGCACTACCGGCATCCAGCTATATGACCCCCGTGATCACGAAGTCGTGCATGCACTGCTGGTCAACGTCCTCCAGCAGCCGCGCGGCTGAGACCCCGGCCCGGCTGGTTCCCGAACAGCCGGGCCGGGGCGCAGGCCGCGACTTGGACCTGGGCAACCTCGGCGGCTATCATCTGCCGCTGCGCTGAAGGTGTGGCCGGGCTGGCTGTATCCAGCCTCCGGTCAAGGCGCTCCTCCAGGAGGGTGCTCCACCGAGCGCCCCGGTTCGTTGTAGGGGGATTCCCACGAGTGGAGTGATCACAATGATCACGCTGTACCTGTCGCCCCGGTCGTTGGCCGCTGCCAGGGCGGTCGACCCGCATGTGACGCCGGCCGCCGTGCACGCGGCCATCGAGGTAGCAATCGCCGAGCAGCTGCGCGCTGTGGCGGGATGCTCCGCCGAGCAGATCCGGGCTCGCGCCGAGCAGATCGAGCGGCGTGGTGAGTAGCGGGTTGGAGTCGGCACACTGAACAGTCTCACCGCCGGGTGCGTCACGGATCTTGACGCCGACCGGCGAGCCCGGCGGCGAGCTGTCCAGCGACCAGGTGACTGCACCGAATTAGTGTGTTTCGTAAAGAGTGAAGCCGCCACCGCCCCGCCAACCACTGATTGTGCCTTCGCCCGTACCTTCGACGCCCGTGCCTTCGACGACGTGACGAAGGCGGGGTAGGGCAGTTTCCATCACAGTCCTCTTGATCGCTTCGATACCGACCCAGCGCCGCCCCATTTTGTGTGCTACGGCTGCCGTCGTACCAGAACCCAGGTAACAGTCGAGAACAACGTCTCCCGGATTACTGCCGATGTGCAGGATTCGCTGCATCAACTGCTCCGGCTTCGGCGTCTCAAATACCGTTTGACGGGTAGGGAAGAGGCGCAGCAGCTCCTTCTTCGCTATCGCGTTATCGCCTACGTCTTCGGCCAGCCAGAGTGTTGAAGGTGCCAGCCCGGTGACCTCGAACGCGAATCGCTTCAAACGGGGCCGACCATCGCCGTTGCGCGGCCAATAGATTCTGCCGTCTTCGATCAATTGCCCAAACCGGGCGGCTGTGTATGTCCAGCAACGCCCCGGAGGCGGATCGTGTTTCACGCCGGTTGGAGAAACCACCGTATAGAACTGGCTAGGTGTGCCATGGCCACTCTGGGCACTGAGCGGCACTGACCGCCACGGACCGCGCGGGTCGTTGTCCGGGTTGACAAATGAGCCGGTATCGGGCATTCCGTTACGGACCGACTTCCACTGCTTGGCACCAGCGGGCGCGTAAACATGCAAATAGTCGTGAGTGGAACTGAATGCCGTGCGATTGTCACGCGAACTGCGCTTCTGCCAGATGATGGTTGATACAAATGAGGCGCGGCCGAACACCTCATCCAGCAGACAGCGCCCATGATGTTGTTCGCTGTCATCAAGGTGCAACCACACGCTGCCATCAGTACTCAGTAGCTCCCGCACCTTCAGTAAGCGCTCACGAAGAGCCGCCAGCCATAACGCTGTATCTGTTGAGTCGTCATAATGTCCGAACCGTTCTCCGGTGTTGAACGGCGGGTCGAGGTAGCACAGCTTGACCGCACCACGCAAGCTCGAAACGCCGGCGGTCCCTCGCAGCAGGGCGTCCATTGCCTGGAGGTTGTCACCATGAATCAACAGGTTGGATGCCACATCGGTACCCACAGTGGCCAGTGGCCGCAGGCCAGGCGGAGGTTGGGTGTTCGTCGTCTGGGCGTTCGCTGTGGTACGACGCCGATGATCCAATACGACCATTCCATCGTGCTTGCCCGGCCACACCAATTCGGGACCCGGCGAGACAGCTCGCTCGTGTGGCAGATCGGACCTGGGCAGGCCAGTTGACGGCGGGATACCATCCAGGGCAGCCGCATTGCGCAGGGACACGGAACCTCTCTTCAGGGCGGGCATGTGCGGACCTTACGTCTATATGCGACGATCTTCGACGCACAACGCCGGAAGCACGGCAGACTTCTCACGATCGGAGGTTCGAAGCAGCCTGATGAGTGTCGAACTGCACATGCAGGAGCCAGGTCAGGCGCAGGGCGGGTTCCTCAATGAGCTGATCAGGCTCAGCGGGGAGGCGTCCAGCGGTGGGGGCATCTTCGCCTGGACCAGTACCGCAGGCGTATCGGCGTTCCTCGAGCACGAGTCGTTCACCGATCTGCTACAGCGCGGTAACTTCGAGCTGGTGATCGGAACTGACACGATCACGACAACGAAGACTGTTTCTGCACTGGCTAGCGTAGCAAATCGCTACACAAACCTTTCAGTGAGAGCTTTCGTCCATGATATAAAGACACTCTTTCATCCTAAATTCGCGTGGTTCACGATTGAAGAAAACCTTGTACTGGTTGTGGGCTCTGGGAACCTGACACGTAGCGGTTTGCTCGCTAACTGGGAGATCTTCACTGTAGTCACGATCAACGGCGACCAAAAGACTGCAATCGAACTTCAAATTGCTCATTGGTTTGAACTGCACCAAGACAGATTGCTTGATTTGTCAGACCCACGGGTAGCGGAGAGAGTGGAGCTTAATCAAGAGGACGAACGCATGCTGTTGGGATCGCGTAAGTCCGCACCAAAGGTCCTCCGTGCAGTAGACCTCTCCACAGGTGTCTTGGTGGCTGAGCCTACGTACGCTGCTGGGCGTGTCAGTCAAGCAAACTTCCACCTGGATGTGTTTGAAGGATTTTTTGGTGCTCAACGTGATGTTGATAGCTGGCACGTCTTCCATAATGTCGCATCGGATAGCTCGCTAACAAGCCGGAATACAATTAAAGCGATCTCGTCGAGCAGTCGAAATTTCCGTTTCGAACTGGGAGTGCCACCTAGTGGAACGGGATCAGTTGAAGATGGCTACCCCATTGCCGTATTCTCGCCCCTGGCGATGAAGGCTTTGCCGCTATGGAAAGCTTGCTCAACAATCGAGCTGGCCCCCGTAAGATGAGGCATCGCCAGGTTCGTGTGACCACACAAGTCTTGCAAAAATACTGGAGGAATGCTCCTGTCCTGTTAGCGGTGTTGCCTTCGGACTAGCCGGGAATCATGGACGTGCAATGAGGAGAACCTCAGCGTCAAAGGTTCGAGTTGCATTCAATCGTACAGTGTTTAGTTTGGCATGTGCAATCGGTTGGACAGCTCTCACCTCAACGTGTGAAAAATGTTTCTTCGCTGCAGCCTGCAGAGCTGGCAGGGTCATCACGCGCGCTCGTGGTTTCTCGGTTTTCGGAATAGGAGAATAAGATAAGACCAGTGAGACGTGCTTGTCGGCTAGACTTGAGAAAATCTCGTCGAAAGCTGCCGGTGCTTGACTAACAACGCAGAAAGGAGACTGGTGGCGGTCCTTGCGATATAGACCGCGGCTAGGGAGGACCCGGCCACTCAGGACCATCGTGCTCAATCCTGGACTGTCGCCGAGGGCCAAGGTTTCGAGGACGTGGTAGAACCGGCTGTAATGATCTCGTGTGTACGGTGGGTCTGCGTAGACGCACCCCACGTCTCCTGGTAATTCTGAGAGCGTGGTGTGGAAGTCGGATCGGTGTGCGGTGGAAGCGTGCGGAGCTGGCCCACGCGTCATGTATCGCGTCAGCCAACGCTCGAACACATCGAATGCATTCAACTGTCGAGTCTTAGCCACTGCGAGAGTCACACCACGCTTGATTCGTCCATCCGACGTGCGCGGACGTACGGGTTGCGCGAAATGACCGCCGATGCTCGCCACCAGCTCGCTCGCAGTACTGAGAACCGCCGCAATTGCGGTATCTCTGCATTCCGGGTCAACGGCATGCGCGGTTAACGTCAGCGCGTCGAGCTGGGCGGCTTGCAGGTAAGAGAAATAGACGCCGCCGTAGTAACGGGTCATGACGGAGTGTGGTGCAATAGTCAGCGGGAAAGCTACGTTCGAAATCAGGTCTCGTAACTGAGAAGACGCTTGATGCCAGATTTCCGCCTCTATCGATCCGTGCTCAAGTAGTTCACAAACAGCTTCCGCTGTGGCGGGGGCACCAGTCAAACATTCCGTCTCGTACGAGAACAGTTTCTCCAGTTCGGGCGTCACCAGAGAATCAAATAGCTGATGGGCGGTGTGTAAAATTCCTGGTACATCAATGCGCCGCGGATTCAGCAGAGCTGAGGCGAGTACTCGGCCATATTCCTGGATGTCTGACGCCAAGACCGGCCCGACGCGCGCCAGCCGCGCGGACACAACACCGGTACCACAGAAGAGATCGCACAGTGCAGGCCGACTACCACTAACGAAGGGTGTGACTGCGGCTTCAATGGCATCAAGTAGTCGCCACTTGCCACCAAGATATTGGATAGGACGAAAATCCGGTCCCTGTTCGGGTGATCCGGACCACAAACTCGATTGAACGGTCATCGGCTGCAAAGGCTAGCACCGGCATCACTCACGCCCAACGCGCCACACCGACGGGGTGAAGCGTTCGGTGAGCCCGTGGCGCGGACACCCGCGTCCAGACGGGGCAGCAAACTCCCGCTCTCCGCTACGGACGGTGACCATAAACGGGGAAGCGTCGTTCTTCTGCGGGTCCAGCCCGCTCGTTGGTGTCGAGAAAGCCACCGACACCACGGTTGTCTGCACGGCGTCCGAAAGCCCAGTAGCCTCGGTGACGATCACTAATGAATCGAGCGCAACTGTCGGGCCGTACCAGATCACGGTGCTCAGCACCGACGCGGACACCGCCATGTTCAGGGTGGTTGGCCCTTCCTGAGCTCAGGCGCCAGAGCTGTCCGGGCCGAGATGAATGCCCGTGAGTGGCGATGCGAGTCGGGGCTCGCATCGCCACTCACGGGGCGCTAGCCCTGCCCGGCTTTGGCGATCAGCGATGCGGGTGGGGTGAAGCGGTCGCCGTAGCGGTCGGTGAGTTCTTTGGCGCGGGCGACGAAGCCGGTGACACCGCCGGGGTAGCCGGTGATGTACTGCATCACGCCGCCGGTCCAGGGCGGAAAGCCGATGCCCATGATTGAGCCGATGTTGGCGTCGGGCACCGAGGTGAGCACGCCCTCGTCGAAGCAGCGCACGGTTTCCAGCGCCTCGATGAACAGCATCCGCTCGATCATGTCCTCGAACGGCACGGCATCGGGGACGAATGGCCCGAAGTGCTCGGACAGCCCCGGCCACAGCCGGGTCCGCTTGCCCTCGGTGTACTCGTAGAACCCGTCACCACCGGAACGCCCGAGCCGGGAGAACTCCCGCACCATTCGATCGACGATCACGTCGGCCGGGTGTGGCGTCCACACGCCACCCGCGGCCTCGACGCCGCGACGGGTCTCCTCGCGGATCTTGCGACACAGCGTCAGGGTCAGCTCGTCGACCAGCTGCAGCACCGGGGACGGGTAGCCGGCCTGTGAGCTGGCCTGTTCGATCGACGAAGGGGCGGCGCCCTCGGCGAGCATTGCCATGCCCTCGTTGATGTAGGTGCCGATAACCCGGCTGGTGAAGAAGCCGCGGCTGTCGTTGACCACGATCGGCGTCTTGCGGATCTGCTGCACGATGTCGATCGCGGCGGCCACGGCCCCGTCGGAGGTCTGCGCGCCGCGAATGATCTCGACCAGGGGCATCTTGTCCACCGGGGAGAAGAAGTGCAGTCCGATGAAGTCACCCGGCCGGGAAACACCGGAAGCGAGGTCGGTGATGGGCAACGTCGAGGTGTTCGAGCACAGCAACGCACCGGCGTCGACGACGTCCACGATCTCGGCGAAGACCCTCTTCTTCAACGCCGGATCCTCGAAGACCGCCTCGATTACCAGATCACAGCCCGCGAGGTCAGTAGGGCTAGCGGTCGGGGTGATCCGGTCGAGCACCTCGTCGCGCTGCTGCGGCGTCGACCGTCCTCGGGACACCGCCTTGTCCAGCAGGCCCACCGAGTATTTCTTGCCTCGCGCCGCCGCGTCCAGCGAAACGTCCTTGAGGACGACGTCCATGCCCGCGCGGGCGCAGGTATAGGCGATGCCCGCGCCCATCATTCCCGCCCCGAGCACGCCGACTTTGCGGAAGCGCCGCCGCTCGAAACCTTCAGGTCGGCTGCCGCCTTTGTTGATGTGCTGGAGGTCGAAGAAGAACGCCTGGATCATGTTCTTGGCGACCTGGCCGGTGGCCAGATCCACGAAGTAACGGCCTTCGATCTGCAACGCGGTATCGAAGTCGACCTGTGCGCTCTCGACAGCGACGCACAGGATGTGGTGCGGCGCGGGCATCGGCGCGCCCTTGAGCTCCTTGCGCAGCGTCGCGGGGAACGCGGGCAGCACTTGCGCGAGCGCAGGGGTGGCAGGCGTGCCACCAGGGATCTTGTAGCCCTTGACGTCCCAGGGCTGCGCGGCCACCGGGTGGCCCTTGATCCACTCCTGGGCCTTGGCCAGCAGCTCCTCCGGCGTCCCGACGACCTCGTCGATGACGCCGATCTCCTTCGCCTCCGCCGGGGCCACCTGCTGGCCCTTGAGCAGCAACTTCGTCAATGCATCAGCAATGCCCAGCATCCGCACCGTGCGCACCACACCACCGGCGCCCGGCAGCAGCCCGAGGGTGACCTCCGGGAAACCGATCTTGCTACCCGGAACGTCCAGGGCGATCCGGTGGTGACACGCCAGCGCGATCTCCAGCCCGCCACCCAGCGCCGCACCGTTGATCGCGGCGACCACCGGTTTGCCCAGCTTTTCCAGGCGGCGCAGCTGGCTTTTCACGAGTGCCACATGCCCGGCGAACTCCGCCGCATTGTCGGGGGTGACGGCGATGAGGTTATGGAGGTCACCACCGGCGAAGAAGGTCTTCTTCGCCGAGGTGAGAATGACGCCGGTGATTGAGTCCCGTTCGGCCTCCAAGCGGTCCACTGTCTCGCCCATCGACGTGACATAGCGCTCGTTCATCGTGTTCGCGGACTGCCCCGGGTCGTCCAGGGTCAGGATGACGATGCCGTCGGCGTCGGATTGCCAACGAATAATGCCGGTCATTGTTTGCCTTCCTGGAAGTCAGAGCCGCTCGATAATGGTGGCGATGCCCATGCCGCCCCCGACGCACAAGGTGGCCAGGCCGTAGCGCAGGTCGCGGCGCTCCAGCTCGTCGACCAGCGTGCCCAGGATCATTGCGCCGGTGGCGCCCAGCGGGTGGCCCATGGCGATCGCGCCGCCGTTGACGTTGAGCTTCTCGTGTGACACATCCATCTCGCGCATGAAGCGCAGCACCACCGCCGCGAATGCCTCGTTGAGCTCGACCAGATCGATCTGGTCCATCGTCATACCCGCCTTGGCCAGCGCCTTCCGGGTCGCCGGGGCCGGGCCGGTGAGCATGATCGTGGGCTCCTCGCCGGTGACCGCACCGGCCACGATCCGAGCCCGCGGAGTCAGCCCGAGCTCCGTGCCGAGCTGCTCGGAGCCGATCGCCACCAGCGCGGCGCCGTCGACGATGCCCGAGGCGTTGCCCGCGTGGTGCACATGCTCGATGCGCTCCACCCAGTGGTAACGCTGCAGCGCGACGGCGTCGAAACCGGCCTGCTCGCCGATGACCGCGAAGGACGGCTTGAGCGCGGCCAGGCCCGCCATGGTGGCGTCGGGGCGCACATGCTCGTCGCGATCCAGCACGACGACGCCGTTGCGGTCTCGGACCGGGACCACGGACCGGGCGAAGTACCCATTGCTCCACGCCTTGGCGGCACGGTGCTGCGACTCCACCGCGTAGGAGTCGACGTCCTCACGGCTGAAGCCCTCGATTGTGGCGATCAGGTCGGCGCTGATGCCCTGTGGGACGAAGCGGGCCTTGTAGGCGGTCTCCGGGTCCATCGCGATGGCACCGCCGTCAGAGCCCATCGGCACTCGCGACATCGACTCGACACCGCCGGTGAGCACCAGATCTTCCCAGCCCGAGCGGATCTTCATCGCACCCAGGTTCACGGCCTCCAGCCCGGAGGCGCAGAACCGGTTGATCTGCAGGCCCGCGACGGTGTGCGGCAGCCCGGCGGCCAGTGCCGCGGAGCGCGGGATGACCCCGCCCTGGTCGCCCAGCGGACTGACCACCCCGAGCACGATGTCGTCGATCCGCGCCGGGTCGAGGTTGGGGTGCCGTGCGCACAGCTCCTCGATCAGTCCGGTGATCAGGGAAATTGGCTTGACGCCGTGCAGCGCGCCGTTCGGCTTGCCCTTGCCCCGGGGTGTGCGCAGCGCTTCGTAGAGGTATGCCTCGCGGCCGGACACTGTCATGAGGAGCTCCCTGTCTTCGGTCGTGCTGTTTGTTCTGGTGCTGCTTGGGCTGGTCCTGCTGCTTGGGCTGGTCCTGCTGCTTGGGCTGGTACTGCCTCTTCGCGGATCGCGCGGTTGACCGCGAGCTGGAAGTTGGTGACCACGCCGTTCACGGTGATCGGTTTGAGCTGCTCAAGCAGGGCGATCAACCGTTTGCGCAGCTCGGGTGGGCGACCGCGCTCGCGGTACTCGCGCAGCACGGTGTCGTGGAACAGCGCCACCAGCTCGGTCGCCAACGCGGTGGTGTGCCGTTCGATGATCTGTTTGGAAGCCAGCTGCACTGCGAAGTCCAGGTCGGCGTCGAGCAGGTCCAGCCCGTAGTCGAGCATCTCCGCGCTGGTGAGCTGGAGCTCACCGGACGGCCGCTCCCGGATGACGCCCAGCTGCACCAACCGCCGCAGCTCGTCATCGGTGATCGGCCGCCCGGCGCGCTCGTCCAGCCCGGCGCGGTCCACGTTCTCAGGTTCCTCGGGTAACCACGGCGCGAGCAACGCCCGGTGCAGCGCCAGGTCTTCAGGGGTGCGGTCGCGCGGGATCCGCGCCAGGTAGCCCTCTATCGCCGCCAGCGTGAAGCCCAGCCCCTGCAGGTCACGGACCAGCTCAAGACGCGCCACATGACACTCGTCGTATAGCCCCAGCCGGCCACGCACCTCCGGCGGCGGAATCAGGTCCATCCCGGCGTAGAACCGGATCGTGCGGACGCTGATCCCGGTGCGAGCTGCCAACTCCGCAATGGTGAGCCGCTCCGCCAAAGGCTGGCCCTGCCCGACCTGGCCCTGCCCGACCTGGCCCTGCCCGACATGCACAGTACTGTCCCTCCCCGAGGTGACAGGAGACCCAACGTGACAGCAGAACTGTCGTGACAGCATCACTGTAACGTGCGAGCCACCCACCAGCGGCGTGTCCTGCGTCTCAAGGAGTGCGCGGCACCGCTCCGCGCGAACACGACCAACCCAGCCGTTGCTCAGACTTTTCCAGGGGCGCATTCGCTATTTCATGATGAGCAGCCGCTCCCGCGACTGGATCTGGCCGATTTGGACTTCGATGAGGTCTCCCGGTATCTTGATGATACCGGCGAGATGGACCTTGACGATAATCTGACGCGGTTGTTGCGGGCCTGGCGCATGTATGATGGGTCCCATCCCACCGTGGGTGGGGTCGTACTCTTCGGTCGACGCCCGCAGACTGCTCTCGAATCGTCGCGTATTGTCGTCGGTGCACTGG
>JBQTGW010000174.1:0-3199 GCA_052390495.1 Pseudonocardiales bacterium
CGGCGTGCGACGCGGGCCGTTCGGTCATGCGGGCCGGAGACGAGCCACTCGGGCTCAGCGCCGCGTTCCTCGGCCTGGGCACCCGCCAGCTCGTTGCGCCGGTGGTGCCCATCCCGGACGGGGCGACAGTCGAGTTCATGGTGAGTTTCCACCACCTGCTCGCAGGGGGGGTCAGTGCCCCCGAGGCACTCGCCCGAGTGCAGCAGCAGTGGGCGGCAGGCTCACCGAGCGCCAGAGCAGCCGCCGCCTTCGTGTGCATGGGTGCGGGCCTCGCGGTATCCGTGCGGGGGCAGGACAACTCCTACCAATCAGCCCGGCCATCCGGGACACCCGTCCCGTGTTTGAGGGACAGCGCCGTTGACACGGTGTGAACAGGTCCACTGGCGCAGTGAGCAAGACCAACCCGCCCACCTCCGGAAAAGGGAGCAGACATGATCCTAGCTATTGGGAGTCAGAACGAATTTCTGCACGTCTATCAGAATGACGGGGACCTAGTTGCCGCCAACATCATCGGGCCCGGACCAGGACAATTCTCCCTTCCGGTTGAGTTCTTCGACGGCGAGGGAAACCAGTTTACCGGAGCCTATGATGGGCAAGGGAACCTGGTGGCGCTGACCGCGACCGCTGATCCGCCCGACCTGACCGCCTTCTTGCAGCGGTTGCAGAACATCCTCGATGTTGTGTGGTCGTATGTCGAAAACAATCCCGCAGGCATCGTAGACGACCCCCCGGGCTCCAGGGCGGCGTTGCAGGTTGCTCTTGCGGAGTTCTTGCAGCTAGGCACCTTAGCGGCGCTTAGCAGACCCCTGCAGCTTTTAGTTGCTGGCCGCTCCGACGACATAAACGCCATGGAAGCTGCCGGCCAGCTGGACCCCGGGAGCTTTGGGCACAACGCACTCCACGCGGCGGGACGTGGTCACTAGTAACGCCGAACAGTGGATAGCGCCGAGACCCGGATGGGATGGCTGCCATGAAGCATCTTGGAGTGCGGTTGCTCGCGCAGCGTCAACTCGCGATCGCGGTCGCCGCAACGCTCGTCGTGGCGCTCATCATCGTCGGACAGTGGGTAGGCGGGAGCGGCGTGCGCGCCAACACCGCCGCGCTGGCCATGGGGCTCGCGGTGCCGTTCACAGTCCTGGGCTGGCTCGTGCTCACGAGTATGCCCCGGCACCCCATCGGTCGTTTGATTACCGCCGCCGGGCTCGGCGGCGGAGTCTTCGTGGTGGCCGCGAGCTGGCCCGGCTGGCTCCCGCTGGCGTGGCTGACCCAGTGGACCTGGTGGCCGAGCATCGGGCTGGTCATGCTCGCGATCCTGCTGTTTCCCGATGGAGCGTTGCCCTCGCCGCGCTGGCGGCCCGTTGCGTGGATCATCGTGGCCGGGACCGCCATCACCGCGGTCGCGTTCGCGGTCGGCGCGCTCGACCACCCGCGAACGTTCCTCAGCGTCTACGAAACACCGCTCACTCCTCGGGCGCGGCTACTGGTCAGGGTCGGGGTGGGCGGGATGCTGCTGACGGTGGTCGGTGCCTTGGGCGCGTTGTGGTCGCTGTGGTCTCGGTGGCGGCGTGCGGACGCCGACCTGCGTCGGCAGCTGGCGTGCCTGCTACCCGCCGCCATGGTGTTCGTCGTCGGCTTCGTCCTCGATGTACTCGGTTTCGAGGGTGCCTGGGCGATTTCCGCTGCCGCTATTCCGTTGGGGATGTCGGTGGCGATCTTGCGTTACCGCCTCTATGACGTGGACCTCATTGTCAACCGGACGATCGTCTGGTTTCTGATGACCGCGCTGGTGGTGGTGGGGGTCACCGCCATCGTGGTTGCCTTGAGCAGCTATGTCGGAGTAGACGAAGGCAGTGCCCAGCTGCTGTCGGTCGGGCTTGCTGTGGTGACGTTCCAGCCGCTGCACCGCAGGGTGCAGCGCGGGGTTGATCGGCTGCTGTATGGCGACCGGGACGATCCGTACCTGGTGATCGCCCGGCTTGGGGAGGTGCTGGGCCGCACGGTCGATCCCACCGCGGTCATGCCGCTGGTCACCGGGACCATCGCGCAGTCACTCCAGGTTCCCTATGTCGCGGTCGAGCTCCAGGAGCGCGAGGGCCCGGTACTGGTGGCCGAACACGGCAGGCCACAGAACGTGACCGAGTCCTTCGACATGGTCTCGCACGGCAAGCTGGTCGGCCGGCTCATCGTGGCCCGGCGCAGTACCGGCAGCAGCTTCTCCCGCCATGAGTGCCGGCTGTTGCGGGATGCGGCGCTGCAGGCGGCGGTCGCCGCGGAGGCGACCCGACTCAACCGTGACCTGCAGACGTCGCGGGAACACCTGGTCACGGCGCGGGAGGAGGAGCGCCGCCGGCTGCGACGGGACCTGCACGACGGGCTGGGTCCGAGCCTGGCCGGGATGTCGATGCAGCTCCGCGCCGCCCGCAAGATGCTGTCCGACGACACCCGCGTTGCCGGACTCCTGGACACGATCACCGCCGACCTCAAATCGTGCACCGGAGAAGTCCGCCAGCTCGTCGACGAGTTACGCCCCCCAGCGCTGGACCGGGGCCTGGACGCGGCGCTGCGCGCCGAATGCCAGCGCTTCAACACCACCGAGCTGGCGGTGCGCTGCGAGGTGGAGGGCAGTGTGGAGGGGTTGCCCGCCGCGGTGGAGGTGGCCGCCTTCCGGATCGTCGCTGAGGCGCTGACCAACGTGGCGCGGCACTCCCAAGCCCACACCTGCCACGTCACCGTCCACCGCAACGGCACCCTGCGGGTGCAGGTCATCGACGACGGCATCGGCATCTCGTCCTCGGCTCGTGCCGGGGTCGGGCTGAACTCCATGCGCGAGCGAGCCGCCGAACTCGGCGGCGACTGCCGCATCGGTCCCGCACCCGGTGGCGGTACCTCGATCCAGCTCGAACTACCACTCCCCGCTACAGTCGGATCCAGTCAGTGACCAGCCGCGTTGTGGCGGTCCGGCAGAGCAGCCGCACCGGGCCCGATGGCGCGGTGGGGAGTACGAACGAACCCATGTCGTCCGCGGTCGTCTCACCGGCTGCGCCATGGGAGGTGAGCAGCGAGATGTCGGCCCGTCCCGGCGGCACAACCCGGCCGATCAGGGCGTCCGGCGTGGCGTCGACCTCCACCGAAATGGTGTCCGCCTCGAAGATCAGCTTGCGTCCAGCGAGTACGGATTCACCCCGCACCAGCTCTCGTT
>JBQTGW010000175.1:0-12919 GCA_052390495.1 Pseudonocardiales bacterium
TCCCGAGTCCGTACCCGCAACGCACCCCGCGTGATGGCGACCTTCCGCAACCTCGCGATCAGCCTGCTCAGACTCCACGGCACCACCAACATCGCCGCCGCGCTCCGTCACAACGCCCACAAAAACCGCCGCATCCTCAAGCACATGGAACTCTCACCAGCATAAACAGACTTTGCCGTGACCCTGGGTCTACCTTCAGTGACCGGGGGTGTGATGCTGCTGCGGATTCTCACCGCCGGGTTGGTGTTAGCAGACGGTGGGCCGTGGTGTGCTCTGGTCGACCCCGTAGGGCGAGTCGTACGGTCGAAATTGTTTGGGAAGGCTCCAGCGCGGGTCTTGCGGGTGCGCGGTTGTCGAGTGGCCAGCTGCGCATTAGCGACGAGTCCGCATCCATGCTTCCAGTTGCCTGGCTTGCTCATCACAGCCCAAGGCGCGCAGTTCGGCGGCGAGGTCGCTGGCCGAGGCCAGGGTGTCGGGGTGGTCGTCGCCCAGCACCCGAGGGAGGTGGCTGAGGGTGACCTCGTGAAATAGGTGCGCCCGCTTATGTGCGCCCCGACCCCACCGTTCGAGGACGGAGGAGTTAGTGCTTGGGTAGTCGCGGCTCGGCACTCTGCTGAGGCTGGTCCCTGGATCGCTGTCGTGCATTGGGGAACGGAGCGCCCTGAGATCGCGTTCCGCGCGTTCACGTGCTTGTGTGAAGTAGCGGTCAGGGTCCCTCAACATCTCTTGCGCCCGCTCCGCTGAGCGGCTCGGCTCGATCTCCATCGTGCGTGACCTCCTCGGCCGTGTTATGAGACCCGATCGGAGGGAGGAACGTCAACAATTGAGCGCCCAACGGTCTGGTGACCTAGCTGCTGGTCCTAGCCGATGGGCCAGCGACAGAAACGGCGGGCTGTGTCTGCTGTGAGAGCGCCAGGGCGAGAGTGACACCGAGCAGTCTGGCAAGATCGACGTCAGCCTCGGTGAAGACGCCTGGCTGGTCGGCGTCCACGGTCAGGATGCCGAACAACTGGTCGTTGGTGCGTACTGGGACCGTCAGAAACGTCCTGTAGGAGGTGCGGCCATTGGTCGTCGCCTTCCAGTTGATCGGCTTTTCGACGTTGAGATCGTCGATCAGCTCAGCCTTGTCGTTGGTCAGAAGATCGAAGAGTGCTTGTCCGCGAGGCTCAGCCCTGGGGAACTCGGTAGACGGCTTGACTCCCCGGCCGATGTGCGCGGCAGGATACAAGCCAGGGTTGCTGGAGGTCAGGCCCCTGATTTCGTACCAGCATGCTCGAACCCGTCCCCGGCCTCCGCCGCAGAGATGGGCGGCCGTGCCGAGCACCATGCGCAAGGTCTCAGCGGCGGCGACCTCGTTGGGGGTTGAACTCGCGGGGTCAATGCCGTTGACAACGCACGTCAGCACGGGAAGCAGGGCGTCGGAGACGGTGAGCTTCAGCGCCACATCTGCTGTGAGCAGCCTGTCCTCAGCAAGCTGGGCACGCCGTTCGGCCGCGGCCTCTCGTGCAGCGGGCACCGCGAAGCCAACCAAGGCGAGGGCACCAACGAGAGCAGCCACGCCGACGTGCATCCATCCCTGTATCGCGGGGATGATCGTAGTCACCACGGGAGTGGCAAGTGCGGCCCCACCACCGGTCCAGAGGGATCTTGCGGCGAACCAACGTTGTCCCCACTGCACCAGCGACTCTTCACGCTGTGCCATAGCCCGAGAGGCTAGAACCTTACGAGACTGCGTCTACCTGGTAAAAAGGCACTGATCGCCAGACGGCTAGCCCAGTTCGCCGAATGGCGCAGAGTGACAGGTACCGCCCTTTGGAGGAACGCCGTATCGGCTGACGGCTCGCCGCGGAAGGACTTTCTGTGGTCAGCTGGTTACTTTACGAGATCGCTCGTCAGCATCGGTTAGGCTCGCCGTGCCAACACCCGGTGATGACCTAGGTTCGGGTGGTGTACCCGGGGGTGGACCTGGCTGATCTGCACTCCTACCCCTGGATCGTTGCAGCCGCACCCAAACACCCGCACCCACCGGTTGACCACCCGGCTACCCTCGCGGCATGGACACCACCGACCTGGATGCCCAGCTTGCCGCGATCAACCCGGATGACCCGGAGTTCAGGGCTCGTTGCACGGCGTGGCGGGCCGAGCATGAGGCCGAGCTGCGCCGCACCGGCCTGATTCCCACTCTGGCCGACTACCGCAAGGTTTACGCCAACCTGGAAGCCAGGCACGGTTTGCCACAGCCCAGTGACGACGAGATCCGCGCGTCTCACATTGTCGCCCCGTGATTGGTGGGAAGGTTCTCGACCCGTCCGCGTTCGTCGCACACATCCGGGGAACCCTCGCCCTGCAGGCGTGGTTGGACACCGCAGTCCAGAAGGGCATCGTGCTGTACCTGCTGGACACGTCTGTGGCCAAGGTACTGGCTATCTACCACTACGAACCGGCCGCCGAGCAGAGACTCGAGGACCTACGCAACCATCCCTGTGCGGTGCGAGGGACGCTGGATCGCTTCGATGCTGGGCAAGTGGCCGGACTACTGGACAAGGCTCGGATGTGGGACGTCACCGCTGGCCATGTGATCTTGGTGGCTCGTCGGCGTGGCTGGCCGGTACTGACCGCAGACCCGGGCCGGCTTCAACGCATCGCCCCCGATCTGGACGTGGACTTGCTGTAGTCGGACAGCGCAGACTTGAGCCGTCCGGAGACGCGGGAGGCCGCCGAGCGGCGAATACGCGGCGGACCTGCTTAGGCGCATCCTGATAACTGCCTCCACAGGCTGGCTGAAGGTCGGCAGAAGTTGGGCGGTGCCCAATTCGTGCCCAAGTTAGGTGTACTCGTGGCGCCGCCTCTCACTCCGCCGCAGGTCATGTATCGATCTTCGGGAGTCAGTTCACTTAAAAGGGCCGAAGTGTGGGTTCGACTCCCACCGGGGGGCACTCCCGCGTTTCACGGCTTGCCGAAGCCCGCTTCCACGAGCGCCCGCTGACCCTCCGGACCGAGGATGAAGTCCACGAACGCCGTGGCGTACTGAGGCTGCGGGGCGTCCCTCAGCCCAGCGATGAAGTACTCGTTGATCGCGCCACGGGCCTCGGGGAAGTCGATCTGCACCAGCTGGTCCTGTGCGCTGCGTGCGTCGGTGATGTACACCAGACCGGCGTCCGCCTCGCCCGTGGTGACCTTGGCCAGCACTGCGCGCACATCCAGCTCCTCGCTGGCCGGGCTGAGCGTGACTCCGGTTGATTGCTCGATCTTCTCGGTGGCTGTACCGCAGGGCACCTGCGGGGCGCACACCACCTCGGTCACGTCCGGACGCGCCAGGTCGGCGAATGTCTGGATCCCCTTCGGGTTGCTCGGAGGCACCACGATGGTGAGCACATTCGTCGTGAAGACCTTCGCCTCACCCGCGGCCAGCCCGGCGTCGGAGACCACGCTCATCTGCCTTTCGTTGGCAGAAGCGAACACGTCCGCCGGTGCCCCGTTGACGATCTGCTGCGCGAGGTCGGACGAGCCACCGAAGCTGAAACTGACGTCAGCACCGGGGTTGGCCTGCTCGAACACCGGCTCGAGCTGGTTGAAGACGTCCACAAGCGAAGCGGCCGCCAAGACGGTCACGGTGGCTCGCTGCTGCGGCGGCGAACTCTGCGGTCCGGAGGCCGGACTGTTGTCGTTCCCACCACAACCCGCGAGCAGCAGCCCGCTGGCGACGATTCCCACGACCCAGTGCCTCACCAGATGCCTCCTTATGTGATGACAAGGGCCGGGGGAGTGTGCAGCAGCGCAACTCCTGCACTCTCCCGCGGTTCTCGTCGCCCTTGGTTCCGCTCTGCCGAACCCATGACCCTTTGGGGGGCTCGATAGTGCGATATGGTCAACGGAGAGTACACTCCGCTGATGCGGATGCGAAAGGCTCTTACTTCCGCTTGTGCGGAGAAGCGTCAGGTGCGATGCTGACCAGCGCAAGATCGCGGGGTGCGGGTGGCCGTTCGGGGGGCGGCCACCCGCCAGCATCGGCGGCGCGGCGTGCGAGGTGGGCTAAACCGAGATGACGGCGGCGTATCCGCCCAGCCCGATCAGCCGATCCCCGGCGATGGCCTCGGTTGTGGTGATCAGGGTGGTGACCGCACCCGTCTCCGGGTCGAAGTCCACATCGGTGACGGTGCCGACGTCCATCCCCCGCTCGGTGAGCACCCGCTTGCCCAGGATCTCCAGTTCCTTGTCCTCGGCCCGTTGCTCCAGCCCGTCGCGGGCCGGGCGCAGTACTGCGTCGTCAGCTACCGTCACCGCGTCGGGCCCGAAGCCCTGCAGGTCTTCCCAGGCCAGCAGGGTGCCTGCGCCGCTGACCTTGCCCAGGCGCAGCAGCGCCACCCTGGCCGGTCCAGGACGCACCACAAACCCGTCCACCCTGGCCACCCGGGTTGCGCTGGCGGTGTTCACCACGTCGTGTTTGCGCGCCTGACTGAACAGCATCAGCCCTCCCGCAGCCGGGTACGGAAGGCATCCACTGCGGCACCGAACCCGGCCAGATCGTCGGAAACGAACTCGGTTGCCGCCGCGGGCACGATGAGGTTCTCCCCGGACACCGCGACCGTGTCCGGCAGGGGAATGAACACTCGGCGCCCGGCGGTGCCCAGTGCCTCGCTCGCCTCCACCTCGTAGCCCACGACCTCCAGGCCGGTCCCGCTCTGCAACACGACGTCGACCACCCGGCCGAGGTCGCGGCCGTTGTCGGTGAGCACCCTGTCGTCCAGCACGTCGCCCTTGCGGGCCTGCTTACGTGGGACAAGTTCGTTGGTGCGCAACAGCACGGTCTCGTCGGGCACCAGCACGGCGTCCCGGCCCAACCCATGAATGCCATGCCAGGGCAGCGCGTCCTTGCGAGATCGGCTGAACAGCCCAGGATTGCGCAGGGTGAAACCGGCGATGGCGCCGCCGGTGTGTTCGAAGATGACGTCCTTGATCTCGGCGACCAGTTCACCCGCCAGGGTGACCACCGGCCTGCCGGTCAGCTCACGGGCCCGTAGCAGCAACGGGGACGGCTGCTCGGTCACGGCGAATCGTTCCGGCCGGTGTCGCCAAGTCCGATCACCCCGCCGCGGCGGCGTCTGCGCTGGACCACTGCGGCCAACGTGGTCAGTGCCACCAGAACGACCAGCACGATGATCACCCAGACCCACCAGTCCATCGCCACCTCCGCACCGCTCGGGCCCGAGTACCTCTGGTCCGCACAGTAACGTGCCTTGGGGTGCGGTCGTTGCTCCGGCGTCATCGGGCGGGGGTAAGGTCCGTTATTACCGGACCGGGAACCGGACCCACCGCAGGCGCGTTAAACCCCGTGACGGCGTCTGCAACGCCCACCAGGAGGAACACGGTGCGCTCCACCAGTAACCCTGCATTCCGCAACCTTCCCGTTGGGGGCGGCGGTTATGCGGGCTTCAATTCAGCCCCCGCAGGCCTTGGGGGCGCTGCGCCGGGTTATGGCGATACGTCGCTCGCCACCGGCAGGCCCATGACCGTCGACGACGTGGTCACCAAGACTGGCATCACCCTCGCCGTCCTGATGGCTACCGGCACGGCGACCTACCTCACTCCCAGTATCTGGTGGCTCGCCCTCCCCGCTGCGCTGATCGGCTTCGTGCTGGCGCTGGTGGTCACCTTCAAGAAGGTGGTCAGCCCGCCGCTGATCCTCATCTACGCCGCTATCGAGGGTGTCTTCCTCGGCGGCATCAGCGGGTTCATCGGTACCCAAGTCGCAGGGCCGGCGGGCAGTGGCACCGGCATCGTCTTCCAGGCGATCGCGGGCACCGCGATGGTGTTCGTCGGGATGCTGATTGTCTACAAGACCGGTGCGGTCAGGGTCACGCCGCGATTCACCAAGTGGCTGATGGGCGCCATGATCGGCGTCGTCGGCCTGATGCTCATCAACCTCATCGCCGGCTTCTTCGTCGGCGGTGGCCTCGGGTTGCGCGACGGCAGCCCGATCGCGATCATCTTCAGCCTGGTCTGCATCGGGATCGCAGCGTTCAGCTTCCTGCTCGACTTCGACGCCGCCGACCAGGCGATCCGAGCCGGTGCGCCGGAGAAGACCGCCTGGTACATCGCCTTCGGTCTCACGGTGACTCTGGTCTGGCTGTACCTGGAGATCCTGCGCCTCCTCTCCTACTTCCAGGGTGGCGACTAAGCCCCCACCCTCGAAGCGCCGACTACGGGGCCCCGTCCACCACGGACCGGGCCCCGTCCCCGCAGGTAGTCCCCTGTAGGTAGCCCTTCAAGTACCGCCAACCCCGGTCCAGGCTGCCTCTAACGGCTACCAACCTTCTTTTGATCCCGCACAGCTGGGAGTCCCGCCGCGCCACCTGTAGCAGGTGGTTGGTAGTGGTTGCGGACAGCTGGGCAGGGGGTTGGTAGTCCTTGAAGGGCAGCCATCAGGAGAGGCGCTCGAGGATTAGCGCCATGCCTTGGCCGCCGCCCACGCACATAGTTTCCAGGCCTACGGTCTTGTCGTGCCAGGCCAGCGAGTTGAGCAACGTCGTGGTGATCCGTGCACCGGTCATGCCGAACGGGTGCCCGACTGCGATCGCACCGCCGTTGACGTTGAGCTTGTCGATGTCGCATTCCAGGTCACGGTAGGACGGGATGACCTGTGCCGCGAAGGCCTCGTTGATCTCCACGAGGTCGACGTCTTTGATGCACATGCCAGCCCGCGCCAGGGCCTGCCGAGAGGCTTGCACCGGGCCCAGGCCCATGATCTCTGGTGAGAGCCCCGATACCCCGGTGGAAATTATCCGCGCCAGCGGCGTGATGCCCAGCGCCTGAGCCTTCTCGTTGGACATGACGACCAGGGCGGCGGCGCCGTCGTTGAGGGCGCAGCAGTTGCCTGCGGTGATGCGGCCGTCGGGTCGGAACACCGGCTTGAGTCCGGCTACCCCCGCCAGCGTCACCCCGGGGCGCGGGCCGTCGTCGGCGTCGACGATCCGGCCCGAGGGGGTGGTGACCGGCGTGATTTCCCGGGCCCAGAACCCGTCGGCGATCGCCTGCTCGGCGAGGTTCTGCGAGCGGACGCCGAACTCGTCCATCTCCTGGCGAGAGATACCCCGCAGCCGGGCCAGGTTCTCGGCGGTCTGGCCCATCGGCAGGTAGATATCGGGCAGCGCCCCCGACAAGCGGGGGTCGGTCCAATCCTCGGCGCCGAGTGAGGCGCTGGCCTGGGTGCGTGCCTCGGCATCGGCGAATACGGGGTTATGGGTGCCGGGCCATGAGTCGGAGTTGCCATTGACGAAGCGGGAGACCATTTCGACGCCGACCGAGATGAACACGTCACCCTCGCCTGCCTTGATGGCGTGCATTGCCATCCGGGTGGTCTGCAGCGACGATGCGCAGTATCGGGTGATGGTCGTGCCCGGCAGTGTGTCGTAGCCCAGTAGCACCGCGACCACCCGGGCCAGATTGAAGCCCTGCTCGCCACCCGGAAGACCACAGCCGAGCATCAGGTCGTCGATGTCGGCGGGATCCAGCGCAGGCACCTGGTCCAGCGCGGCCCGAACCACCGCTGCGGCGAGGTCGTCCGGCCGCAGGTCCACCAGCGAACCTTTGCCTGCCCGCCCGATCGGGGATCGAGCGGCAGCGACGATCACGGCCTCTCTCATCGGAGCTCCTTCGACCCGTTGCCCCACCCGCCGAGTACCGAGCTCAGTGCAGGCAACAGCACTGCGCAGGCGGCGGCGTAACCAGCCGTCGATGGGTGGAAGCGGTCCCGGCTGAAGAACCCGGGCTGGGTGGCGAACTCCGGTGGGAGCAGGTTCGCGATCGGCACCGGCAGGCCGCCCGCGCGCAGTACCGCGTCCCGCTGCAATCGGGCCAGCGCCAGGCTCCAGGCCCGCGCGATGGCGCGTAGCGGCTGCGGGATCGCCCGGATCGCGCCGAGGTCCGGGCAGGTGCCGACGACCACCGCCGCGCCCGCCATCCGCAACCTCGACACCCCCTCGCCGAGCAGCTTGGCCGACCGCCACGGTGACATCCGCAGCGCCACGTCGTTGGC
This sequence comes from Pseudonocardiales bacterium, assembly GCA_052390495.1. Classification (GTDB taxonomy): domain Bacteria; phylum Actinomycetota; class Actinomycetes; order Mycobacteriales; family Pseudonocardiaceae. The sequence goes on from JBQTGW010000175.1 coordinate 8,036, forward strand.
GCCTATCGTGATCAGAACCGCGGCCGGGGGATCCAGCAAGGCGGCATCGACCTGGCTGGCCAACTGCCTACTGGTGCTGCCGCAGATCGCCAGGGTGTTCAGCCGGACTGGTCGGTCCGCCTCCTTGGCCAGGCCATGCGCCAGCACCACGCCGGGCAGTTCCGCAGGCTGGTCCACGCCGAGTCCGGCTGCGGAGGAGTCACCGAGCACGGCGAAGCTGAGCACGTTGCCTGAGTGTGCCGACGGCGGGAACGGGCCGGTTCCTTCGGGGAGGTACACCCCGTCGGCACGGAAGGGAAACCAACCCGGGATCAGCAACGTGCGGCGGGCCCGCTGGCCTTGCTGGGACAGCATTCCGTACGCCGCACCTGCCATCGCCCCACCAGCGCCGACCAGCACGGCCGCCCTTCGCAATGGACCCAGCATTGGCCCCCTCCTCCTCAACGCCGCACTGCGAAGAGCACCTAGTGTCCGGTATACGCCAGCGGTGAGAATTGTGGTACGAGGCGTCACCGTTCCGTGAGCCACGTCGGGGGGATGGCGCTCGATTAGGCTTCGCAGGGCGACATCCGCCCGACACCCGAGGAGACCCGTGCACTACGCCGAGCACATCGTCGACCTGATCGGCGATACCCCCCTGGTGCGGCTGAACGTCGTCGCCGCGGACCTGCGCCCGTTGGTCCTGGCAAAGCTGGAGTACCTCAACCCGGGTGGCAGTGTGAAGGACCGGATTGCGCTTCGCATGGTGGAGGCCGCGGAGCGATCCGGCGAGCTACGGCCCGGCGGCACCATCGTCGAGCCGACGTCGGGCAACACCGGCGTCGGGCTCGCGCTGGTGGCTCAGCGTAAGGGTTACCGCTGCCTTTTCATCTGCCCGGACAAGGTCGGGGAGGACAAGCGCAATGTGCTCACGGCTTACGGCGCCGAGGTCGTCGTGTGCCCGACCGCGGTCGCCCCCGATCACCCCGACTCCTACTACGCCGTGTCCGACCGGCTGGCAGGGGAGATCGAAGGGGCCTGGAAGCCCGATCAGTACACCAACCCGGAGAACCCGGCCAGCCACTATCACAGCACCGGGCCGGAGTTGTGGGCGCAGACCGAGGGCCGGATCACGCACTTCGTGGCCGGTATCGGCACCGGCGGGACGATCTCCGGGACCGGGCGTTACCTCAAGGAGGTCAGCGAAGGCCGGGTCCAAATCATCGGGGTCGACCCGGAGGGTTCGGTGTACTCGGGCGGCACCGGCAGGCCCTACCTCGTCGAGGGTGTCGGGGAGGACTTCTGGCCCCGCAACTACGACCAGGACATCTGCGACGAGGTCATGTCGGTCACCGACCGCGACTCGTTCACTATGACCCGGCGGCTGGCCAGGGAGGAGGGGCTGCTGCTGGGCGGTTCCTGTGGGATGGCGGTGGTCGGCGCGCTACGGGTCGCGAGCCGGGCGGATCCCGATGCCGTGGTGGTGGTCCTGCTGCCCGACGGTGGACGCGGCTACCTGAGCAAGGTTTTCAGCGACACGTGGATGGCTTCGCACGGCTTCCTGTCCCCGGACTCCTCCGGCGCGACGGTCGCCGACGTGCTGCGGCGCAAAGACGGCCGCATCCCGCAGTTAGTGCATACCCATCCGAACGAGACGGTCGCCGAGGCTGTCACGATCCTGCGCGAGTTCGGAGTCTCCCAACTGCCCGTGGTGTCCGCCGAGCCGCCGGTGATGGCGGCCGAGGTGATCGGAGCGGTCAGCGAGCGCACCCTGCTGCAGGCGCTGTTCGCCGGTGAAGCGGAGCTGGCGGACCGGATCGAGAGCCATATGTCGCCGCCGCTGCCGACGATCGGCGGCGGCGAACCGATCGGGGCGATGATGCGTTCGCTGGCTGACGCCGACGCTGCATTGGTGCTCATCGACGGCAAGCCGACTGGCGTCGTCACCCGCCAGGATGTGCTGGGGTTCCTGGCCGGACGCTGAGCCCGGCGGTCGGGACCGGGCAACGCCTCCGTAGGCTTGCTTCGTGACAGGCTTCTCTACTCGCGCCATCCACGCTGGTCAGGACCCCGATCCGTACACCGGCTCGGTGATTGTCCCGATCCACGCCACGTCCACTTTCGTGCAGGACGGAGTTGGTGGGCGACGCGGCGGGTACGAATACGCCCGTACCGCTAATCCCACCCGCACCGCGCTGGAGACCTGCCTGGCCGAGCTGGAGGAGGGGCGCCACGGGCTGGCCTTCGCGTCCGGCATGGCGGCCACCGACGCGCTGCTGCGCGCGACCTGCCGCCCCGGTGACCACGTCGTCATTCCCGACGACGCCTACGGGGGCACGTTCCGCCTGATCGACAAGGTGTTCCGGCACTGGGGGGTCGAGCACAGCGCCGTCGGGCTGTCCGATGTGGCCGCGGTGCGGGCCGCGATGCGTCCGGCCACTCGGCTGGTGTGGTGCGAGACGCCGACCAACCCGCTGCTGGCCATCGCCGACATCGCGGCGCTGGCCCACGTCGCGCATGAGGCAGGCGCCCGCCTGGTGGTGGACAACACCTTCGCGTCGTCCTACCTACAGACCCCGCTCGGGCTCGGCGCGGACGTCGTGCTGCACTCGACCACCAAGTACCTCGGTGGGCACTCCGACGTCATCGGGGGTGCCCTGGTCACCGACGACAGCGAACTCGACGAGCAGCTGGCCTTCCTGCAGAACGGCGCGGGTGCGGTGCCAGGGCCGTTCGATGCGTGGCTCACGCTGCGCGGGATCAGAACCCTGGCGGTGCGCATGGAGCGACACTGCGACAACGCCGAGCGGATCGTCGCTGCGCTGCGGGCGCATCCGAAGGTGATCAGCGTCCACTACCCGGGCTTGGAAACCCATCCTGGGCACGAGGTGGCCGCCAAGCAGATGCGCCGCTTCGGCGGGATGGTCTCGTTCACCGTGCACGGCGGTATCGACGCCGCGCTCGCCGTCTGCTCGCGGACCCGACTGTTTACGCTGGCCGAGTCACTGGGTGGGGTGGAGTCCCTCATCGAGCACCCCGGACGAATGACCCACGCGTCCACTGCGGGATCGAAGCTCCAGGTACCAGATAACCTGGTGCGGTTGTCCGTGGGCATCGAAGACGTCACCGACCTAGTCGACGACGTCCTACAGGCGCTTGCGGGCTAATCGCCCTGTGCTGTATGCGGGCTAATCGCCCTGTACTGTATGCGGGCTAATCGCCCTGTGCTGTATGCGGGCTAATCGCCCAGGGTTTCGCCGGGCGGTGGCGGCGGACGTTGCTCGTCGCGCGGCGGTGCCACGGGGAGATCGCCGCTGTGCAAGCACCCATCGACCAATTGCACTTGGTCCGGTGCGAACACGTAACGACCCGGTTCGTCGCAGGCTGCCTGGTTGGCGGTGACGACGGCGGCGCCCGCAAGCAGCCCGGCCACTGCGCTGGTGACCGCGACCGGAATCCATCGAGCGCTGCGCCCCATCCCCCACCTCCCTAACGGGTGTTAAATCCGACCATACTCCGTCCCTGCGTGCCTCCGCCGCGTGATCAAAAGCCCGGCACCACCTTCGTCCGGCCTGGCAAGCCTGGCAGGATCAGCACCATGAAGTTGGTGGGCCTCGAGGAGATCAGGGCCGCCCGACAGGTGCTCTCGGGGGTGGCCCGCTGCACGCCGTTGGCCGACTTCCGGGTACTCGAGCAGCGTTGTGGCGTGCCGGTCCATCTCAAATGCGAGAACCTGCAGAGGACCGGCTCTTTCAAGATCCGGGGTGCCTTCGTCCGGATTCACCGGCTCTCCGCGGCGCAGCGCGCCCGGGGCGTGGTGGCGGCCAGTGCGGGCAACCACGCGCAGGGCGTTGCGCTGGCGGCCACGATGCTGGGCGCGACGGCGACGGTCTTCATGCCGGTGACCGCTTCGCTGCCCAAGCTTGCCGCGACCCGGGGCTACGGCGCGCAGGTGTACCAGGTCGGCAAGGTGTTCGACGAGTCTCTCGCCGCCGCTCGCGAGTTCGCCGAGCGCACCGGGGCAGTGTTCATCCACCCGTTCGACCACCCCGACATCCTCGCGGGCCAGGGGACTGTCGGGTTGGAAGTGCTCGAGCAGCTGCCCGACGTCGGCACCATTGTGGTGCCCACCGGTGGCGGTGGGTTGGTCAGTGGCATCGCTGCCGCGGTGAAGGGCGTCAGACCGGACGTGCGGGTGATCGGCGTGCAGGCCGAGGGGGCCGCAGCCTGGCCGGCCTCGCTCGCTGCGGGCGAGCCGATCCGGCTACCCACGCTGCGCACTCTGGCTGACGGCATCGCCGTCGCCGAGCCCGGTGTGGTGACTTTCGCGCATGTGTTCGACCTGGTCGACGAGGTGCTCACGGTGGGGGAGGAGGCGCTGTCCCAGGCCCTGCTGCTGTGCCTGGAGCGGGCCAAGCTGGTGGTCGAGCCGGCAGGCGCGGCAGCCGTCGCCGCGCTGCTCGGGGAGCCCGCGGGTTGGCCGGGTCCGGTGTGCGCGGTGCTCTCCGGCGGCAACGTCGACCCGTTGCTGCTGATGCACGTCATCCAGCACGGCCTGGGTGCTACCGGGCGCTTCCTGGCCCTGCGGGTGACGCTGCCGGACCGGCCGGGTGAGCTGGCCGCCCTGCTGGCCCGGGTCAGCGCGTCCGGCGCCAATGTGGTGGACGTATCTCATTCGCGGATTTCCGGCACCCTCGCGCTTGGCGAGGTGGTGCTCGCGCTGAGTCTGGAGACCCGGGGGCCGCAGCATTGCCAGGAGGTAGTCGCCGATCTCGAAGCGGCCGGCTATGCCCTGTGAGTGGCGGTGGGGTGGGAAGGGCCCACAGGGCAACCACCGGGGGGGGGGGGGGGGGGGGGGCAGGGGGGGGGGGGGGGCGCAGCCCCACACCCCCGCGCGGCACCCCC
>JBQTGW010000176.1:0-12738 GCA_052390495.1 Pseudonocardiales bacterium
AGCTGGCCCCGGAGGGGGGGTGGTGAGGGGGTGGGTGGAGCGGGGGCGTTCACGGGGGCTCCCCGTTCCGCGGTGCATCACTTGGCGTCATGAGTGCAACACAATCAGTGAACTTGACGTGGCCCTGGGCATCGCCCCCAGGAGATCGTGCTCCGGGAGGGGCTGTGCGCGGGCTGGCTGGGTGATGAGTTCATGGTCATCCCACCTTGTGTGCATCAGGTACGACGAGTTGACCTTCGCCGTTCAGGCTCGGATACGGCGCCAATCCCACCGGATAGTCGAAGAAATCATCGCCACGGGTGCCCGGGAATTCGAGAAGCTCCTTCACGAAAGATTCGTCACCCTGGCCCGGATGGTACTGGCGGCGCCAGCCGCCGGTGTGGTTTCGGTGCAGCTGGGGGTGTGCCGCTAGCGTGGTCGCCGTGAGTGAGAGTTCGCGCCGGGATGCGACGATGGCGGTGCCCTACGCGCTGCGGGTGGCGGCGGCGGTGTCGTGGCGGGTGCTGGCGGTGGCCGGGCTGTTCGTCCTGGTGGGCTATCTGGTGATCTGGCTGCGGGTGGTGGTGATCCCGGTCGCGGTGGCGCTGCTGCTGACGGCGCTGCTGGGGCCGGTGGTGAACTGGATGACCCGCCGGGTGCCCCGGGGGCTGGCCACGACGATCGTCATGCTCTCCGGGCTGGCGCTGATCGGCGGGATGCTGGCATTCGTCATCCAGGCCTTCGTGGACGGCTTTCCTGAGCTGCGGGTGCAGGTCGGGGACGCCATCCAGGAGGTCCGGATCTGGCTGGAGCAGCCGCACTTCGGCCTGCCTCCGGTGGACGTGCAGAACCTGCTCAACTCGCTGAGTCAGTCGGTCTCCGCGGGCACCATCACCTCGGGCGCGCTGTCCACCGCATTCAGCGTCGGGGAAATTCTCGTCAGCACCGTGCTGGCGTTGTTCACGCTGATCTACTTCCTGTACGGCGGCCGGTCGATGTGGCTCTTCCTGGTCCGGCTGATGCCCGAACCGGTGCAGCCCCGAGTCGACTTCGCGGGGCTGCGCGCGTACGACTCGCTGGTCGGGTTCGTCCGGGCCACCGTCCTGGTGGCGATAGTCGACGCGGTCGGGATCGGGATCGGGCTGTTGGTGGTCGGTGCCCCGCTGGTGGTGCCGCTGATGGCACTGGTGTTCCTCGCCTCGTTCGTGCCGGTGGTTGGTGCGGTGATCGCGGGTGGGGTCGCGGTGCTGTTGGTGCTGGTGGCCAATGGCCCGGTGGAAGCGCTGATCGTGCTCGGGGTGGTGATCGGGGTGCAGCAGCTGGAGGGCAACGTGCTGCAGCCGCTGCTACTGGGGCGGGCCGTGGCGCTCAATGGGGTAGCGGTGGTGCTGGCCGTGGCGGTGGGCGGGCTGGTCGCGGGCATCACCGGCACGCTGTTGGCGGTGCCGTTGCTGGCCGCGCTCAACGCGGGCATCCGTGCACTGGCCCAGGGGGAGCAAGCCGACGAGGCTCCCCCGAAACACCAGAAAGGCGCTTCTGTGGTGCCACTTGCCGACACTCCCGTCGATCCGGACCCGGACCCACTCTTGGGAGCCGACACCGACTCGGCTGACAAGTGAGCGCTGCCCTCGCCGCGACCACCATCGAGGTACCGTCAGCGCCGACGCGGCGGGCGTCGCTCGGCTCGGCGCTGCTGCTGGTCGGTTCCGTCGCGCTGGTGGGCGAGACCGCGATCCAGTCCGTGTACACCCCAGGCATCATGGCGGGGCTGGTGCTCCTTGCGGGAGTGGTGCTGGCCGGGCTCGCACTGGGTGGGGCGCGTTGCCTCCCGCCGGTCTGGGCGATCGTGCTCAGCGCACTGCTCGGGGTGCGGGCGCTGGCGGTGGCGCCGCCGTTGGACAACGTGGTCGCCAACCCTCGGCTCCTCATCGGCGTGCTGGTGCTGGCGGCGGCGACGGCGCTGCCCGCGCTGCTGCCCCTGGTGCGGGCGGCGCATACCGGGCAGGTCGCTGCCCTCGCGCTGAGCGTCGCTGCCGTCGGCTACGCGCTGGTGGTGCTCGGCGGTACCCCGGTGATCGACGTCTGGGTGCTGCTGCAGGGAGCCGGTCATGGCCTGGCCGACGGGCGCAACCCCTACGAGCTGACCTTCCCCGCCTCGCCCCCGGGCCAGGTCAACCACTGCTTCACTTATCTGCCTGCTGCCGCCCTGCTCACCGCGCCGGGCGTCTGGCTGGGCGATGCCCGCTGGGCTGAGCTGGTCGCGCTGGTGGCCGCGGGGGCGCTGGTGGCCGCAGGCGCGTCGGCCCACCGTGGTACCCGGCTGAGCCTGGCGGTACTGGTGGTGGTCCTGCCTGGGACGGTCTACCTGGTGCAGCAAGCCTGGACCGAGACGCTACTGCTGCCTGCGTTGGTGGCCACCGCGCTGCTCGCCGATCGGGGCCGCACCGGCTGGGCCGGGGTGGCCTTCGGGGTGGCGCTGGCCACCAAACAGCACGTGGTGCTGCTGGTGCCGCTGCTGATGCTGTGCCGGTTCCGGCCGCGTGACCTGGCCGCCGCCGCAGGCACCGCGGCGGCGCTGACCCTGCCCTTCCTGCTGGCAAACCCGGCCCGGTTCCGCGAGTGCACGGCGGACTACTTCCTCACCGTCGAGGCGATGAAGACCTCGTTGTCGCTGTGGCGGCACGTCCCCGAGCCGGTGCGCCTGCCACTGCTGATCGTCGCCCTGCTGGCCGGTTATCTGCTGGCCTGGCGGTATTGTCCGCGCTCCGGCAGCGGGTTCCTGGTCGGCGCCGCGGTGGTGTTCACCACCTTTGGGCTGGTCAACAAGCAGACCTTCCTCAACCAGTGGTGGCTGGTGGCCGCGCTGGTAGTCACCGGGCTGGCACTGGCTGGTCGGGCGCCGCCCGCCCCTACTCCGCCAGGGGCGGAACGCCGCCCGCGCGAGGTGCCGACTCCATGAGACGTCCTGGCCCGTTGTGAGGAACGGTTATTGCGAATGACACCGCTACGACATAAGAATGCCTTTACCTAAAGGGGTGACCGCCGTTGGTGGGGCGGCCAGGTCGGGACAACATGGGTCGGGATAGCCTGACGGATGGAGGCTCGCGGCCACATGATCACCCGAATCGCTGTGGTGTCCGCCGCTTATGGGCGTGACCTGCGCACCTGCCAGGACATGGTGATCCGGCAGATTCAGCTGGCCCGCCGCCAAGAGGTGGACCTGCTGGTGCTGCCCTCTGCCTGCCTCGGCGGGTACCTGTCCGGCCGGGATGGCGAGCGGGATCTCGGTCCGCCCGCACTCGACGTCGAGGGTCCAGAGATCGCCGGTCTGGTCCGGCTGGTCGGCGACGTCGTGGTCTGCCTCGGATTCTGTGAACGTGCCGCCGGAGGGATGCGGCGATACAACAGCGCGGTCTGCCTGTCGGCCGACGGGGTGCACGCGGTGCACCGCGCAGTACATCAGCGGCCGGGGCACCAGCCGCCGGGCGAGAGTTCGTCCTACGATGCGGGCGACGGCTTTGCCGCCTTCGAAACGCCAGTCGGCCGGATAGGCATGCTGATCTGCTACGACAAGGCGTTCCCCGAGGCGGCCAGGGCGCTGGCGCTGGACGGCGCGCAGCTCGTGGCATGCCTGTCCGCCTGGCCACGCAGCCACCCCGCACCCTTCGGGGGCCTGACCCGGGACCGGAGCACCCGGTGCTTCGACCTGCACGATCAAGCCCGAGCGTTGGAGAACCAGGTGGTCTGGGCATCCGCGAACCAGTGCGGACGGTCCCAGTCGCTGCGCTTCGTCGGCCGTGCCAAGATCGTCGACCCAGGGGGTGAGCCGCTCGCCGAGACCGGGGCCGGGCCTGGTGTAGCGATGGCCGACATCGACGTGGCGGGGGCCGTCAGCGCGGCGCGGCGCGCAATGTGCCATCTGTCCGACCGCAGGCCAGATTGTTACTACGCGGCAGAGCGTTACCAAGCGGTAGAGCGCTACCACGCGGCGGCGGTGGCCAGGTGAGCCCGCGACTGCTGATCATGGGCGGCGGCCTCGCCGGGCTGAGCACCGCGCTGTTCCTGGCTCGTCGCGGCCAGCCGGTCGACCTCCTGGAACAGGACCGCTCGGCAGTACCCACCGGAGTGCGGGCCGCCGCCGGGTGGCACCGCGCCACGGTGCCCCATGGTGTCCATTCACATGCGTATCTCGCCCGGTGCAGGCAACTGCTGGCGGACGAGGCACCCGACGTGCTGGCCGGGCTGCTTGCGGCGGGGGTCCGGGAGATCCCGCTGCGTCCCCCGGCGTCAGTAGCGTTGACCGGGCCGGTCGACCCCGAGCTGGTGGTGCTCGCCGCGCGCGCGCCGGTCGTCGAGTGGGTGCTGCGCCGCGCGGTGGAACGGGAGCGCGGGATCCGGGTGCACGCCGGGGCACAGGCGCTCGGGCTGGTCGAATCCGGGGGGCGGGTGGCCGGGGTGCGGGTCGAGGGTGGCGTGGTGGACGCCGACATCGTTATCGACGCCACCGGCAGTCAGTCGAAGGTGCCGGGCTGGCTGGCCGAGCTGGGCCGTTCGGTGCCCGAGCGCGGCTCACCGTGCGCTCTCAATTACTACACCCGCTTCTGGGTGCTGCACCGGAGCGGTGATCCCGGAGAGCTCAACCACGGCAATACCGCAGGTGGAACCTTCGACCGGTACACCTGCCTGGTGTTCCCTGCCGACAATGGCACCTTCTCGGTGACCTTCGGAGTGCTGCCGGACGACCCGGAGCTGGACGAGCTGCGGCGTGCCGCAGCATTCGACGCCGCCGCCGCGAGCATCCCGGTGATCGCCCGGTGGGTCGACCCCTCGGTCGCGGCGTCGATCTCCGGGGTGGCTGCGATGTCTCAGACGGCGATGTCTCAGACGGCTGGGACGGCTGGGACGGCTGAGCTGGCTCAGCTGAACAACCGACTGCGAGTGCTGGCGCCTGCCGGAATGCCAGTGCTGCCCGGGTTACTGGCGGTGGGTGACGCAGTGTGCACCACCAACCCCGTTTACGGCAGGGGAGCCACCCTCGGGCTGGAGTCGGCGCTGACCTGCGCGCGGGTGGTGCTGGCACAGGGGGCCGACGCGGTGGCCGTCGCGGCGGCGGCCGACGCGGCGCAGCAGGACCTGCTGGCTCCCTGGTTCCACGACTCGGTGGCCCAGGACGACGCGCGACTGCGCCGATGGCTCCCCGATGGGTACCACCCAGCCGGACCGCCACCCGCACCAGGCACGGTGGCGCATGCCGACGCGTTCGCCGCTGCGCAGCGCGACCCGCAGGTGTGGATGGAGCTCACCGCGCTGCAGAACCTGCTGCGCAGACCGGGCGAGGTGCTCGCGAACCCCGGCATCGTCGCCCGAGTACGCGGTGTGCTGGACGGCGGATGGCTACCGGCGCCGCTGGAGGCCCCCAGTCGCGACCAGCTGGCGGCGACGGTGGCCTCGCGACGGACGCAGATCCCCGTCTGACCGCATCTTCCTGGCGCCTGGCATGATCCGCAGTCATGCCGGTCGCCACCGACACCGTGACCTCGCTGTGGCAGGCCGTGGTGGTACTACGAGTCGTCACCGCGGTCTTCGCCGTCGGATCGATCATCGCGGCGCACGGCGATTTCGCCCGGCCCAACCTGGGGTGGGTAGTGCTCGCCGGCATCGCGGTGTGGACGGCTGCGATCTGCCTGGCCTACAGCTACAACGTCACCCGTCGAATTCATGTCATTGTGCTCGACCTGGTAGTGACCCTGGCGTTGACGGCGTCCTCGGTGCTGGTGCTCGCCCCCGAACAGCTCAGCGAGGGCACTGCGCTGCTCACCGCGGTCTGGTCCAGCGGCCCGGTGCTGGCGGCTGCGGTGCACGCGGGCCGGGTCGCGGGGGCGCTGTTCGGCGTTGCTGTCTGGGTAGGCAATGTGTGGGCCCGCGCTTTCTCCGGCGACCCCATCCCAGGGGATGTCACAGGGGTTATCGCCAGTGAGGCGGTGCTGCTGGTCGGGACCGGGTTCATGGTCGGGTTGGCCGCAACGACAGCCCGGCGGGCCATGGAGCAATTGCGCAGAGCAGCTCGCACCGAGGCGGCGGTCGAGCGGGAGCGGCAGGCGCGGTCGATGCACGACACCGCCGGTTCCGACGACGTGGACCTGGCAGCCGCGCTGCGGCTGCTGGCCACCGATCGGGTCGACGTCGCGGTGCCCGCCGCCGAGGTGCTGCTGCCCGCCTGCGATGTCGAGGAGCTGGTCGCCCTCGCCCGCGAGGTGCTGGCCGACACCGCCCGCCGCGCTGGCCCGGACACCAAGGCGTTGGTGCTGGTCGAGGACCTCGGTGCGGAGGTGGTGCTCACCGTCCGGGACGAGCAGCCCGGCCCCGCCAAGGAAGAGCCCGGCCCCGCCAAGGAAGAGCCCGGCCCCGCCGACGCGCAGCCTGGTCCCGCCGATACGCAGCTCGCCGAGGCCAACGGCTGTGCGGGGGTATCGCGCTCGATCCGTGGCCGGGTGGCTGATCTGGGCGCCACCCTGACTCTGGGCACCAGTCCCGGGCACGGTACGGCATGGGAGGTGCGGCTGGCCCGAGCTACCGTGGACGAGTGAGCGGTGAGGTCGAACCGCGCGACCTGAGGGTGTCCGACGCGGAACGTGAGCACGTCGCGGAGTTGCTGCAGCGCGCGGTCGGACAAGGCAGGCTGACGATTGCCGAATTCTCCGATCGCATGGACGCCGTGCTGGCCGCCCGGACCCGGGGAGAGCTCAACACGGTGCTGATCGACCTGCCCGGCTTCACTCTCCCTCGCCCAGCCAACCACGATGTGCTCCAACTGTCCCACCATCTCGGCGAGCTGAACCGCCGCGGACCGTGGCGGGTGCCATCCCGGGTGCGTCTGGTCGGGTACTTCGGCACGTCGCTACTTGACTTCACCGAGGCGGTCTTCAGCGGCCCGGTGGTGACCGTGGAGCTGGACAAGACGGCAGGCTCAACCACGATCATCATTCCCGAGGAAGCCACCGTCGACACGGACGGCTTGCGGGTGACGGCGGGCAGTGTCAAGGACTCCACGATCCGCCGGATCGCCCCGGGTGAGCTGCACTTCGTGATCACTGGCCGGTCCACCATGGGTGAGGTCCGGATCTCTCATCCGCGGCGTTGGCGCCTGGGGCCGATCACCGTGTACCGCCCGTTCCGGGTGCGCTGGGGCCGGGTGCGTTAGCCAACGGTGCACTCGCAGTGGCAGGCGGGCGCCAGTAGTGATCATGAATCGCCCAGTGGTTGGTACCTCACGTCCGGATACCTTGACGCACCTGGACATCGGGCGGTGCGGCAGGGAAGCTCAGTACTTCCGCTGCCGGTCAGGAGATATGAACATGCTTGTGGGATCTGATCAGGGCTTGGCGTGGATGGACGTGGTCGATGCGCGGGTGGCCGCTGTGGTGGAGCCGGTTGCGCAGCACTGCGCGGGCTGGGAGACGCAGTCTCTCAAGCCGATCCTTCGCCGTGAGTGGCGAGGCGCGTTCCAGTGCGAGCTGACCGAGCCCGCATTGACCTGGTGCGCCGACGCGATCCACGAAGGGACGCCGTGGCGCATGGCGCTGTGGGGTGATGGGCCCGCAACCTGACCCCGTGATGTTGCGCTCTGGCGCCGAAGGCGCTACAGGCTCTGGCGCCGAAGGCGCTACGGAGGTCGTGGCGCGAGTACGGTTCAGGGATGGTTCGGGATCTCGTCGTGGTGGGTGCCTCGGCGGGCGGCGTGGAGGCGTTGCGCGCGATGGTGCACGGTTTCCCGCGCGACCTGGACGCCGCGGTGCTTGTCGTGCTGCACATCCCACCTGGGGCACCGAGCGCGTTGCCGAAGATCCTCGCCCGCTCGGGGCCGTTGCCCGCGGTCGCCGCGCGGGACGGGGAGCTGATCAAGCCCAGCTGCATCTACGTCGCGCCCGCGGACCAGCACATGCTGGTACGGGACGGTCAGATCGCGCTGTCCCGCGGTCCGGCCGAGAACGGGCACCGGCCCGCGGTGGATCCGCTGTTCCGCTCGGCCGCCCAGCACTACGGCGCGCGGGTGATCGGCGTGATCCTGTCCGGGTCCCGGGACGACGGGACCGCCGGTCTGGCCGCAATCGTCGAGCGCGGTGGCATCCCGATTGTGCAGGATCCTGACACCGCGCTGCACCGCTCGATGCCGTGTGCGGCCATGGAGCACCTGACGATCGAGTACGTCCTGCACCCGGGGAAGATCGGTAAGCTGGTGGCCGGACTGGTCACGCAGGGACCCCTGGTAGCCCAGAAACCTACAGTTGCCGAACTGCCCGCGGACGAGCTACTCGCCGTGGAGACCGCCATCGCCGAGCTCACAGCCGTGACCACGGACCGGTTGCCGGGCCGTCCGACCGGATTGAGCTGCCCGTCCTGCCACGGCGCAATGTTGGAGCTCGACGGTGCGCCCAGCCCGCGCTATCGGTGCCGGGTCGGCCACGCCTGGTCACCGGATAGCCTGCTGGCCGCGCAGAGCGACGCGATCGACGGCGCCTTGTGGACGGCGCTGCGCGCCCTGGAGGAACAGGCGGCACTGAGCAGGCAACTGGCGGCGCTCGGCGGTCCGAGAGGCAGTCCGGAGATCGTTGACCGACATTTGGCGCGCGCCGACCATACCTACTGGGCCGCGAGGCAGATCCGGCGCCTACTCGGAGAGAGTGGGTACCAGCATGACCCTGAATGATCCTGCCGACGCCACAGAGGTTGTATCCGCCCGGAGACGTGTCGTGGCCGATCCTGATTTCGAGGCCCTACTGGTTCACCTCAAGGAGGCCCGAGGATTCGACTTCACTGGCTACAAGCGCTCCAGCCTGATGCGTCGGGTCGATCGGCGGATGGCGCAGATCAGCATTGCCGACTACAGTGAGTATCTGGACCATCTCCAGGTGAAGTCAGATGAATTCACTGATCTTTTCAATACCATTCTGATCAACGTCACAGGTTTCTTCCGCGATACTGACGCCTGGGAGATTCTGCGCTTCGAGGTAATCCCGCAGATACTTGAGACCAAGGCGCCCGACCAGCCCATTCGGATATGGAGCGCAGGCTGCGCCTCCGGCGAGGAGGCATACAGTCTCGCGATCTTGTTCGCCGAGGCGCTGGGTTCCGACGAGCTGCGGGATCTGGTCAAGATCTACGCTACCGACGTCGACGAGGAAAGTCTCGTTCAAGCTCGGCAAGCCAGCTACAGCACGCAGGAGGTGCGCGGTATCCCCGAGGAACTGCTCGGCCGGTATTTTGAAACCTCGGGAAACCGATACCTGTTCCGGAAGGACCTGCGACGGGCGGTGATTTTCGGCCGCAACGACCTCGTGCAGGACGCGCCGATCTCGCGGATCGACCTGCTGGTGAGCCGTAACACCCTGATGTACTTCAACGCCGAGACCCAGTCCCGGATTCTGGCTCGGTTCCATTTCGCGCTCCGTGGGTCCGGCATACTCTTCCTCGGCAAGGCAGAGATGCTGCTCAGCCACACGAACATATTCCAACCTGTCGATCTCAAGCGCCGGATCTTCCGGAAGGTGGCGCGGGGGTCGCCTTTGGACGAGGTACCTTTGCCCAATCCCCCGAACCCCGGTCACCATGCTCCCCTGGCCGGGCTGGATCTGCTGCGCAGCGAGGCACTGCTAGCCAGCCCGGTCGGGCAGATCGTCGTGACAGCGGACGGTCTGGTCGTCCTGTCCAACCGGCAGGCCGACGTGATGTTCGGCATCTCCTCCCGTGACATCGGCAGGCCTTTCCGCGACCTTGAGCTTTCCTACCGCCCGGTGGAGTTGCGGCGCTTTATCGAGCAGGCCCAGACAGAGCGCCGGATGGTGCGAGTATCAGACATCGAGTACTCCTTCGGTGATCGCGACCCGCTGCACCTGGAGGTGCAGATCACCCCGCTGGTGCACCGCGACTCGAGCTTGCTCGGCGTCACATTGATCTTCCACGACATCTCCGAGTCACGGCGGTTACAGGACGAGCTGCAGCACGCCAATCGGCAGCTGGAGGGCGCCTACGAGGAGCTGCAGTCCACCAACGAGGAACTCGAAACCACCAACGAGGAACTGCAATCGACGGTGGAGGAGCTGGAGACCACCAACGAGGAGCTGCAGTCCACCAACGAGGAACTCGAGACGATGAACGAGGAGCTGCAGTCCACGAACGACGAACTGCAGACCATCAATGACGAGCTTCGAGACCGCACCATAGACCTCAACGAGTCTAACGATTTCCTCGAATCGATCCTCACCAGCCTGCACGCAGGTGTCACGGTGATCAGCCACGACATGACGATCCAGGTGTGGAACCGCAGGGCCGAGGAACTGTGGGGGCTGCGCCAAGACGAGGCGATCGGCAGGCGTTTCCTCGATCTCGACATCGGCCTGCCCACGGATCGGCTACGTCCCCTCATCCGCCAGACTCTCGGCGGTGACGACGGCCCGCACGAGCTGCAGGTCGAGGCGGTCAACCGGCGGGGCCGCTCGATCACCGTGCGGGTGCTGTGCACCGCGCTGAACAACACGCGGCTCGGCGCCAAAGGTGCGCTCGTGGTCATTGAGCAGGGGCCGGACGGCTACTCTTCGGCTGTCGTGGAAGGTGATGGCTCCGTGGAGTCCTGATCAGGTTGGGGAACCCTGATCGGGTTACTGTGCGGCGTCGTTTGCGGGGCTGAGGGTGCGGCTGTCCTGCGGTGGCCGAAACGTTCGTGCGCGGCCTGTTTGCTGACGTGCAGGGTGGCGGCGATCTCCGACCATGAGGCGCCCTGTTCCCGGCAGACCGCCACCACCTCCGCGATGCGCCTGGACACCACCACCTCCAGGGCATTGAGCCCCCCGAGCACGTGCAGCTCGCGAACCCGGCGGTTGGTCGGGGCGTCCGCTACGACGTCCAGTTCGAACCGCCTTACCGCGTCGGTTGGTGAGCGTCCCACAGCGTTGAACGATACTCGCTCCGCAACTAACCGCATCCCCTGTCAGGAACCCTTGACAAGAGGTTTCCTAGACCTACGGACCGCCGTACCGTGCTCCATGGCGTCACGGGCGCCGAAGCGGGCTCCGAATCGGGACGTTGCCGATTCGAGCCAGGGGGGTGGCCGCCAGCCGGGTAACAGGGAGGCGGGGGGTACCCGGCTGGCGGCTCCTGTGTTCGACGACCATCAGCTCGACGGCCTCCGGTTCGACCACTCCCGGTTCGACCACTCCCGGTTCGACCAAGCCCATCGCTGCACCCGAGCATCTCCCCGGTACGCTGGATCATCCGGCGCAGCGGGAACTTGCAGGGAGGATGGCAGCACGTGGAGTTTGAGCTTGAGCGGGACGCGTTCGCCGATGCCGTGGCGTGGACGGCCCGCGGGCTGCCATCGCGACCAGTCGTCCCAGTCACCGCGGGTCTGGTACTCGAAGTGCAAGACGGCGCGATGATCGTCTCGGGCTTCGACTTCGAGGTACTCAACCGCATTGAGGTACCCGTCACCGACAAGTCCGCCGGGCGCGTGCTGGTGTCCGGCCGACTGCTGTCCGAGATCGCCCGCGCGCTGCCACCCAAGGACGTCCGGGTCGCAGTCGATGGCAACCGGCTATCGGTGCGCTGCGGTGCGGCCCGGTTCAACCTGCCGCTGATGCAGATCGAGGACTATCCCGCGGTGCCCGAACTGCCCGCCACCTCGGGCACCGTGCGGGGCGATGTTTTCGCCACCGCCGTCTCCCAGGTCACCGGGGCGGCGAGCCGGGACGAGACGCTGCCGATGCTCACCGGGGTGCGCATGGAGATCGGCCCCGACCGGCTCACCTTCGCCGCGACCGATCGGTACCGCCTTGCCGAGCGGTATGTGCCGTGGACGCCGTCCGGCACCGTCGGTTCGGATGCGGTGATCGTCCCGGCGAAGACACTCGCCGAAGCCGCGAAGTCGCTGGGCTCGGCCAGCGAGGTGGTGCTCTCGATGGGTGACGGCACTGATACCGGGTTCCTCGGGTTCTCCGCGGCAGGCAGGCAGACCCTCACCCGGCTGCTGGACGGTGAGTTCGTCAAGTTCGCCTCGCTCTGGCCCACCGAGGTGACCACCACCGCCCAGGTAGAGGTCGGGCCCTTTATTGAGGCGCTCAAGCGGGTGTCGCTGGTCGCCCAGCGGTTCGCCCCGATCCGGTTGGCCTTCTCCGAGGGCACCGTGGCGCTGTCCGCCGAGGCCGAGGACGAGTCCAGCGCCGACGAGGAACTCGAGGTCACCGTGACCGGCGAGCCGCTGACCATCGGGTTCAACGCGGGCTACCTGCTCGACGGGCTCAGCGCGGTGCCCACCCCGCAAGCGATCCTGTCGTTCACCACCTCGGCCCGCCCCACCGTGATTACCCCAGTCATGGGTCTGGAAGCCGACAAGCCCGACCCCGAAGCCCCCGACGACGGCAGTGCCTCCTACCGCTACCTCGTCATGTCCATGCGCCTCCGCGGCTAGCGATGAAACCCGACCGACCCGCTGCCGAACCGCGAAAAGGTTCCATTTAGCCATACGCGGCCCCACCCCACCCAGCGCTTATCACACTACACCGTACGGACGAACCGCAATTCGGCTCCTAATGGCTGTCCAGCACCACCCTGGGAGCGCGATTTGCTTCGAAATACGGGCGACCACGACGCTCTGCTGTCGTGGGGGGGGTGGCACCAAGGAGACCCTCACACAAGGGGGCGGCGGGGGTGGGATACGCCACAACGCAGCGCACGGGCGGGCCCGGCGCGCGCCCCCGTGGGCGCGCC
>JBQTGW010000177.1:0-5195 GCA_052390495.1 Pseudonocardiales bacterium
GGTCAAACGAATGCTCGACGGTTCCCAGCCGCACTGGCCCACTCCCCGGCTGGTGGCCACCGTGCTGGCCGGGCGGCTGCAGCGCGAGGTCACCATCACCGAGTGCGGGTTCCTCGACCGCAGCCCCCCCAGCGAGGATCCCTATGACGGGCTGCGCTGCTCAGGCACACTAGACGGTGCCATCCGCACGATCGTCGAGCTGACGGGACGGGATATGCGCCGCCGGAAACTGCTGCTGGGCTCGGCGTTCAGCCTAGCCGCCTTCGCCGAACCCACCCTCTACGCGCTCACCGTGCCCCCCGCCCACGGCACCGCCCGCGCCGCGGGCCCCCGGATCGGCATGACCGACGTCCAGGTGCTCACCGAGCAGGTCACCCACCTGCACAAACTCAGTGCCCAGTACGGGTCGGGGCGGGTGCGCGGGCAGCTGGTGGCGTTGCTGCACGGGGAGGGCAACCGGCTGCTGCACGGCACCTACACCGACAAGACCGGCAAAGCCCTGCTCTCCGCCGTCGCCCACGCCGCCCAGCATGCTGGCTTGATGGCGGGTGACGTCGGCCGGCATGCGCTGGCACAGCGCTACCTGATCCAGGCGCTCGACCTGGCCCTACGGGCCGGTGACCGGCACCTAGCCGCCAGAATTCTGTATTGCGCGGGCCTGCTGACAGCCCGGATCGCGGAGAACGCCCCCGACGGCCAGGACACCATCCGGCACGGCCGCCAGACCGTGGCGCTCGCCCGCGCCGGGCTGACCATCGCCCAGGAGACCGTTCACCCTGCGCAAGCCGCCGCGTTGCACGGAATCGAAGCAAAAGGATTCGCCCTGCTCGGCGACGCCCGCGAGACCCGCCACGCGGCCCTGGCCGCCCAGCGGTACTACGACACGGTCACCCCCGAGGAGAGGGCCGGCATCTACGTCGTCAACGCCTTCGGGCAGGACCTCGGCAACAGCCTGCTCCGGATCGGGGACACCCAGCAGGCTCTCACCTTCAGCACCCTGGCGCTGGACGGCGCCGAACCCTGGATGGTCCGCGGACGGTGCGCGAACCAGACCCTGCTGGCCCGCACCCACCTTCAGAGCCGTGACCTGGAACAGGCCGCCGCGTGCGGCCGCGACGCACTGCGCAGCGCCGCCACCCTGAGCTCCACCATCGCCACCGACCGCCTGCGCCTGCTGCAACGACAGATCACCCCCCTGCGAACGGCCTCGCCCTACCTGGCCGACCTCGACGACCGGATCACCGAGCACCTCATCCGCAGCACCCGCGACCACCGCACCGACCCCACCCTGTGACCAGCGGGATCGACGGCAACACAGTTCATTAACCCGTTCGCACGTTCAGCGTGATACCGATACAGACCTGCCGGTTCAAGCTACTAACCACATAGTTAAGTCGCTCGAAGGAGCCGCACCGATGGCTAAGGAACCCAAGGAACCTGACAAGAACAAACACGAGAAGGAAGACGCCAGGGACGACAAGGTGCCGCCGGGCAGGACGCCGAACCCGAATGAACCCAAGCCTGGCAAGCGCGGGAGGTGACCGGTGCCCGCACCGGATGCCGAGACGCTGCGGGGTCAGCTGGTCGAAGACCTGGTGGTGGCGGGCGCTGTCGGTGTGGGCTGGCGGACCGCGTTCGAAGCGGTGCCCCGGCACGCCTTCATCCCCGACCTCACCTGGCACCACAGCACAGCCAACGGACACCGGGGACTGCTCCCGCACCACCGCATCAAGGACCCCGACGCCTGGCTGACAACCGCCTACCAGGACGACTCGATCATCACACAAGTCGACGACGGCGAGCCACGCGGCCCCGGCGGCCTCGGCGTGACGCCCACGAGCTCGGCCAGCATGCCGACCGTGGTCGCGGTCATGCTGGCCGCGCTGAACGTCCACGACGGACACCGGGTGCTGGAGATCGGCACCGGCACCGGCTACAACGCCGCCCTGCTGGCCCACCGGCTCGGCGCGTCCAACATCACCACCATCGAGATCGACTCCACAGTGGCCGACGCCGCCCGCGACGCGCTGGGCCGAGCGGGCTACGGGGAAGTCACCGTGGTCACCGCCGACGGTGCGCAGGGCTACCCATCCCTCGCGCCGTACGACCGGGTGCTGTCCACCGCCTCCTGCCAGCAGGTGCCCTACCCCTGGGTGGCCCAGACCGTTCCCGGCGGGACGGTGCTGACACCCTGGGCCAACCCCTACTACCCCGGCGGACTGCTCTCGCTCACCGTGGCGGCGGACGGCACCGCAGCCGGGCGCATCATGGACCACACCTGGTTCATGCAACTGCGTGACCAGCGCTTCCCCCGCTCCCGGGTGGTCGACGTGGTACGCGGTGACTACCACGGCGAGAAGTCCACGACCACCGTCCATCCCTACGAGCTCGCCGGGCACCGCGGTGCCATGCTGGCGATCAGTCTGCGGGTGCCGCAGTGCTGCCACCAGTATTTTCCGTACGACCCGGACGACGGTGTGGGCGAGCTGTGGTTCCTCGATCCCTGGTCAGGATCGTGGGCCAGCCACTTCCACCTCACCCCCGATGCCAGCGACGACGAGTTCAGCGTGCGCCAACGGGGACCCCGCCAGCTGTGGGACGAAGTCCGCGCCGCGCACACCTGGTGGGTCGAGCAGGGCCGCCCCGACGACCAGGACTGGCTGTTCACCGTGCACCCCGACCAGCAGACCATCAACCTGACCGCTCGCCAACCCCCGACGACATCAACGTGTCGTACAGCATGATTGACGTGCACCACGGGCCGACCGAGCGACCACCGCCAGTACCCTTCGACGCCGGACATCGAGCGGACCCGGACCCTTCCGCTGATCGAGCGGATGTGCAGGCCCGCCCCCTTTTCGTGATCACCGCCGGGTGAGCGCTCGATCGCGATGATCTGGTCGGCGCCGCGGATGGTGGAGAGACGGTGGGCGACGACGATCAGGGTCTTGTCGGCGACAAGGTTGGCCAACGCCTGCTGGACCAGCTTCTCGTTGCTGGGGTCGAGCGCCGCGGTCGCCTCGTCGAGCAGGACGATGGGGGCGTCCTTCAGGATCGCGCGGGCCAAGGCCACCCGTTGGCGCTCACCCGTCGACAAGGACTTCCAAGATGCTGCCCTGGAACAAGTAGGGTTCCTGGAACACCACACTGATCGCCCGGTAAAGCTCGTCGGTACTCATCTTCCGCAGGTTCACCCCGCCGATGCGCACAGCACCGGCGGGCGGGTCCCAGAAGCGGGCCGCCAGGCTCAGAATCGTGGTACGCCACTCAGTCAAGATAGTCTCCGCTATCGGCCAGCGAGGCGAGACCAGTTTCCAGGTTCGCGAAGGATCGATGGACGCGGAACGGTTCATCGGGTTTCTCCAGAGCGTACTCCATGATGTCGATACGCCCCGTATTCCTGGTGGTCGACGGCTCCTGCGTGCACAAGGCGAAAATTGTCAAGGACTACATCGCCAGCACAGAAGGGCGGCTGGAGCTGTTCTTCCTGCCACCCTGCTCACCCGAGCTGAACCCCGACGAGTGGGTCAACAAGAACGTCAAACACGACAGGATTGCACGCGCCGTGCCATTTACCAGGGACGACCTGAAAAGAGTCACCGTCGAAGCTCTTGAACAACTCAAGAAGTGCCCTGGAACCGTCCGGGGATTCTTCGGTGATCCGAAGCTCCGGTACATCAGCGCGTCATACTCGTGAGGAAACGGCTCTTGAAAATTACGTTTCCCCACGCGAGGTGGGTCGGTCGACTCGCCGTTAAGTTGATCGTGGCTCGACGAGGATGACCAGGGATGTGGTCGGCAGTGAGGACAGAGAGCAGGGCACGTTCGACGCCGCTACCTCCCCGTTCGAGCGTCGACACGTGCAGGTGCTGGCCGAAGCGCGAGCGCTGGGTATCCGGCCGAGGGGTTGAGCGCTGAGTCACACTGTGCCACCAGGTCACCCTGAGGCTTCAGTGGACTTGCATTGCTGTTGCAAATATATTGCAACTGTGTAAGGTACAGAGGTCACGTAGGTGCGGTCCTGAGATCAGTCGCAAGGTGCGAGGGGAAGGACCAACAGGTCTGACGCCGATAGGTGGATCGCCGGTTCGGAGGTGCTGTGCAACAGGTGTACCCGGGGTTGCTTGCGGAGGCCCGTGCCGTGCCTCCAGAGTCGCCATGTCCGCGACCGTTCACGTCATGACCACGAAAGTGTCCAGCCACCGGCAGCGGGCCGCGGTGTCGTTGTCGATCGCGAGCAGCGAGCCGGTCGAGCAGCTCGATCACGCCGTCGACGCCCTCCATCGAGTCAACCGGGCGCTACCAAGGGCAGCACTGGGCCGGGAGGAGCTCATCGCGCTCGGTGGTCTGCTCACGCAGATCAGCGGTGCGCTCCTGACCCTCGCAGACCTGCTCAGCGGGCCAGCACAGGACTACGACAGCACCCGGCTACTCCGCGCGGAGGCCGATGCCCTTCGGACCGGGCGACTACCGTCGGCTAGCACCTTGCTCCAGGACTGCCGGAACGGCTTCTTCGCCGCAGGCGCCTCCGCACGGGCGTTTCATGCCGACCTCAGACGATGCCCACCGACCCGAACACACCGCGGCAACGGCCGGACAAGCAGCAAGAACACGCTCTAGCGACGCATCGAGAATGTCGAGCCACGGGGACCGGAGGGGTGTTTCCGTGACGGGGTCTGCACCGGTCGGCCCGGACCCACCGGAGTCGGCCCCCGTGGTCACCCAGGGCGCCCGCCCCGAGCTGCAGCAGCACCGGGTCGGCATCGACAGCGACACTGCGCGCCCCCGTAACGCGACGGAGCAGCCGGAGGCCGTCCCTGCGCCGACTCACCGGTCGAGGCGGTCATGACGTTGCGCGGCGACGAGTCGGGCGGTCGTGGGCGATCCAGATCTCGGCCCAGTGCCCGGCGCTGCGGCCCAGGACGAACAGCCCAAGCCCGATCAGCCACTCCCTGGGCGGCGATGAGCCGGGCGTAGTCGTCTCGTCGAGGACCAGTACGGGCGCTTCCTTGAGCACGGCCCTGGCGATCGCGATCCGCTGCCGCTGACCACCGGACAGGGTCAGACCGCGCTCGCCGAACTCGACGCGGTGACCGTGCCGACGACCACCAGCCAGGGTGAACAGCTCGAGGTGGTGCTGGCCCTGACCCGGTCGCTGGTGGCCGCTGCGGACAAGCGCCCGGGTGATGTGGCTG
>JBQTGW010000178.1:0-19493 GCA_052390495.1 Pseudonocardiales bacterium
GCACGAGTGGGATGAGGTCGTCTCGGTGTGCCGCGAGCTGGCGACCACGATGGCAGGCGGGCTGGGATGAGCCTGGCGTTCCGCAACATCGATGTCTCACCGGAGGATCCCGTCGAGGTCTGGCCCACCGAAGCGGTCCTGACCGCGCTGGAGCGGGGCGGCCTGGGGCACTGGCGGCGGCTCACAGCAGCGATCCGCGAGGACCCGTGGGGGCCGGTCGCGCGGCGGGTGCAGGAGGCGCTGGAGATCTCCCGGCCCTACGGCGTCGGCGTCCTGATGGCCGACGTACTCGCCGCCGCTCGGGCGCAGGCGGAACGTGCCGAGCGGGCCGAGGTGGCCGCCGAGATCACCCGATTGCAGACGGCCTCTGGGCTGTCCAGGGCGGAGTTCGCCGCAGCGATCGGCACCTCGACGTCACGGCTGTCCACCTATCTGAGCGGCAAGGTCACGCCGTCGGCGGGGCTGCTGGTGCGGATGCGGCGGGTCGCCGCTGGCGGAGCAGGCACCTCTCACCCAGCCACGTAACGACGTGTCGCTGAGGAGTCCCAGAGCTTCCGGAAAGGGAACCCTCTTCATGATGATGCCCGCCATACCCTACGACGATTGTCCAACGAGTACCGAGCGCTAAGCTGACCTGCTTGAGGTAAGGAGAGGCGCGTGTCGATCGAGGATGGGCGAGTCTTTCGCGAGGCATGGATTGCTGGCGTCAAAAAGCACTATCCCGGCGATCCCAAGCCTGGATACATTGCCCCTTGGGAGCAGACTCCCGAGTGGGAGCGGGAGAGTGCCGCTGCTGTCTATGCGCAAGTGCGCACATTTATCGAGGTCACAGATGGTCAAGCAGTCAAGCTGAGCCGGGCTCAGAAGGGGCGCTTTGTCGCCCTCTGCTGGATAGGTCAAATTCTCAAGCACTTTCCTGACCCGAAGCCATCCTATGTAGCCGACTGGGATGAGCTGCCACAGTGGCCACAGGAAACAGATGCAGATATCTTCGAGCGGATCGAGCACCTTGCCGGGTGATGATGCGACCATGACGACCAGCGACGTCCGGCGTTGGCTCGGCGGAAAGGTGGGGTTGTGATGGGCTTCTTCGACGATGTTGTGCCGTCCGGGGGCGCTGGTGAGCGCGAGGAGTATGAGGAGTTGCGGGCGCGCCGGTCTGACCCAGGTTTCGGCGGACCGCCGCGGGAGTGGGTGCTGCCCGCCGCGTTGCCGTGGGCGGTCAAGCTTGGCGAGGGACCGCACGCGTGCGTGGCGTTGGAGCGGGTGCGGTGCTGGCCGGACGGGGTTAAGTCTGGATTTGGTGGTGTTTCTGCGCCGCGTGCTGCGTGGCGAGGCGGGCACGGGCATGTTCTTTTGGCATGGCCTGCCGGCACCGGGGACGCTGCGCTTCGGTGTGTTGTTCGCCGATGGGCGCCGAGCCACCAACTTTGACCGACTCGACTGGCCACGCCACCACAGCCCGCGGCTCCCGGACAGCCGATGTTGCTGCCGGGCGGGGGTGGTGGTGGCCATTTTCATTACCAGAACGACGTGTACCTGAGTCCGCTGCCGCCGGAGGGCCCGCTGACCCTGGTGGTGGAATGGCCCGACCAGCAGGTGCCAGAGACACGCACCAAGCTGGACGCCGCCGCCCAAGCTCTGGAAATATGGTCGGACCTACCTCCCGCGACAGACCCAGGCGAGGCTGGATCATGCTTCAGAGCGACCCAATTCCGTTGGCCCGCCCCCCACCCCCCCACTACCCCCCCAAACCCACCAACCAGCTACATTGCCCCCCCGCAAGGTGATCGTCACCCCACCCGGCGCGGTAGCCGCGCGGACCGCAATTCGGCTCCGAATAGCAGTCTACGAGGTGCCCAGAACTGCGATTCGGCTCCGAATTGCAGTTCTGATCGCCGCACGGGCCGCAATTCGGCTCCGAATGGCTGTCCGGCCCGGCTCCGGACTGCGATTCGGGTACCTTAACGGCACGGGCGAATCGTCCGCCGGTGGCCCGGGTCAGAGCGCAGCGTGCCCCGGGGGATCTTGCTCAACGGTTCGCCGTAGGCGCAAGAGTCAACCGAGGCTTCCACCGGTGTCAACGATCATGTTGAGTTCCGGGTGGGTGGTCGCCGTCGCTCCGATGTGGGAGCGGCAGGAAGGTTGAGTCGGGTGCGCTCAAGGCCATGCTGGACGTGAGGTATAGTCGTCAGCAGAGTTGAGTCAGGATCAGTCAAGTTTGAAAGGGTTGCTCACATGGCTCGTGCGGTCGGCATCGACCTAGGGACCACCAACTCCGTCGTGGCCGTCCTGGAGGGCGGGGAGCCGACGGTGATCGCGAACTCGGAGGGTTCGCGGACCACGCCATCGGTCGTGGCCTTCGCCAAGAACGGCGAGGTGCTCACCGGCCAGTCTGCCAAGAACCAAGCCGTCACCAACGTGGACCGCACTATCCGGTCGGTCAAGCGGCACATGGGGACCGACTGGTCCACCACGATCGACAAGAAGAAGTACACCGCGCAGGAGATCAGCGCCCGGGTGCTGATGAAGCTCAAGCGCGACGCCGAGTCCTACCTCGGCGAGGACGTCACTGACGCCGTGATCACCGTGCCCGCCTACTTCGAGGACGCCCAGCGCCAGGCCACCAAGGAAGCCGGCCAGATCGCGGGCTTGAACGTGCTGCGGATCGTCAACGAGCCCACCGCGGCCGCGCTGGCCTACGGCCTGGACAAGGGTGAGAAGGAGCAGACCATCCTGGTGTTCGACCTCGGGGGTGGCACGTTCGACGTGTCGCTGCTGGAGATCGGCGAAGGGGTGGTCGAGGTCCGCGCCACCTCTGGGGACAACCACCTCGGCGGGGACGACTGGGACCAGCGGATCATTGACTGGCTGGTGGACAAGTTCAAGAGCTCCCGGGGCATCGACCTGACCAAGGACAAGATGGCCATGCAGCGCCTGCGGGAGGGCGCGGAAAAGGCCAAGATCGAGCTCTCCAGCCAGTCCACCGCGACGATCAACCTGCCCTACATCACCGTCGACGCCGACAAGAACCCGCTGTTCCTCGACGAGACGCTGTCGCGGGCCGAGTTCCAGCGGATCACCGCCGACCTGCTGGACCGCTGCCGCGCCCCGTTCCGCAACGTGATCAAGGACGCGGGCATCTCGGTCGGCCAGATGGACCACGTGGTGCTCGTCGGTGGTTCCACCCGGATGCCCGCCGTGCACGACCTGGTCAAGGAGCTTACCGGCGGCAAGGAGCCGAACAAGGGCGTCAACCCCGACGAGGTAGTAGCAGTGGGGGCCGCCCTGCAGGCCGGTGTGCTCAAGGGTGAGGTCAAGGACGTCCTGCTGCTCGACGTCACCCCGCTGTCGCTGGGCATCGAGACCAAGGGTGGGGTGATGACCAGGCTCATCGAGCGCAACACAACCATCCCCACCAAGCGCTCGGAGATCTTCACCACCGCCGACGACAACCAGCCGAGCGTGCAGATCCAGGTGTTCCAGGGCGAGCGCGAGATCGCGGCATACAACAAGAAGCTCGGCATGTTCGAGCTCACCGGGCTGCCCCCAGCCCCGCGCGGCCTGCCGCAGATCGAGGTCACCTTCGACATCGACGCCAACGGCATCGTCAACGTCTCGGCCAAGGACATGGGTACCGGCAAGACCCAGGCCATGACCATCACCGGCGGATCGGCGCTGCCCAAGGACGACATCGACCGGATGATGCGCGACGCCGAGGAGCACGCCGAGGAGGACCGGATTCGCCGCGAGGAGGCCGAGGTCCGCAACCAGGCGGAGTCGCTGGTCTACCAGACCGAGAAGTTCGTCAAGGACAACGACGACAAGCTGCCCGCCGACGTCAAGGACAAGGTGAACGCCGCGCTGGGCGAGGCCCAGGAGGCACTCAAGGGCACCGACACCGGAGTGATCCGCGCCGCGATGGAGAAGCTCGCCACCGAGTCCCAGGCGCTGGGTCAGGCGCTGTACAACGCCAACCCCGCGGCGGGTGGGGCGCAGGACGGTGCAGCTGGCCCAGGCTCGGCCGACGGGGCGTCTGGAAAGCCGGGTGCCGATGACGTGGTCGACGCCGAAATCGTGGACGAGCAAACCGGGAGCGACAAGAAGTGAGGCAGCGCGACTCCGGTTATGGCAACGCCAGCGAAGAGCAACCCAGGGTCGTGGTGCGAGACAAGCGGAGGATCGATCCGGTGACCGGACAGATTCGGATCCCACCCGTGGACCAGGAGCCCGAAGGTGGGGGTGGTGCAGCGGCCCAGGGTGCAGCGGAGCGTGGCACTGAGGAGCTGGAAGCATTGCGGTCCCAGGTCGAGGAGCGGACCGAGGACCTGCAGCGCATCACCGCAGAGTACACGAACTACCGTCGCCGGGTGGAACGTGACCGCCAGGCGGTCACCGAGATGGCCAAAGCGCAGGTGGTCAGGGACCTCCTCACGGTGCTCGACGACATCGAGCGCGCCGAGGTGCACGGTGACCTGTCGGGGCCGTTCAAGGCAGTCGCGGACAAGCTGGTGGCGGGGCTGACGGCACAGGGGCTGGATGCCTTCGCCAGTACCGGTGACCGATTCGACCCGGATGTGCATGAGGCGGTGCAGCACAGCACCTCCTCGGAGGTCCACCAGCCGACCGTCACGGTCGTGCTGCGCCGTGGCTACCGCTTCGGCGAGCGGGTGCTGCGTCCGGCGATGGTGGTGGTGACCGAGCCGTCGGTCCCCGAGCCGTTCATCACCGATCCGGTCGCCGGTGAGACCTCCCGGGACGCAGCGACGTTCCACGGTGCCGATACGCCCGATGCTGCCGGTGGCGGTGCTCACCGGGCTGATACTCCAGCGCAGGAGCACTGATGCGCGCAGGAGGCGTTCGGTGAGCGCGCGGGACTGGATCGAGAAGGACTTCTACGCTGAGCTGGGCGTCTCCTCCGCAGCGTCGGCTGAGGACGTTAAGAAGGCGTACCGCAAGCTGGCGCGGGAGTTGCACCCGGACGCCAATCCCGGTGACGCCAAGGCTGAGGCACGCTTCAAGTCGGTGTCCGAAGCCTATGGCGTGCTGTCCGATCCGGAGAAACGCAAGCAGTACGACGAGGCGCGCAGCCTGTTCGGCGGCGGGTTCCGATCGAGCGGCGGCGGATTCGGCGGACCAGGCGGCTCAGGCGGGTTCGACCTCGGCGACCTGTTCGGTACCCCGGCCGGGGCACCCAGGGCAGGCGGCCCGGGTGGTCTCGGCGATCTGCTCGGTGGGCTGTTCGCCAACCGCACCCCGGGCACTGGGGCGCCGCGTCATCCCGGGTCGAGTGGCCCGCGGCGCGGCGCCGACATCGAGACCGAGGTCCGGATCGACTTCGTCGAAGCGGTCCACGGCGCCACCGTGCCGCTGCGGCTGTCCAGCCCGGCCAGCTGCGGCAGTTGCGGCGGCACCGGGGCGCGGGCCGGGACCACGCCGCGGGTCTGCCCGGTGTGCGGGGGGTCCGGGCTGGTCACCCGCAGCCAGGGCGCGTTCGCCTTTTCCGAGCCGTGCCGGGACTGCCGGGGCGCGGGTCGGATCGTGGATGAGCCGTGCCTGGAGTGCGGCGGTCAGGGGGTGTCCAGCCGCACCCGCACGCTGACCATCCGGATTCCCGCAGGCGTCGCCGACAACCAGCGCATCCGGCTGGCCGGGCAGGGGCAGCCCGGCCTGCGGGGGGCACCCGCCGGGGACCTCTACGTGCTGGTGCACGTGAGCCCGCATCCGGTGTTCGGGCGCTCCGGTGACGACCTCACGATGACGGTGCCGGTGTCGTTCCCCGAGCTCGTGATGGGCGCGACCCTGACCGTGCCCACTCTGGAGGGCACCGTGTCGCTCAAGGTTGCCCCAGGTACCTCTAACGGACGTACGCTGCGAGTGCGCGGCAAGGGCGTCACCGGGCGCCACGGGGAGTCGGGCGACCTGCTGGTGACCCTGCAGATCGCCGTCCCCAGCAAACTCGATCGGGCCGCGAAGGAGGCGCTCGACGCCTACGCGCGGGCCACCGCGGGAGAGAACCCCCGCGCCGACTTGCTCTCCCGCGCCCAGCGAAGGGAGGCCGCGGGATGATCGTCCCGACTCCGCACGGTGTGCACGAGGACACCCCCGTGTTCGTGATCTCCGTGGCGGCCCAGCTATCCGGCCTGCACGCCCAGACACTGCGCAGCTACGACCGGATGGGGCTGGTTTCCCCTGGTCGCAGCTCCGGCGGCGGTCGCAGGTACTCAGCCCGCGACATCGCGGCACTGCAGGAGGTGGCGCGGCTGTCCCACGACCACGGGATCAATCTGGCCGGGATCAAACGGATCATGGATCTGGAGAATCAGGTCGAGGCGCTGCACTCCCGGCTGGGCGAACTCACCGAGGAGCTGACCCAGGCGCGCTCCCAACTCGCTACGGCCCACACCGTCGCAGAACAGGCCGCTGCTGCCGTGCACGCCTCCTACCGCCGCGACCTGGTCCCGGTGCGCCCACCCGGCGAAGCCGCCCTGGTCGTGTGGCGCCCCCATAGGTAGCCCTTCAAGTACCGCCAACCCCGCCTGCAGCTGCTCTCAACAGCTACCAACTAGGTCAGGATGGGCGGGCTAGTCCAAGGTGAACGGGTCGTACCTGATTCGGTCCAGTGGGGTGCCTGCGACCAGCATCCGAGACACGGTTGCCCTGATCATCGTGGGAGAGCCGGCGACCAGGACATCGCGGTCCGTCCAGGCGCCGTGGCGGGTCACCACGTCGCCGAGCGTGCCGAGCTCGGCCCCCGCCACCGTCAGGCCCTCCTCCACTACCGGAACCACCCGCAGCCAGGGATTCGTCGCGGCGATGGCATGGAGCGCGTCAAGGTCGTAGAGGTCGCTGATGGTACGGCCGCCCACGAACACCTGGACCTGCGGGTTGTCGCCCCAGCGCGCGAGTTCCTCGAGCATGGCGCGCATCGGGGCGATTCCGGTACCTCCGGCGACCATGAGCACGTCCCGGCCGGACTGTCGATCTACCGGCATGCGGCCCATCGGCGAGCCGATCCGCCAGACGTCGCCAACCTGGGAGTGACTGACGATCGATCGGCTGACCCAGCCGTCCGGTACCGCACGGATATGGAACTCCATCGACCCGTCGGGGCGGGGAGCGTTCGCAGGCGAGAGGTAACGCCACAGTCGAGGCCGCTGCGGCACCTCCACACCGACGTACTGACCGGCCCGGTACGGCACCGGTTGGTTCGGCTTGACCAGCACCACCGCAAGATCCCAGGTCAGCCGCTGGTGCTCGACGATCTCCGCGGTCCACCAGGCAGGGCCCTGCTCGGCCTCGGCCGCCTCCACCATCGTCCTGGCGACCAGACCGTATGCGTCCACCCAAGCCTTCTCGACCTCCGGCGTCCACGCGGTGCCCGCATATTGCTTCAGCGCGCAGATCAGGGCGTTGCCCACCGCGTCGTAGTGATCCGTGATCACTCCGAACTTGCGGTGGTCGCGCGCAAGCTGACGCAGGAACGGCACCAGGTCGTCGGGACGGTCGACCATCTGCACGACGTGCACCAAGGCCCGCAGTAACCGGCTGCGCTGGACCTCCATGTTGGCCGGGAAAAGCTCTCGGGTGGCCGGGGCGATAGTGAACAACACCCCGTAGAAGTAGCGAGCAACCTCCTCGGCGGATGACTCGACCACCGCGAAGCTCTCGCGGATGAGTCGCACCATGGTGGCTGCGCCACCGTTGCCTTGGGGGGTGGTGGCGCTACCTTGGGGGGCGCTACCGGCTACGTGGGGTTCGCGCTCAGGTGGGGGGACTGGTCTCAGTGCTGCGTTGGCGGTCATGGTCCGGACGGGTCTTCTCCAGGTGGGCGGTGGGCACGTGACCCCCGCGGTCGATGCGAACTCCCCGACGCACGGGCGCTCAACCGCTCATCCCGCCCAGTCGCTCCTTGATCACTTGTTGCATTGGTCAGGCGTTTATCGTGAGTTCGGGTTGGCTCTTGTCAGCTGTCTACCTACCTACTTGGTGGGCTGCTACGGGTCCAGCAGTATGACACGGTAGCGGCTGTGTGTTCCTACTTGGCGACGGCACGCAGTGAAGGATGCTTCGACTAATGGACTCTTTCAACCCCACCACCAAGACGCAGGCAGCCATCTCGTCAGCCGTGCAGGCTGCCACGGTAGCGGGAAACCCCGACGTCACGCCCGTGCACCTGCTCGGTGCTTTGCTCGCCCAGACCGACGGCATCACGGCGCCGCTGCTCGCGGCGGTGGGCGCAGACGCGGCCGCGGTACGCGCGGAATTCAAGGAACTGACCCAGCGCCTGCCCTCAGCCACCGGCTCCACGGTGGCCGCTCCGCAGCTCGACCGGCAGGCGGCCACGGCGTTGCATCACGCCCAGAATCTGGCTACCGAGATGGGCGACTCGTACGTCTCCACCGAACACCTGCTCGTCGGGCTGGCATCGCTGAGCGACTCAACCGGGCAGCTGCTGCGCCGTCACGGCGCCACGCCTGACGCGCTGCGGGAGGCGTTCCAGTCCGTCCGCGGCTCAGCCAGGGTGTCCAGCCCCGACCCCGAGGCCACCTACCAGGCGCTGCAGAAATACGGCGTCGACCTCACCGAGCGGGCCCGCAAGGGCGAGCTGGACCCGGTGATCGGCCGCGACGCGGAGATCCGCCGGGTGGTGCAGGTGCTCTCCCGGCGCACCAAGAACAACCCGGTGCTCATCGGCGAGCCCGGCGTCGGCAAGACCGCCATCGTCGAGGGCCTCGCCCAGCGCATCATCGCCGGTGACGTACCCGAGTCGCTGCGCGACAAGCGGGTCGTCGGGCTGGACCTCGGCTCGATGGTGGCCGGCGCGAAATACCGCGGCGAATTCGAGGAGCGGCTCAAGGCGGTACTTAAGGAGATCACCGACTCGGCCGGTGAAGTCATCACATTTATTGATGAGTTACACACCATCGTCGGGGCCGGAGCCACCGGAGAATCGGCCATGGACGCCGGCAACATGATCAAGCCGATGCTGGCCCGCGGCGAGCTGCGCATGGTCGGTGCGACCACCCTGGACGAGTACCGCCAGCACATCGAAAAAGACGCCGCGCTGGAGCGGCGGTTCCAGCAGGTGCTGGTCGGGGAGCCGACGGTCGAAGACACGATCGGCATCCTGCGAGGCTTGAAGGAGCGCTACGAGGTGCACCACGGCGTCCGGATCACCGACGCCGCGCTGGTCGCCGCCGCCGCGCTGTCCGACCGCTACATCACCGCGCGGTTCCTGCCGGACAAGGCGATCGACCTAGTCGACGAGGCGGCCTCGCGGCTGCGCATGGAGATCGACTCTCGACCGGTGGAGATCGACGAGGTGGAGCGCGCCGTGCGCCGCCTGGAGATCGAGGAGATGGCGCTGGCCAAGGAGTCCGACGCGGCCTCGCTGCAGCGCCTGGGCGCCCTGCGCCGCGAGCTGGCCGACCGCCGGGAGCGCCTGGCCGAGCTGACCACCCGGTGGCAGAACGAGAAAAGCGCCATCGAGACCGCCCGGGAGCTCAAGGAGCAGCTCGAACAGCTCCGCGGCGAGTCCGAACGCGCCGAGCGCGACGGTGACCTGGGCCGGGCCGCCGAGCTGCGCTACGGCATGATCCCGGCACTGGAGAAGCGGCTCGACGAGGCCACCGCGTCAGCTCGGGACCCACAGGTGATGCTCAAGGAGGAAGTCGGCCCCGACGACGTCGCCGACGTGGTATCGGCGTGGACCGGAATCCCCGCCGGGCGCCTGCTGGAAGGCGAGACCGCCAAACTGCTGCGGATGGAGGACGCGCTGACCCGCCGCGTCGTCGGCCAAGCCGAAGCGGTGCGCGCCGTTTCAGACGCGGTCCGCCGGGCACGGGCCGGTGTCGCCGATCCGGACCGACCCACCGGGTCATTCCTGTTCCTCGGACCCACCGGAGTCGGTAAAACCGAGCTGGCCAAGGCGCTCGCAGAATTCTTGTTCGACGACGAACGCGCCATGGTGCGCATCGACATGAGCGAATACGCCGAAAAGCACTCGGTGGCCCGTCTCGTCGGCGCCCCACCCGGATACGTCGGCTACGACCAGGGCGGCCAGCTTACCGAGGCGGTCCGCCGCAGGCCCTACAGCGTCGTACTCTTCGACGAGGTGGAAAAGGCGCACCCGGACGTCTTCGACGTGCTGCTGGCTGTGCTCGACGACGGCCGGCTGACCGATGGCCAGGGCCGCACGGTCGACTTCCGCAACACCATCCTGGTGCTCACCTCCAACCTCGGCTCAGCCGCGCTAGCCGACCCAATACTGGATGACCGGGCACGTACCGACGCCGTACTCGCCGTGGTGCGATCGCATTTCAAGCCCGAGTTCCTCAACCGGCTGGACGACCTGGTGGTATTCCACGGGCTGTCCACGGAGGAGCTGACGTCCATCGTGGACATCCAGATCGGCCAGCTGGCGCGGCGTCTCGCGGCCCGGCGGTTGGAGCTCGACGTCACCGACGCCGCCCGGGAATGGCTGGCGATGAACGGCTTCGACCCCCTCTACGGCGCCCGCCCGCTCCGACGGCTGATCCAGTCCGCGATCGGCGACCAACTGGCCAAGGCCCTACTCGCCGGTGACATCACCGACGGCGACACCGTCCGGGTGGACCTCGACGACACCGGCGCAGGCGGCACCGGAACCCTCACCGTCACCCGAGGCTCGGTGGTTCCGCCAGGAGGTTGATGACCCCCAGGATGTCCGCGCCTGCGGGGTGGTCGCCGCTGGCTTGCGCGCCGCGCAGGGCGGCGAGGAGATAGCGCTGCGCCAGCGCCGGCTGGTCGGAGTCGAACGCGAGCCAACCCGCCAACCGCCCGAGCTCCACGGCCAGCGCGTACAGCCGCCGGCCCGCCTCCTCGGAGGAGATGTAGTTCTGCAGCAGGTTCACCACCAGCCGCAGGCTCTCGCGCACCGGAGGCAACGTCATCGGGCCAAGGGCAGCACTCAGCCGCCGCTGCGACCGGGCGATCTGTTCCATGTTCTCGACGACTCCGAGGTTGAGCCGCCGGGGCCACGCCGAGGCCGTCCCCCGGCCCGGGTTGAACACCCCTGAATCCTCCGCATCGGTTGGGCTCAGCTCATTGCGGGCCCGGGAGTAGCCCGGCGCCGAGGTGTCGGCATCCACCACCTCCCGCAGCGCTGCGATCGCCCCGGCCCCGTCGTGGGTCCGGCCCAGCTCGCCGTCGGTGCGGACGTGGCGCAGGCCCCGGCCGCCCGGCCAGCCCAGCAGCTCCGGGGTCACCGGCTGCCCGGACTGCCGGTGCAGGAGCAGGCACACCAGCGCGGGCCACGGCTCCCGGGGCACCGGCGGCACCGGGCGATCGGCCCGGCCGCTGACCCAGCGCTGCGGCGTCCTGCGGTGCATCTGGATCCCCAGGTCCAGCATCGCGGCCAGCGCGTTGAGCCGCTGCGCCAGGTCCTCCGGAGTCCACTGGACCTGCCCCAGCAGATCCGCCAGCACCACATTGCGTGGCCCCTGCCCAACGTCGCCGGCCATCGGTCGTCCCTTCGCCTCCGTCACACGTTCAGAGCGCACCGTAACGCCTTACCGGCCCGGAGTGGGCGAAGTACACCAAATACACCGGTGAGGAAGTTCCCGGGCCACTCGCTCCTTCTGCTCGCCACGCAGCCCGGTCCCGTTGAACAGACCTTTGGCGTCCTGGCAGCGGTGCAGCAGCACCTCGCACATCTCGCCGTAGAGCGCCGCGCGGCGGCGAATGCGAGAATCAGAGCTGGGCGATATCGCCGAGCAGCAGGATCCACTGCCGACGGGTGGCGGTGATCGTCGGTCCGGTGCCGTGGTTCTTGCTGTCCCGGAGGTGCACGAGCCCGGGGTGGTCGGTGTTGACCTCGACGCAGTTGGCGTTGGCGGAGCTGCGGCTGCTCTTGCGCCACCCGGTCCGGGAGTGATCCACCGCGCCACGGCGCCTGCCGCTGTTCATGGCATCTCCTTGAGCACCAGCCCGATCACAGCGATCGAGTCGTCGGCATCGAGGGCCGACTCGGCGAGCATACTCGCGGTGTCCTGATAAGCCACCATCTCGTCGTCCTTCTCCAGGAACAGGTCGGCGGTCTTGCCCTCCAGCAGGACCGCGCCCGGTTCCACCCCGAACTCCATGATCGCGAACGGTCCTTCGGTCCCGGCGTGCGCGCCCGCCATGAACGGGATCACCAGGATCGTCACGTTGGGCGCGGCCTGGGCGGTGTCGACCAGATGCCGCAGCTGGCGGGCCATGATCTCGCGACCGCCGACCTCGCGGCGCAGCACCGCCTCGTCGAGGATGGCGACCAGGCGCGGTGGGTCGGGCCGGGTGAGGATGGCTTGGCGGGCCATCCGGGCCGCGACCTTGGCTTCGATATCCCTCGGCGTCGCGTGCAGCCCGGTGGTGCTGATCACGGCGCGGGCGTAGGCGGCGATCTGCAGCAGACCCGGCACGACCACGGGCTCGAAGTTCGTGATCGTGGTGGCGTCCTCCTCCAGCGCGATCTGGGTCTGGGTGGCGTCGGTCAGCTGCGAGCCGTACGCCTGCCACCAGCCCAGCTCGTTGGCCCGCTCGGCCAGGTCGAGGTACTCGCGCTGCTGCGGCAGCGGCACCTGGTAGGTGTCGAGAAGTTTCTCCACCTCATCGACGGTGACGCCGCGCTTGCCGCTCTCGATGCGGCTGACCGTCGGCCCGGACAGGCCGGCCTGCTTGCCCGCGCTGTCGATGTTCAGGCCGATGCCGTTCCTGAGCCGTTTCAGCTCACGACGCAGGCGCCGCGCCCGGACGGTCGGGCCAGGTCTCCGTGACATGCCTGTCGCCTCCTTATTTGATGCAACCCTACCGGCCGTGGATCGCTGCAACTGAGTGTAGACAGAGAGCGATCCAGTGGCTACTGTGCATCCTACGTGAATCGTTTCACTTTTATCGAAGCCATCTGGCTCGAGAGGAGCCTGCTGATGCTAGCGCGCAAGGTTGGTCAACCCGTACCCGTGCCCTGCGTGGTGACCAGTCATATGACACGGCCCCCGGCACCGGGTCCCCCCGCCGACGACCAGGCGAGTCTGCCGCCAGCGGTTGATCTCGCGGCGTTGCACGCGGCGTTGCGGTGTGGCCGATCGCTGCCGGTGCGGCACCTGGTCGAGTCGGACGAGGCGTTCGCGCAGCGGTACCACACGCGGGAGGTCATCGTCTTGTGCTGTGCGGACGTGGCCGAGCCGGACCCGGACGTTGAAGATCCCGACTGTCCGGGCTGTCGGGATTGTGTGCGCTATTGCCCGGAGTGTGCGCGCGAGGCGGCCCGCTTCAGCGCCGAGGCCAGCCCGGCGTTGTCTGTCATTCATTCTTTAGGTAGACAGCGTGACGGACTTGCGTAGCGCGATGGTTGCCGTTGACCTCGCCCTTCGCCAGGATAAGTTGTGTCCAACCGGCAAGGCCGCAACGACGTTTTTCTGCGCTTGACCCCATCAGAGGTCGCGTTTTCCTACCACACTTGAGGATCTTGATGTCCGACGTGGTGAGCTTTACAGAGATCTACAGCCAACACGTGGAGCTGCTGCCGGGCCGCACCTTGCTGCGGACGATCGCCCCCGTCGACGGTCCCGTCGACACCCACGTCGATGATGGCCGCGGTGGCGTCCGCGACGACGGCGGCTTCGACAAGTTCGGTGGCGTCGACGACAACGGCACCAAGTGAGGTAGGTGAGCCCCGCCAGCCCCTTTGGTGGGGCTCAGTCGCGGCCGATCACCGCGGACACGTCCAGCACCACCGGGCCGTCGGACGTACGAGCCTCTTCGCGTGCGGCGTCCAGCGCCTCGACCAGGCGTTGCAGGTCCTCCACACCGAGGACGCGGCTCTCGATCAGCGCACCGTCGGAGTTCTCGAGGTCCAGGCTGGCGAGCCGGGTCGTCGGGTCGGTACGCACGACGATCGCGCTGCCGTCCATAGTGCGGATTCGGGTGCTGTCGTCGTCGGACGACTCGATCGGCTCGGGTGAGAATTCGTCCTCGAAATAGTCCACGTACGCATCGTCGCGCATCGCCGTTGACTGCGCAGCGCAGGGGTATGCGTCACGATCTGTACTGGCGCACCAGGGCGACGGCCTCCAGCTGCGAGGACACCGCCAGCTTGGCCAGGATCGAGCGGATCTGGGTCCGCACCGTGGCCAACGAGACGGTGGACCGCTGCGCGATAGCCCGCGCCCGCAGGCCGCTGACCAGGCAGTCGAGGATCTGGCGCTCCCTCGGGGTCAGCTGGTTCCACCGCTGGGTGAACGACTCGGCCGCTTGCCGGTCCGCGTCGGCGATTTCTCGCATGCGCTGGCATTCTGCGTCGCTCAGCAACGATCGTCCCTGTGCGGCATGCACGGTCTCCGTGACGAGCTTGTCGAACTGCGTCGTCTTGGACACCCAACCGGCCGCACCGGCCGTCACGGCTGTGGCGATGTGCGCCATGTCCTTGGTTCCGGTGATCACCAGGACTCGCCAGCCGGCCCGACGCAGCGGGCGGACCAACTGGGCACCATCAACCCCCGCACCGAGGTCGAGGTCGAGCAGCAGCAGCCCACCGGGCGGTGCCGACCGCTCCAGCTGGGCGAGCAGCTCGCCGGGCACCAGCGCTCGCGCCCGCAACCCCCGCGAACCGAGCGCGATCACCAGCGCGGAGCTGAGCAGCTGATGATCGTCCACGATCCACACCGTGGCGTGGCCGTCGGTGGCGTGGCCGTCGACGTTCATCATGCCGCGACTGCTGTCAACGGCCACGAGCCGACGGTGGCTGCGGGCAGCTCCACGACGACGGTGCAGCCGACTGGCCTGGGTAACAGGCGGATCGTGCCGCAGTACCGGCTGACCAGCTGGGCACTGACGGACAGCCCCAGGCCTGTCCCGGTCGACGAAGGGCCGCGCATCCCGGGCCACAGCAGCTCCGCGGTCCGGCCCGGGGGCAGTCCCGGTCCATCGTCGGTGACCTCGATGACGATGCGGTCGCCGTTGCGGTAAGCGGTCAGCCACACCTGCGATCCCGGGGCGTGCCGGGCGCAGTTGACCAACAGGTTGGTCACGATGTGGGCGAGGCAATCTGGTGGCATCAGCACGTACGAGTCGTCGTCGGTGTTCACCTCGATGGCCACACCCTGGGTACTGTGCAGTGCGGCCAGGCCGCTCAGCAGGGGACCCACTGCCACCGGGGACGGCGTTGTGATCTCCTCATGCTGGTCGCTGTCGAGTATCCGGCGGAGTCGTTCCAGCTCGGCGCGAGTGGCCGCGCGGAAGTGGCGGCTCTGCGGTGAGTCCCCGGCTGCCTGATCCGTGAGCACGTTCACCGCTGCGGACAGGCCTGCCACGAGGTTGCGCATCTCATGGTCGCGGACCGCAGTGCGCGCCATCGCGTTCTCGGCGGCATGCAACCGGGACTGGGACTCGGCCCGCGCACGCCACGCCGCGTGCAGGGCGCGCACCACCAGAGACACCGCCGTGACCAGCAGCATGGACCAGGTGATGCGCCGCCGTGCTGGACGGCCGCTTCCCAACTGCACCCGTATTCACCTCCTTTGCTGCTACCGACCGAACCAGTTTCACCAGGGGCGATCCCAGACTGGGGACAGCCCTCGATCCCATATTCGTCAGCCGCGACGGCACTGTTACGCACGCGACGTGACAGCGCCGTCAATCGGCTGTTACGCAGCGTGTAAGTGATCGTGGCTATCGGCGTGTGGGTGATCCCGGCTGCCAGCTGATTGTGTCCTTAGCGACAGGAGGTGACTGGCCACCATGGGCAGGAGCACCCTATAGCGGGAAAAAAGGGGCAGTCGGGCTAACGAGGAAAATGTGCAGCCAGCCGACCACCGGCACCAGGTACCAAAGTACTGGCGATAGTACTAACGATTGGGTACCGCTCCCGCCGCGCAGCGCTACGAATACCTCATCTTGGGTATGTGCACTCCCGCATCCTCCGACAGAATTTCGCCTTGACGCGGTGGTTGGGGCCACTAATCCCCCACCAGGCAACCCCGTAAACCAGTTGAGAACTCTGAGAGAGGAGTCCATGATGAACGCGAATGTGAAGAAGACGACTGCCCGTATCGCCATCGTCGCGGTCGGAGCCGCAGCAATCACCGTCGGCGTGGGCGCCCTCGCGGCCTCCAGCGACCCCCAGAGCGGACCGGACCACCCTCATGCCGCAGGCACGCTTGAATTCGGCGAATCCACAAATGTGGCCGTCCACCTGGGCTACTTCGTCCCCGGCGGGGCCGCTATGACCAGGACGCTGATCTACACCAACGCCAGCGCGGCGGTGCCCGGAAACGTGACACTCGACTTCGTGCTCGCAAATCCGGCGGAGAACGGCTGCGATGAAGATGAGGTAATCTATGACACCACCTGCGCCACCCCCGAAAGCCTCGGCGAGTTGCAGGACAAGCTCCAGGTCACCGTCTCCGGCGGAGGCGCGATGAATCTGTACAGCGGCCCACTTTCGGGACTCGACACCGTCAGTACTCCGGATGTCGGGCCAGGGGACTCGGTGACCTACACCCTCACCTTCAGGTTCCCCAACGTCGGCCCAGCGGACAACGCGGCCCAGGGTGACACGGTAACGCTGCAGACCACGGCGACCCTCTCGCAGCCCACCAGGAGCTGACCGAACCGCACCGCGATGCCCGGTCGGCTCGGCATGACTACGCTCGGCGGGGTGTCACCGTGGATATGGTTCCTGATCGCCGGCCTGGCCGCCGTGGCAGGCGCGGTGCTGCTCGCCGCTGACTACGGGCATCGCACCGCCCACCAGCGGGCTCGGCGGCGCTGGGCAGCGCTGCGCGGATGGCGGTTCGTGGCGTCCGATCCGGTACTCGCGGACCGCTGGCGGCACGGGTTGATCGCTCGGGGCGGAGCGGGGGTAGCCAAGAATCTGGTCATCGGCAGTCTGTTCACCCCGCAGGGCCGCCGCCCCGTGCACATCTTCGACCATGAGCAGAGCGGCAAGGTCTCCAGCGTGCTGGTCGCCCTGCGGCGGAAGATGCACGCCACCGATCTGGTGGTCGAGTTATGGACGCTGACCCGTCAGCGCTCCCCTGACCCCGGCCTGGAGCCGCTGGCCAACGTAGGCGAGCGCGCCGCGTACACCACCGATCCGGACCGCGCCCGCCCACTGATCACGCCGGAACTGGCCGCCGCGTGCGTCGAGGTGGGCCAAGACGTTCGCGTGCTGTGGCTGGAGCAGGACTGGGTGTTGGCCGCAGCGCCCGCCACCGCCACACCGGCCCGCCTCGAACTGCTGTTGCGAGCCCTCAACGCACTGGCCGACCAGCTCGACACCAGCACCACCGACACCGAGCACCCGGCCGATCCTGCCGGTTCTTCCGGTTCTTCCGGTTCTTCGGACCAGACCACTCACTAACCCACCGACCACTAGCCGCGGCTCCCCGACATCCGCTCATCTCCGCGTGCGGCGCGGTTCCCAGACTAAGTTGGCGTGTGTCGCGTCAGGCCGCTGACCAGCGAGTTCAGTTGTCCAATGGCCGGTGGACATTACTCGGACAAAGAACGGTGGAGTGGGTCGGGAGGACGCCGCTAGCGTGGAACTCGTCCGGATCGAAATCTCACCTGACATCTGGAGGTAAAGATGAAGACCGGTACCAGGACTGCCTTCCTGCTCGCCGCGGCACCCTTGCTGCTGTTCGGACTCGCCGCGCCAGCCAGCGCGGCACCCTGCAACGGGGCGGTGTGCATGTGGGAAGATGCCGAATATAGTGGGAGCCTGTACGTCAACCAGCCGGCCGATGTGGGCAAGTACCAGATCGACGGGTGGGACGGTGACAACGAAATCTCGTCCGTCGTCAACAACAGTAACAAGTGCGTGAGACTCTACGACAACGACAACTGGACGGGTGACAGCTACACTGTCGAGAAGAACGGCGCACGAGGGAATCTGGCGCATAACGGTTTCGACAACCAGGCCGAAAGCTACCGGATCCTCGACGACTGCTGACGAGACGTGACGGGGACGAACCCACGGCGGAGCAACGCCGTGGGTTCGTCCCACGGCAGACAGGCGCCCGCTCCGGTTACTCCTGAGCGCGGACCACGACGTCGAGGAAGATTGGATTTTTGTCGGGGAACAGAATCCTCCGCTCGGCGTCGGTCATCTTCCAGAGAATTTTGCAGTGGGCCGGTGATTCGCTGGCCGTGACTGGTACCTCGATACGCACGGGGTTGCCGGGGTCGGTGACCGGGATGGGCACCATGTCCGGCGCCTGGCACGGCGTGGAGTTCACCCGGGTCAGGTAGCGTCCCGTCCATCGAATCAACCCGCTGTTGCGCAGCTGCCACACCTTGGTGAACGTCTGGCCCGGAGCCACCACCGAACCATCCGGGAATGTCACATCGGCTTCGAAGGTCGCGTCGTCCAGCTGGGCCGCGTCGGCTTCCCCGGGTACCGGCGCGGGAGACGATGAGACCAGCGAGCCGAGGCCGACACCGGCGATGACGAGTGCGGCGGCAGCGGCCATCACAGCCTTGTTGCGGGTCGACCAGAACACCGGCTTGGGCTGGACACCTTCACCAGCCGGCGGAGCCGCGGCCGGGTTCGGTGTGGCCGGGTCTGTGGTGTCGGCCGGGTCTGTGGTGTCGGCCGGGTCGGTGTTAGCCGGATCGGTGTCGGCCGGATCGGTGTCGGCCGGATCGGTGTTAGCCGGATCGGTAGCAGCACCGGCGGCCTTCCAGCGAGCGAGCCACTCGCGTTGGGTTTCCTCCGCATCGGCCCCGAGCTGGTCGACAGCAAGCACCCGAACAAACTCCCAGGTCGTCTCCCAACTCGGCAACGCCGTCCCGTGGGTCGCGGCGGCCAGGGACGACTTGGACGCAGCCGCGCCGAGCTGAGTAGACATCGTGGCGAAGGACGGGTCGCCCGCACGGCGTTTGAGCGCCCAGAGCTCATGAGCGAACGCGGCGAGCGGGCCGTCGTCCGGGTTGGGCGGTCTTGCCTTCCTACCCCGTTTCCTTGGCGTGTCGTTGCCATCGGCCGCGTTCGAGAACCTGCCCATGACCACTCTCAGCTCTCAGCCTGTCACTCACCGCCAGTGCAAGTAGAGCCTAACGAAACGAACCCCAGTGGGTCGGGGGCACTGCCGGGCCGGTCGGAGTCTCGTGCGGGCCGTCCGCTCGCCGGAACTGAAAACCCCGCGCCTTCGCATGGTCGAGCAGCCGTTTTACGATCACCAGGTCCGGGCTATCAGTCACCACGGGGCCTGAAACTGCTATTAGGCTCCAAATGGCGATTTCCGGGCCTCCAGAACTGCGATTCGGCTCCGAACTGAAGGTCCACCCGGTCAGACAAGTGCTGAGCTGCGAAGTGCCAGCTAATCCAGCCCGTGAGCTGGGCGTCATCCTGGCACGGGGTGTCACCTCGCAGGTCAGGGTAGGATTCGGCCTGAGCATGATCAACCCACGCTCAGCCCACGACGGAAGATCATCTGACTCCAGATCTGCCCCACGCCGCAGGTTGATCA
>JBQTGW010000179.1:0-13998 GCA_052390495.1 Pseudonocardiales bacterium
CACAACACTGAGGTCGGGACGGTGAGTCCGGTGCGAGCCGGGCGTCCGTCGCGGGCACCGAGCCTGGCCGAGCACTGTGTCCTTGCCGCGTAACCCGCGGCGCCCATGACCGGAGGACCACACCGCACTGGCCAAAATGATCGCGTTCGACGAGGAAGCCCGCCGAGGTCTTGAGCGCGGCATGAATCAGCTCGCCGACGCCGTCAGAGTGACGCTCGGCCCCAGGGGCCGCAACGTCGTCCTGGAGAAGAAGTGGGGTGCCCCCACCATCACCAACGATGGTGTGAGCATCGCCAAGGAGATCGAGCTCGAAGACCCGTGGGAGAAGATCGGGGCTGAGCTCGTCAAGGAAGTCGCCAAGAAGACTGATGATGTCGCGGGTGATGGGACCACTACCGCCACTGTGCTGGCTCAGGCGCTGGTGCGTGAGGGTCTGCGTAACGTCGCGGCCGGGGCTAACCCGATGGCGCTCAAGCGGGGTATCGAGAAGGCCGTCGAGGCCGTCTCCGCGCAGCTGCTGAACTCGGCCAAGGAGGTCGAGACCAAGGAGCAGATCGCGGCCACGGCCGGGATCTCCGCTGCTGACCCTGCGATCGGCGAGCTCATCGCCGAGGCGATGGACAAGGTCGGCAAGGAAGGCGTCATCACCGTCGAGGAGAGTCAGACCTTCGGCTTGGAGCTGGAGCTCACCGAGGGCATGCGCTTCGACAAGGGCTATATTTCGCCGTATTTCGTCACCGACTCCGAGCGGATGGAGACGGTCCTGGAGGACCCCTACATCCTGCTGGCTGCCTCGAAGGTCTCGTCGGTGAAGGACCTGCTCCCGCTGCTGGAGAAGGTCATGCAGTCCAGCAAGCCGCTGGTGATCATCGCTGAGGACGTCGAGGGTGAGGCGCTGGCGACTCTGGTCGTCAACAAGATCCGCGGTATCTTCAAGTCGGTCGCTGTCAAGGCGCCTGGCTTCGGTGATCGCCGCAAGGCGATGCTGGGCGACATCTCCATCCTCACCGGTGGTGAGGTCATCAGTGAGGAGGTCGGGCTCAAGCTGGACACGGCCGATATCTCGTTGCTGGGCCGGGCCCGCAAGGTCGTCGTCACCAAGGACGAGACCACCATCGTCGAGGGTGCTGGTGAGGCCGACCAGATCCAGGGCCGGGTCAACCAGATCCGTGCCGAGATCGACAACTCGGACTCCGACTACGACCGCGAGAAGCTGCAGGAGCGGCTGGCCAAGCTGGCCGGTGGCGTTGCGGTGATCAAGGCGGGGGCGGCGACCGAGGTCGAGCTCAAGGAGCGCAAGCACCGCATCGAGGACGCGGTGCGCAACGCCAAGGCGGCCGTCGAGGAGGGCATCGTCGCAGGCGGTGGCTCCGCGCTGATCCAGGCCGGGGCGCTGGCCTTCGAGAAGCTCGAGCTCACCGGTGACGAGG
This sequence comes from Pseudonocardiales bacterium, assembly GCA_052390495.1. Lineage (GTDB taxonomy): Bacteria > Actinomycetota > Actinomycetes > Mycobacteriales > Pseudonocardiaceae. Next base: position 1,431 of record JBQTGW010000179.1, read on the forward strand.
CGACTGGTGCCAACATCGTCCGGGTGGCGCTGGAGGCTCCGCTGAAGCAGATCGCTATCAACGCCGGCCACGAGGGTGGCGTGGTGGCCGAGAAGGTGCGTGGCCTGCCCGTCGGGTACGGCCTCAACGCGGCCACCGGCGAGTACGAGGACCTGATCAAGGCGGGCATCATCGACCCGGCCAAGGTCACCCGCTCGGCGTTGCAGAACGCGGCGTCGATCGCGGCCCTGTTCCTGACCACCGAGGCTGTGGTCGCGGACAAGCCGGAGAAGCACCCGGCGCCTGCGGGCGGCGGGGGCGGTATGCAAGACGGCGGCGGAATGGACTTCTGATCCGCTAGCTAGTTCCCTGCGTAGGGGGGCCGGTCCTGCACATAGGACCGGCCCCCCTACGGCGTTCTCAGTTAGCCCCCGATCTTGGTGTGCCCGAACCCGGCACCCTGCTTGGCCTTGCCGTAGACCCGCCGCAGCAACGAGTCCACATCCACGTCCACCGTCGGCGGATGCGCCGTGGGATAAGCAGCCCGCGAAGAAACGCTCGTCGAGGGGCCGGTCGGGTCGCAAACCGGGGAAGCAGCCGGGTTCGGCGTCGGTGTCGCGGAGTGTGGTCGATGATCCGGATGAGACGTTCGAGGTCGCCCCGGATCACTGTGCCCGGTGTGCGGAGTCGTTGGAGGGCGCCGCAGAGACCGTGCGGGTCCGTCGCCAGGTGGTGGATGCCGAGCCGCCGCCGCCGAAGGTCACCGAGTACCACTTGGTGTCGCGGCGTTGCGGCGGGTGTGGGCATGTCAACGATCCCACGGCCACCGACGTGCCCCGCCTGATGGACCCCGGTGCTGACCTGGCGCGCCCCGCCGCCGGTGCCCCGGACCAGACCAGTGCCCCGGGGCCTGCCGCCACCGAGGCGGTGACCGGGCCTGGCCCCGCGCCCGCTGGGACTGGGCTGGTACCCGATCCGGTGGTGGCATTGGCGTTACGTCCGGGAAGCCCGGTCCGGATCGGCCCGCAGACCACCGCGTTGGCCGCGTTGCTGACCTGCGGGCATTACCTCCCGATCGGGCGGGCGGCCAGCGTGCTGGACGCGCTGGCCGGGATCCGGGTGCCGGCCGGGTTCCTGGCCGGTGTCCGCGGGCGGGCCGCGGACCTGCTGGAACCGCCTTCCTGCCGCACCTGCAAGCCCTGTTACCCACCGCCGGGGTGCTGCACGCCGACGAGACCACCGGCCGGGCCGCCGGGGCGTTGGCGTATGTGCACGTGGCGTGCACCGAATACCTGACGTTGATGCACGTCGGTGGCCGCTCCAGCGACGACATCGACGCCGGTGGGGTACTGGCGGAGTTCACCGGCACCCTCATGCGCGACGGTTACCCCGGGTACACGCACCTGCCCGCGGTGCACGCCTGGTGTGCAGCCCATTTACTCCGGGACCTGCGTGCCCTCAGCGACGCCGACCCGACCGGGCAACTCTGGGCCCAGGCCATGGCCAATACCCTGCTGGAAGCCAACCAGGCCGCCCACCAGGCCCGCACCACCGGCGCCGGCCAACTCGCCCCGGCTGTCCTGGCACAGATCCGCAACCACTACCTGGGAGCCCTCGCCAAAGGCACCACCGACAACCACGGCCACCGCAGCACCCTCGCGGTCCAGGCCCGCCGGCTCATCCGGCGATTCACCCGCTACGAAGACCCGATCCTGCGCTTCGCGGTCGACCTCACGGTACCGTTCACGAACAACTGCGCCGAACGCGCGATCCGGCCAGTCAAGGTGCAACAACGCACCTCCGGCGGCTGCTGGCGCACCCTTCAAGGACTCATCGACTTCGCGATCGTGCACTCCTACCTCGACACCGCCACCAAGTGGGGCATCGACAAACTCCAAGCCCTACGCCAGCTCCCCACCACCGGCCCCTGGCTGCCACCACCCCTCACCCCAGCTGAATAGCTACAATTGCATCTGCGAAGTGCCCTTTCGATATGGGTCATGGAAGCTTCAGCAACTCCCATTATCCCAGGTCAGGGGGCACTTCCCCTCTCACGACACGATCAATTAACAACGTTCTTCGGTGGATCCAGGCTGATTAACTTCGAAGAGCCTGATTATGGGCGTATCTTGAACGAACCTTGAACCATCTACCTGGGCATAGCAAGGATTTCCACGCAGAGGAGTGGTCAAGTTGGCGGTTAAGTTCGGTGTCCTCGGCGACGTCGAGACCTGGGTGGATGGTCGGCGGGTGAAGGTGGGCCATGTCCGGCAGCGGTGTGTGCTGGCGGTGTTGTTAGCCGAGGCCAATCAGCCGGTGACGGTTGACCAGCTTGTCGACCGGGTGTGGGGACAGGGTGTTCCACATCGTGCTCGTGACACGCTCTACAGCTACCTGTCCCGGCTGCGGCAGGCTCTGGCCCCCGCCCACGAGGTTCGTCTCACCCGGCAGACCGGTGGTTATGTCCTCGTGGTTGATCCGATGGTCGTGGATCTGCACCGGTTTCGCTGGCTGCTTGCCCAGGCCCGCGCGGCTGAGGAAGATCGGGCGCTGATCTTGTTTGAGAAGGCGCTGGGGCTGTGGCGGGGAGATGCCTTCGCCGCCTTGGACACTCCGTGGCTCGACGCCCTGCGCGCCACCTTGGAGTGGGAACGGCTTGCGGCTGAGCTGGACTGCACCGACCTTCGGCTGCGCCGTGGCCAGCACACGTGGTTACTCGGCGAGTTGGTTCTAAGGGCTGCAGCACACCCCTTGGACGAACGCCTGGCCAGCCAACTCATGCTCGCCCTGTATCAGTGCGGTCGCCAAGCCGACTCCCTGGAGCACTTTCACCACCTGCGGCGGCGGCTGGCCGATGAGCTGGGCATCGATCCCGGCCCGGTGTTGCAGCGGTTGTATGAGCAGATCCTCGCCACCGACCCGACGCTGAACCCCCCACCGCCAAACCGATACGCGGTGACTTCGGCCGCAGCGGTCCGCAGCTTTTAGAGCCCTTCGTCGTTCCGGCGGACCGGATATCGGCCAGCCTGGATGCCTAGCGAATCTCCTGATAGGCGTCCGCCTGAAGCCGGTAGAGCTTTGCGTATGTCTCGTCGGCCGACATCAGGGACTCGTGAGTGCCTGCTTCGACAACCCGGCCACCATCCAGCACATAGATCCGGTCGGCGCTGCGTACGCTCGAGAAACGGTGGGTGATCAATAGCACCGTGCGACCCGCGAACAGCACCCGCAACCGAGCGAACAGCTCCGCCTCCGCCTGCGGATCGAGTGACGCTGTGGGCTCGTCCAGAATCACGAAGGACGAGTCACGGTAGAAGGCTCGCGCGAGCGCCAACCGTTGCCACTGCCCGAGTGAGAGATCGGTACCGCCGGTGAACTCCTTACTGAGTACCGTTTTGTAACCGTCGGGTAGTTCGGCCAGGAACTCGTCGGCGCCAGCCAGGCCGGCGGCGGCGACCGCACGCTGCATGGACGTGGGCTCATCAGGTCGTCCAAAGCTGATGCTGTCGATCGCAGGCAGCTTGTAGCGAATGAAGTCCTGGAATACCACGGCAGTCTGATTGCGCAGCGCGCCCGGCTCGACGACCTCGTCGCCGTGCAGCAGCACACCGGTGTCCACCTGGTAGAGACCGGCGAGAATCTTCGCCAGCGTGGTCTTGCCCGAGCCGTTTGCGCCGACGAGCGCAACCAGCTCGCCCGCCCCGAGGCTGATCGTCACGTCGGTGAGGACCTGCCTGGCCGATCCTGGGTAGCGGAAGCCGATTCCTTCGGCGTGGAGGCCCGAGAAGCGCGCCGGCCGGGTGGCGGGCTGTGGCGGCGTGGTGTCCCCGGCGACGAACGTCCGCAGATCCGTGAGATAGAGGAGGGACTCGCCCACGTCGTTCAGCATTGCACCGACCATCCGCAGGCGAGTGGACAGCAGCCACAGGCCGGTCAGCGCGGCCAGAGCGGTCGGCACGGTGAGCGCTCCGACCACGAGCAACCAGCTTAAACCGCCGATGACCGCGATGGTCAGCACGTCACCGGTGATTCGGGCGATGATCTTGTGGCGCAGGTGCGTCCGACTTGTCGCTGCGGTCCCGTCGATCTCGTTCTGGTACTGCGCGTGCCACCGGCTCCAGAGCAGTGCCCCGAGATTCAGCGCGCGGATTTCCTTGGCCTCATCGCGCCCGGTCAGCAGACGCTCCAGGTACTGCCTCATGCGTCGGTTCTCGGCGAGATCGTGATTCAGCCGGTAGCCGGCGTCGCGCTCGTTGCGTGCCGCCCTGGCGATCGGCACCGCGCTGAGCGCGGCGAACGGCAACAGCCACCACGCCATCATCACGAAGGCCGCGGTCACCGCTCCGAGCGTGAGCACCGTCTGCAGCAGCGCCACCATGGTCGTCACCACGACGACCGGCTGGCTGCGCGCGGCGAAAACGGCGCGTTGCAACCCGTCGTGGAAGGCGGGATCCTCGAATCGCGCCAGCTCGGCACGGACCGCCGACCGGAGCACTATCGACACGATATGGCGGTCCATCTTCACCGCGAGCAGCCGTTGGCGGGCATTGCCCACGGCACGTAGGATCCCGCTCACGGTACCTAGAGCAATCATTGCGAAGATGCCTGGGATCACCAGATCGGTGTCGGTCTCCGCACCCGTGGTGCTGTGTTCTGCAAATACTCCGCCGAGGAGCTGGCGCATCAGCAGGATGATCCCGAGGAGTCCGATCGCGGTAGCGAGCTGCACTCCGAGTAGTTGCACGACGCAACGGCGGTCGGCCTGCCAGGCAAGGCGCACCGCCAGACCGATACACCGGGCAACGTCACGATTATGGACCGGAGAGCTGCTCTTCCGCGACCGCATGTCAACAGCTCCGCAGGGTGCGCGCGTGCAGACCGATCCACCGGCGATGTTCGTCGACCAATGTCTGCTGCGTCTCGAGATAGCCGAAGCTATGGCCCTCGTGCGGCAGCAGCAGCAGGCGGGCGTGACCTCCGGTCGCGACAATTCCCTGATATAGCGCAACCGCCTGGTCGGGGGTCGTGGCCGGGTTCGCGTCGTCGACACCGTGCACGATCAGGACGGGCCGATCGAGCCGGTCGGCGAAATGTAGTGCGCTGAAGGCGTGGTAGATCGCAGGCACCGACCAGTAGGACCGCCGTTCGTACTGGAAGCCGGTGGGCGTCAATGTGCGGTTGTAGCAGCCGCTGTGCACGATCGCCGTGGCGAGCTCGGGAATGTGGGCCAGGGCGTAGAGCGCCAGCGTCGCGCAGAAGCTGTGTCCGGCGATCACCACGCCGCCGTCGACGGCGTGGGGGTACTCGTCGGCGAGGAAGGTCAACGCGCCTCGAACGGCCTCGACGATCTGTGCGTGCAGCATGGCGAGCTGCGCATCGCCGGGCCAGTGCAGAGCCAGATCCAGCGTCGCGACCAGGTATCCCGTGGCCGCCAACACGGCTGGCGGATGGCCCGCGCCCAGCCCCCGGCGCTCTGGGTCAGCCGCAGACGGGGACGCAGCGGGACCGTTGGGATCAGCTGCCCGCAGCCACAGCACGAGCGGTGGTGGCCCGCTCCGGCCCTCGGCCGCCGCCGGACAGGTGAGCCAGGCGTGCCCGAATCCGGTGGCGATGCTGACGGAGCGCCCGGCCGGGGTGCTCAGGCGGAAAGCGGTGTCCGTACCCGCCAGCGCGACGGTCGGGCTCGACAGGAAACCGTCCCGGGTCAGGGTGTATCTCACCAGCCTGAGACCCGCTCGAACCATCAGCCCGGAGCTGTGACCGTCGTCCACCGGCCACGTGCCCCGGACCGTTGCGGCTTCCGCATCAGGCGCCCAGATGACGGAGGCGGATGAGTCGCCGAGACTTACGACGACCAATCCAGGCTGGCCAGCGGCGTCCCTGCAGTCGAGCACCGCCCGGCCGACGCGCAGGCCGGGCACCGGCAGCTGTCGGCCGAGGCGCAGCGGTCCAGCGGGCAGGTGGAGGACACGCGATGAGTTTGCGGTACTCAGCGTGAGGGTTCGTGCGCAGTGGCTCAGCAGTACGGGCTCTCCACGGTCCCAGATCGGCCAGCAACCGGTCAGCTCGGACGGCCTGTGCTCGGCGAGAAGCCGCTGCTCGGCCACGTCCTCGACCGCGAGGTCCAGGAAATGAACCGTTGTGCCGGATTCGGCAGGACGGCGCCAGGTGAGCACGTCGGCGTCACCACCGGCCCATCGGCCACCACGGCCGACAGGCACCGAGTTGCCCGGCAGCATAGTGTCCAGCACCACATCGGTCCAGCACAGCCCGTCGGCGTCGGGAGTACGACCGTCCCGATCGGCGTACTCGACCAACACGAACCGGCCTGTCGGCGAAGGATTCACGCTGCGGATGAGCGCCGGCGGTCCGAGCAGGGCCTGCTGACCGGTAACCAGATCGACTACGGCGGGAGCAGCCGCCGCGAGTTCCGCGAGCTCGCGAACCGCTGACTCGAAGGAGACGAAACCGGGTCCGGTCGCCTCGTAAACGACAGGCATCCGATTTCGTCTCGTCGAGGTGGGCCGTAACTCGGGGGAGGGCACCAGCAGAACCAGGCTCTCGTCCCCGCACCAGCCGAGCGGTGCCTGGAACCGGCTGCCCTGGAGGGCGAAACCGCTGGCCACCCGGACATGCTCGAGGACCGTGACGGTCCGGGCCGCATGGTTCGCGACCCACGGGAAGGCACGCTGATCCCGGATGGCGATGCCCGCGACGAGGGGCAGGCGGGGATGCCAGACCAGCTTGCTGAACAGCACATCGGGCACCGGAAGCGTCCACCCCGCGTCGGACTTGTGATTGCCGATTACGATCTCGGCGGGACGTGCCCGGCCGGATGCCAGGCCGATCAGATCGGGGTCGACCGCCATGCTCCGCCACCGCACCACGGCTGGATTGTGCTCGGCAACACCCGGGTACACCGGCATGGTCAGCACTGCCCAGGCGGAACCGTCCGCTGCGACATCGATGTGCTGCCACGTCCGGTCCAGCCGCCGGTCCGGCAGCATCTCAGACGCCACGCGACACCACCTGAGTGGTACTGGTGATGGTATTGATCAGTGCCTTGACACCACCGATACCTGAGGCCGGAGCGCAGATGGCCTGCCCGGCCGTGTCGAGTGGAATCGCACAGGGCACACCCAGACCCGACAGGGACTCCGGCAGCTCCTTGTCGGACTCGACGACAGTGGTCCTGATGGCTTCCCGCCGCGCCGGCTCCATCGACACCAGCAGATGCTGGAGCGAGCGGCAGGCCGGGCAGTTGTCGGATATGTACAGCTGCACGCCGCTGACCCGCTCCGCGCAGGGCGCTGCCGTCTCCTGAGCGTCGCGGCGGCGCCGGTCGACCAGAAGGAGAACGACCAGCGTCGTCAGTGCGGTCAGCACACCTACCGTAGACCGCGCCAGCACGCCCAGCTCGGCCGGATCGGCCACGACCAGGGCGGTGGCGAGAACTGTTGCCGCCGCGTTCGCACCGACGTGCAGTCGGCCGACGTTCGCCAACCGCGCCACGCCGAAGCATGCACACTTCTGCCCCTTCATCGCCAACGCCACCACAGTCAGCGCCGCGTATGCCGTAAGGGCGATCAGCGCCGCCGCTCCAACCGGGAGCACGACGATGGCAAGCGCGGCTGCCAGCTCGGCTGAGCCGACCAGCCGTGGTCCGTACGGCGCCCGCAGCAGGCCGGTGTCGAACGGCCAGGCCAAGCGGTTCGGCGCGGTCACCAGCTTGGCGCCGCCAGCTACGGCGAGCGGACCGGCCAGTGCCGCTGTGAGCAGCGTGAGCGCGGTCGATATCAGGTCGATGAGCTGCGGGGTCACGGGTCAGTTCCTCTCGGCTGGTGGTTCGGTCATGAGCCATCCGGCTCCGATCAGCTGGCCGGCGAGCTCACGAACATCCGGTGGCCCACCGGGGCCGGGCATGCCGTGTGCAAGCAGCAGCTCAAGGATCTCGGCCTCGCGCTCACCGCAGTCGGTGATCCCTAACGTGGTCGCGTTGACGAGCGCGGCGCCGCCGAAGGGCAGCTTCGTCACGCTCGTACCCGGCGTCAGCCTGAGCCGGGTGTCGCTTACCCCGTTGCCGTTGCCGTTGCCGAGAAGAGGGCTGCTCATGACCTTCCTCGCAGCCATCGATCGATCCACACCATCCGCAGCAGCGGAAGGGCGAGCTCGGCGAGCATGCGCCCGTCACGCAGCACCCCGGTGATCACCGCTGGCTCGACCAGACCGAGATCGGCAAGGGCGCAACCACGCTCGAGCTCGGCAATGATCTTTGTCCGTTCCCGGTACAGGTAGCAGGCCGCGGTGAGCCGGAGCCAGAAGCCCGGCGAGGACTCGTCGACACCGTCGATCCCGTGGCCGGCCACTGTGCGGCGCAGCGGAAGGTGGGTTGTCAACATGCCCCGCCGGATACGTCCCAACCGTTTGGGTGCCATCGCCACGACCGCAGCGAGCACCCCCGGATCCAGGGCGGGCAGGACGGCGCCGCCATCACCGTGTTCCTCCAAGCCGGCGGTCAACCGGCCGAGAGCCGGACCGAGCGACTCCAGATGTTCCTGCCAGAGCGCCATCGAGCCGCGATGCGCCGTCTCCAGCGCCCGCCGGCCGGTGGCGGTCAGACCGGGCAACGTGGCACCACCGGTTGGCGAAGGTGGCGGCGGGGCCCCCACCGGCTGGGCATCCGGTGCTCGCCGCACTCCGTCCCGCAGTGGGTCCGGTGAGTAGACGACGCCCTTGCCGAGCAGCTCGCGCGCCTCGGCGAGGTTCCGGAGGGTGCCGGAGATGTGGAACGGTTGGCAACCGAGCAGTCGCCAGCCCCCGAGGCCGGCCTGGACATCGGGGAGCTTCACCGAGGTCAACGTCGTGAGAAGGCCACCGCTGACGATCAGGCCACCACTGTCCGCGGCCAGCCGGGCGAGCATTCGGCGGGGCACCTCGATGTCCGGCAACGGTGGGAGCAGCTCGTCTCCCGTGATCGGGTGGTAGTCCAGCAACTCGAACGGATCGACCGGGATCCGCAGGATCTCGAGGCCGGGTACCGCCGCCAACGGCCTCGCGTGGAAGGCCGGGCCGAGGTCCGCATGCAGCAGCAATGGCTGGCGGCCGGTGCGGATGGCACTTGCCGCGACGAACGCCGACGCCAATCCTCCGCTGTACGCGATCGCGGCTTCGGGTTTGGTCGAGTCCAAGAAGGACGCCATGACCTGGGAGAGCCCGCCGACGGCGCGTTGCGGTTGGGGTTGGCGCCAGCTGACCGTCACTCCTGTGGAGTCCACCCGGACGGCCGTTCCCACCGAGAGCCGCTGCACACCTGGCACGGGCGTGCTGTCCGGCGCCGGGATGCCGCCCTGGATCAGCGCGAGCAGATAACCCGGGTCAGGGCCGGGTGCCACGACGTCGCCGAGGTAGTCCGTCAGATGAGTTCCCCATTCGAGCCTGCCGTAGCCGACCCGGTAGTACACCGGCTGCGTGCCGGGGTGGTCCCGCCCCAGTTCGAATGACGAGGCGGAGTGTTCGATCCGGATGCCGGGGCGGTATGCCATGGGTTCCGGACCGGTACGACGCACTCCCGTCGCGGTTGTCTCGACAACGCTGAACACCGTCACTCGCCCTCTTCCGCGGACCGGTAGACCTCGAGGTACTCCTGGCGGACCGGCAACGAGGTGCTCACCACGTCGTCTCCGCACTGGACCCAGGCGTAGAACCCGGCCGGCGGCGCCATCGGCGTCAATTCCCTTCCGAGGTGGAAGGACGCGGCCATGCCCATCCCGCGCAGGCCGGCAGTGAGGAAGAGGGCGTCCTCCACCGGGTCCAGAAAGCCCATCATCAGACGTTGCGCCACCCGCAGCCGGACGACTGCGGCCGCTGCCTGCCGCGCACCGACGTTGCGCCGGATCCGGCTACGGACCTGCGGCCATCGCTCCAGGCGGTAGATCCCACCTGGGCCACGGGCCGCTTCGACAAAGGCCCGGGAATCCCGCGCCGCTGTTATCAACATGAAGGAGTCCTCTCGCCGTTGCGTGGCAGTTATCGACGTGTGTGGGTATTTGGCAAGACATTCCTGATGACAGAAAGTGAGCGCCGGTGCCCGCCGGATTGTGATCATCCGGCGGGCACGACCAGCGATCAGTCGAACCTACCTGTCAGGCGTCCTGCCAGCGCCGGCAGGTCCACCACTCGCAAAGCAGGCCGCTGCAGCAGTCGGTGTCGTGCCAGCAGCTGGTGCCTAGTGTCCTGCACTCGGCGACTACGGTCGGCTCGGCGTACAGATGCTGCTGCAGGCCATTGCTGGCCAGTCGTGATGCAATGGATGTCGCGTCCACAGCATCCCCCTTTCATCTCGTTGCGAAGAGCGAAACGGTCGGGCCGCTCCGCTTTCCTTCATCGATGTTGCGGACGTTTGGACCGCAACCGGATCGCCCGCTTCGTCGGCGGGCGTCCCGCAGTTACGTAGCCCCGGCTCCCCGCCGGGTCTCCGTAGGGACGACTGTGCTCACCCGAACTTGGATAAACCTTGGGTGAACCTTGAATCCGCTGGTCAGGCGTGGATATGCGGTAGAATGCTTCTGGCCTGAAGCAGGTATATTCGAGACGGTGGTGGAGTTCCAGATTCTCGGCGATGTCGACGCACGCTTCAACGGACCACTGGTCGACCTGGGTCACGCTCAGCAACGGGATGTGCTGGTGACGCTGTTAGGAGAGGCAATGGCTGGAGGATTGAGCGGGAATGACGGGCCGGGGCCGGAAGAACCTGAGTATCGTAACCCGCGAACGCGACGGCACCCTCGAGGTTCTCGTGGTGGACGGCCCCGATGGAATGTCCCTGCCGTCGCACCATCAGAGCGAGCTCGGGCGAATCCACGCTGAGCTGGGTCGGCGGTTCGGTGTGGACGTAGCGACCTTCGAGTACTTCGAGCACGGACGGTTCTCCCGTGGAGCACCCGTGGTGTTCGTGCATGAAATCCTGCGACCACCCGGTATCGGCGCCTGTGATTTCCGGTGGGTCCGATCTCCCGCGAGCGCCGGACCGACGCCGATCGTTCCCGAGCACCGTGAGGTCCTGATGGCCTGGTTCGCTGCCTCCCACCAGGCTGTCTGCGAACCTTCGTTGCCGTGGCAGCGCAGGGGTTGGTTCGCCGAGGCGGTCACCTGGTCCGTCGATCGACTACGGGCCCTTGGCATCGAGGTGACCGGACCGGTTGAGCAACTCGGTATCCGGGCGTGGTCCTCACAACTCCGGATCCCGACAACGGCAGGCTTGGTCTACTTCAAGGCGTCGCCGAGCTTCTTCGGCCATGAGCCGGAGCTCACCCGCATGCTGTCGGAATGGTTTCCTGAGCACTTCCCCGAGGTGCTCGTCATCTCCCCCGGCCGGCACTGGATGCTGACGGCCGACTTCGGGCCGGTACCGCGGTTGGCGGAGCCGGCGGAGGTACTCGCTGGCTACCTGGCGATGGCGCCCTGCCTCGCTGCGGTTCAGCGCCATGCAGCGCAGTGGTCCGACCTCCTCCTCGGAGTTGGCTGCCCGGACCACCGGCTGGGCAAGCTGCCGACGCTGTTCGAACAGCTCGTCGAGGATGCGTCCGCGGTCGAACTCGCCGGTGATCGGCACCTGACGGTCGATGAGCGGGGACAGCTTCGAATCCTTGCCACCGAGTTGAACGAGACCTGTACGGCGCTAGCGCAGTTCGGCGTCCAGGAGTCCGTCTGCCACCTAGACATCTGGCGCGGCAACTTCTGCCTGCGAGACGGACGGCCGCTCATCTTCGACTGGGCGGAGAGCGTGGTGGCACACCCGTTCATCTCGCTCCAGCTGATGTTGCGTGATGTCCGGATGGCCATGCCCGGGGACAGCAACGCGGAGCGACGGATCCGGGACGCCTATCTCGTCGAATGGGCGGGTCACGGTGGGCGCGATCAGCTCATTGAGGAAGCCGACCGATCGGCCGACCTCGCCACAGTCAGCCAGGCGCTGTTGCTGCGCGACGCACTCGCCGCCATGGAGCCACATCTACGCACGCCGTACCGGGGCGCGATCGCCAACCAGCTCAGGGATCTGATTCGTCGGCGCGGCTGAGTGTGCAAGATCTGCGGCTTGATCCCAACTGGTCGTAACAATTAATCGTATTAGGTCCGCCGGTACATCGAGCCGAAGAGAAGCACCGGGCGGACGTGCGCAGAATGTTGACCGAGTGAGCTCGCAATTGGTTCATATTGCTTTTATCGCTGTTGTCGGATCATTCGCCGTCTTGCTGACGATCCTGTTGTACTACCCATTCGCAGGCGAAGTTTCCGTTAGCGATGCGCCCTTCATACAGGGGTGCATTGGCCCCGTTCTGGCCTAGCCCATGAGTTTCGCGAAGGCCTCGTGCATGGGAGGCGGACACATCGTGGGGGAGGCGTTAGGGGCGGTGGCGGAGGCATATGCGGCGGGTGGTGGGGGTGGGGTCACCGTTTCGGCGTCGGCTACCCGGCGGCGCAGCGGTGGGCGTAGGCCCACACGGCGGACGGTGCGTGCGGTGCGGCGGATGGCGCGGCGTTGGCGGGGCGGTACTTCCCAGGCCGATGGGTGCCGCGCCAGCCAGCGGTA
>JBQTGW010000180.1:0-59583 GCA_052390495.1 Pseudonocardiales bacterium
AACGGGAACACAAGGCTGGAAAACAGCCCTGAATACTCTGGCAGTCTTCTTCCCAGGACGACTCCCCCTATGACAGACTAACTGCATCAGCTATTCCGTGGCTTACACGGAAAACGTGACAGGCCCCGTCCTTTTCCTCTGGCGGTGAACCGCCCTGGGTTTACTTCTTCTCACCGGACTACCTGGTGATGCAGCGCGGCAGGGCTTACTACTACCGGGGGCGCTACCGGCAGGCTGAGGAACTTTTGGCCGCAGGGCTCGCTGCATTACCCGAAGCGATACGCCAGGCTGAATGGGCAGTGACGTACGAACGGGATCTTGAGGTGGTGCGGGGGAGGGTGTAGAGGGTAACAGTGATCCACCTTCCCAGGTGAGCCCCCAGGATGGAAGCGGCAAAGCCCATGCGCCTCCTACTGCGCAGCATCTTGCGTCCGCGTTGACTCGGTCTTTCGGCTGGCCAGGGCGTTATGCCGATACCAACCTTCGCTGGCCAGTGTGTTGCGGCGGATGCGATCGCGGTCGGCGGCCTCGTTCGCCTTTTCGGCACGCACGACTCCGTCCAGGGCGATGGCGGACCGTGGAAAGGGAATGACTTGCACCAGCTCCGTACCCTTGGCCAGGTTATGGACGCCGTCGGGGCCGGTGGCGATGAACGGGAAGTTCACCAGCGAGACATACGTGTCGGTGTCGACCACCCCGCTCAGCACTTCGAAGACGTCGCTCGGCCGGTTCGCCGGTGGTAGAAACAGGCAGCTCCAACCTTTCGGAGTGCGGATCGTCCAGTAGTTGTAGAACTTCATGGGAGGGCGCGGTTCATAGGGATTGCCGGCGATCTGGAGCGAGCCATGGGTGCCGACCAGCTCGCGGTCGAACTCCCAGCCGGCGTTGACGGTGCGGCCGCCGTCGCTGATCTCCAACCGGACTGTGGCCGCCAACGGGATCAGCCAACCGGTCGTCATGGCGTCCAGGAAGGGCAGACAACGCTTGACGGTCAGCCCGTTGTTGGTCGCGGTGAGGTTTGTGCGGTCGATCCCGGGGAGCTTGCGCAGCCAGCTCGGCAGGGCGGCCTTCGCCGGGACCGGCTCCGCGATTACGCCAAGGTCCTCTGGCCGGCACAGGAACTCGATGACCTGGCGGCGGTGGCGGAACTTCAACTGTGCTCCTCGGTGAGATCGCCGCCGCGGGCGCCCAGCCCTGCTGCCAGGTGCCCACGACGGCGGGCGTCGTCCTCGATCGGTCGAGCTCCGCGGTCATCGCGAAGACCGAACCGACATCTGTTTATTCTTGGCCTGCCCCGTCCGAGTTGCTCACCTGCTGCTGTTGCTCGACGAATTATTGCTGGAATTGCTCCACCAATTGTTGCTGGAATTGCCCCACGAGTTCTTGCTGGAATTGCCCCACGAGTTACTGCTGCTGTTGCTCGACGAGTTACTGCTGGAATTGCTCGACGAGTTGCTAGCGGAGGCGGTGCCAGCGCCAAGGGCCATTGTGATTCCGATCGCGCCGATGCCGGCGGTGATGCGGGTCCAGGTCCTGGTCCTGGGTACTGCCATGGTGCACCTCATCTTCATCGAGAACGCCGGTCGTGGTCGACCAGGCTGCACCCACACTTCGTCCCGACGATGATGCAGGCATGAGAGAACCATGAGAATATTCTTATCGGCAATCCGGATCAACGATCACGGGGGGGACTCGCGTCCAATTGGGTCGGCGGGCGACGCCTGGGCGGGCACAGCCGTCACCGAACGGCGGGGATCTCGATACCGAAGGTGGCGCCCTGCCCGGGCACGGACAGCAGCCGGACGTGGCCGCCATGTGCATAGGCGATGGCAGTGACGATCGCCAGCCCCAGCCCGGCTCCGGCTCCATGCGCACGGGCCCCGCCGGTGGAACCTCGTGAGAACCGCTCGAAGATCGTCTGAACGTCCTCCGGAGGTACCCCGGGGCCGCTGTCAGTGATCCAGAACGTCAGCATCCCCAGTCGCAGCGCCGATCCGATCGTGATCGCGTCGCCGGGCTTGGTGTGTTGAACAGCGTTTTGGGCCAGCTGCACCATGGCCTGGGTGATGCGTTGTGGGTCGACCCGGATGGCGCCCTCTCCGATGGCCTCTAGCTGCCAGCGCCGCTCGCCCAGCGCACGCACCTTGGCGTCGATGTCGCTGGTTAGTTCCGCGAACTCGACCGGCTCCGGGCGCACAAAGTCGGGCCGCTTGCATTTCGCCAGCAGTAGCAGATCTTCCACGATGCGGCTCATCCGGTTCAGCTCGTCCAGGCACAACCGGATGTCCTCGGCCCGCTCTGTCGGGTCGTCGCCGAGCAGCTCCAGGTTGCCCCGGATGATCGTGATCGGGGTGCGCAGTTCGTGGCTGGCGTCGTCGAGAAACTCGCGCTGGGTAGCGAAGGCGGCCTGCAGCCGCTCCATCATGGCGTTGAACTGCTCGGCCAGTGCGGCGATGTCGTCGTTGCCCCGCACCGGGATGCGCCGGGTCAGGGCATCCTCCCCGATCTGGGCGGCGGCCCGATGCAACAGCCGGACCGGGGCGAGGATCTGCCCGGCGATGATCCAGGAGATACCGGCGGCCAGAACCAACCCGACCAGGCTGATCAGCGTGAGGGTCCGCATGGCCTTGTCGACCTCGGCGCTTTCCGGCGTGATGAGGAAGCCGACCACGAAGTACCCGTCCACGGTATTGCGCAGCTGGATCGGCACCCGCACCCACCGCAGTTCCCCCTTCTGGGTGGACAGCGTGCCGGCCGGGGCAGCCCCGGCCGCGATCGTGGCGAGTATCCCCGGTTCAGTGATCGCCCGTACCGCGTCGTCGTGGCCCTGCACCAGGGGTGGGGTGGCAGCGCTCGCGGAGATTCCGGCGATTACCTCGCTCTCGCCGGTGCGTTGTCGCTCCAGGTGCACCTGCAGCAACTCGGCCGCCGCGGTGAAAGGCTGGCCGGTTTCGGGGTTACGACCCTGCCGGGCGAAGTGCACGAACTCTTCCACCTCTTGGTGCAGGGCCACGCCGATATCCCGCTCGAACGCGTTGATCAGCACGTTTCGGGTGACCAGCACTATGGAGCCGAGTGCCGTGGTCAGCACCAGCACCAGCCAGCCCATGATCTGCAGCCGGGCCGAGGCTCCCCGGCGGCGTGGCCGCGCTGGTCGTTGCTCTCCCCCGGCGCTCATCGGACCCGCGCCGGAGGCCGATCGGCCGGGCGCCACTGTGACAGCGGCCGGCTCAGTCGTCTGCGCCGTCGTCACTGCCCCGGGTCCGTCCCGACCGTCGTCAGCGCCATCACTCGCCGGCCGGATGGGTGGCACGACCTGTGGCGATGGCAGGACCCACGCTGGGAGATGGTGGTTGCGCGACCACTACGGCAGCCAGCGCCGCCAGCCTCGGGCCGAACCTCATGGCATGCACTGTTGCTCCCCCTCGCGAAAACAGCATAAGTGCCTTCGTCAACAGGGATCACTTCAGCCGGCGGACGGGCGAGCCACGAGTCCGTCCGCTCGACCATCCAGCGCATGCCTGGATTGGGGCGGGCACCCCTTGCGGCACCCGTGAACGACCGACACGTCCTCCAGTTCCAGGCCGATGATCAGATCGTAGGCCGCCAGCGGTGCCGCATCAGCACAGCACTGTGATCACCGCTCTGTGCCTGACATCCGCGCCGACCCGGTCCGCTGGCACCCCGAGTGATGGAGCCGTGCCAGCAGGCGTATGGTGCCTGCGAAGTTCCTGGATACCGGTTGCATATTTCTGGATTACTGTTGGAAACTTTGCCCGATCCCGACGTGTCGCCAACACAATGCTATCTCACCGCGCTTTCATAGGTTACCATAACCATATCAAGAAACGGAAGAGGGCGTCGCCGCTGAAGTATATTACCGGGCTGAATGACGAAGATCTCGACGAACCAGTCGCAGGCTTCGATGAGCTTGGCATCGTCATCTCAGGCCACAGGGACGCCTATCCCAATTTCATGACCCGTGTCGCACCGCTACTCACGGATCCACGGATCGAGTCGGATGTCGGACGTGCCCACGCGGATCTTCGGCGGGCTCCGCCGACCATTGGGACACCTACCCGACGCTGTCCAACCTACTGCTGTGGTAGGCATCCGGGATCTTCGCCCGCACCTGGGTCTACACGTCGGCCGCCGAGACGGCCCGCAAGAGCTGGCCCGCCTCTCGTCACAGTGACCTCTCCCAGCCAGTGACGCACGAGGCCAACCTGACGTTCATCGGATCCACCGGGCTTGCCGCCGAGTGGGCGCCTATAGACACGCAGCGGCGTCGGTCGATTACACTCCAGTGAGGGACGTGACGCGCGGCGGACCTGACCGGCGTAGACGGCGCGGTCTGATCATGGGGGCATCCATGGCTGGCGATTTGGGCGAGGTGACGCCCATGCTTGCCACGCCTGGGCACCTGCCCGACGAACCGGGCTGGGCGTTCGAGTTCGGCTGGGACGGTGTTCGATCGCTGGCTGACGTGGGGCCGGACCACATGCATCTTTTCGGCGGTCGCAAGCGGACCACCAGCAGCTATCCCGAACTGGACGTGCTGCCTGCGCTGGCCAAGCGCCGGGTGCTGCTGGACGGCAAGATTGTGGCCTTGGACGCTTGCGGGCGGCCCAGCTTGCCGCAGCTGCTGCATCGGATGAACCTCACACGACCATCGGCCAGGTTGCTGCGGCAGGTGCCGGTGGCCTACTACGTCTTCGACCTGCTGCGCTTGGACAACCGTTGCACGCTGCAGCTGCCCTACCAGCAGCGCCGCGAACTGCTGGCGGAGCTCGACCTCACCGGCGGGCCGATCGTGCTGACGCCGTACTTCCTGGACACCGATGCGCAAGCGATGCTGGACACGGCCACCCAGTACAGCCTGCACGGTGTGGTGGCCAAACGCGTCGACTCCACCTACCAGCCCGGTCGCCGCACGCGGTGCTGGGTCCAGACCGCGCTGCGCCGTACCCAGGAGGTCGTGATCGGTGGCTGGCTGCCCGCCAAACGCGGTCCCGCCGGGATGCTCGGCTCGCTGTTGGTGGGCGTCCCCACCGAGCAAGGTCTGCGTTACACGGGCCAGGTCAGTACGGGGATCACCGATGCTGCCCGCACCGAGCTGCACGCTCGGTTGACCGAGCTGGAGCAGCGCACTAGCCCGTTCGCCGACGAGGTGCCCCCTGCGACGGCCCGGACCGCGCGCTGGGTCGCCCCGCAGCTGCATGGCGAGGTGTCCTACCAGCGGTGGACCTCGCGCGGACGCCTCGCCCACCCGAGCTGGGCCGGTATACGACGGCGCAAGCACCCGGCGGCGGTGCACGGACCCGTGGTGCTCGCCCCCGTGGTGCTCGCCCCCGTGGCACTCGACCCTGTGGTACTCGACCCTGTGGTACTCGACGCAGCGCCGCCGCGTCCCACGACCCGAACGCGGTCCGGCGAACCCGAGTCGGTCCCAGCGCGGGAGGTGGCGCGGCGGGAACAGCTCTCCCCGCATTTCCTGTACAACGCGCTGGCCGCCATCTCCGTCCTGGTGCGGACCGACCCACTCAGGGCGCGGGAGCTGTTGATGGATTTCGCCGGCTTCACCCGCTACTGCTTCCGGTCCGCTACCGAGTTCTCCACGCTGGCCGAGGAGCTGGAGAATATCGATCGCTACCTGGCGTTGGAGCGGGCTCGGTTCGAGGAGCGACTTCAGGTGGTGACCCGGGTCGCCCCACAGGTGTTCTCGGTTGTGCTGCCGTTCCTCAGCGTCCAGTCGGTGGTGGAGCACGCCGTGCGACATGGAATCGAGGAGACCCCGGGTGGGGGCACGGTCGCGATCTCGGCCCTCGTCGCGGGCGCCGACTGCCTGATCACCGTCGAAGCCGAAGGACTGTGGGCCCCTCATCAGGGCCTGGCCGAGGTCGAGGACCGGCTGCGGTCGGCCTTCGGCGACGGCTACGGCCTGGTGGTGGACAGTACCGAGGGTGTGGGCAGCAGAGTCAGCCTGCGGGTACCCATGAGCTATGGGTCCACCGCCGCCGTGCGGTAGGCCCCACCAGGTGGCTGACAAGCCTGCCGCCGCCCGTGCTTACGATTCGTGCTCGCCCGAATCGCCTGTGGGTACAGCGCCAATGTAAGGAGTCGACGTGGCAGAGCCGGACATCGCCATCACGAGCAACAGCGCGGCGTCGCCAACTCCGGCCGACGACGGTCCGCGCCGTTCGCGCTGGTATCTGGCAGTACTCATCGGGCTGACCGCGGTGGCGCTCGTCTTCATCCTGCTCGGGCTGGTTTTCGGCTGGCGTCTGATCCAGAGCGACACGGTCCAGGCCCGTCGGGAGGTGGTGCTGCAGACGGCCCGGCAGGCCGCGGACAACCTGACGACGATCAACTACCGAACGGCCGACCGCGACGTGCAGGAGTTGCTCGATGCCTCCATCGAGGAGTTCCCCGCCCAGTTCGGCATCAGCGGGCCCGCGTTCGTCGACGTGGTGAAGCAGACGAAGCTGGTGTCAACGAGTGAGATCACGTCGGCCGGAATAGAACGGGTGGACGAGCAGACCGCCCGGGTGCTGGTCGCGGTCAAAGCTTCGGTGAGTGACGCGGCCACACCGCGGGGCACGCAGCGAAACTACCGGATGGGTGTGGAGTTGGTGCTCACCGAGGGACGGTGGCTGGTGTCGAACGTGGAATTCATCCTGTGAACGTGCGTCCTACCCGGGTACTGATCGTGCTCAGCGTCGTGGTGGTAGTGCTCGGCCTGGCGGTGGGCGGGTTGTGGTGGCTCGACCACCGCAACAGCCTGACCGAGACCGCCAGGACTGCCGCGCTGTCGGCCGCTCGTGACCAGATCAGCACCGCCGACACCAACGTGATCGCCTCATCGGTGGTCAGGGCGGAACCCGACGAGGTGGTGCTGCTGCTGTTCGTCAACCAGCGAACCCAGGGCTCCCAAACGGAGGCGGTGCAGGTCTCCGCGCAGCGCATTGTGCTGACCATGAACCGGGTCGAGGGCCGCTGGATGATCTCCGATCGCAAGCAGGTGTGATCATCGAGCTGGTCCCGGCTACGGGAGGCGGCGGCGGAACCTGGCGCCCTTCCGGTTACCATCGGCGCGGGCCGACGACGACTCCGGTGGTCGGTTGGCCCGTACTGTGCACGGCGAGATCCCCGGGGTCCGAGGCAGCCAGGAGGCAACAGTGACGGCCGTCGCGCCGCAGCCTACCGTCACGCGTCCGCACCCGACGCGAACCAAGGTCAAGGGGTCGACCCTGCTCAGTTTGTTCAGCACGACCGATCACAAGGTGATCGGCATGCTGTACCTGGTCACGTCGATGGCATTCTTCTTCGTCGGCGGTGGTATGGCGATGCTGATGCGGGGCGAGCTGATGCAGCCGGGGCTGCAAATTCTGTCCAACGAGCAGTACAATCAGCTGTTCACCATGCATGGCACGATCATGCTACTGCTCTATGCGACGCCGATCCTGTTCGCCTTCGCCAATCTGGTACTGCCACTGCAAATCGGTTCGCCAGACGTCGCCTTTCCCCGACTGAACGCATTCTCCTATTGGCTTTTCCTTTTCGGCGGCTGTATCGTGCTGTCCGGGTTCCTCACTCCGGGTGGCGCAGCGGACTTCGGCTGGTTCGCCTACACCCCGCTGTCCGATGCGATCCACTCGCCTGGCGCAGGCGCTGACCTGTGGATCACGGGCTTGATCCTTGCGGGCCTGGGCACCATCCTGGGTGGGGTCAACATGATCACCACCGTGGTATGCCTGCGGGCGCCGGGGATGACGATGTTCCGGATGCCGATCTTCACCTGGAACATCCTGATCACGTCGCTGCTGATTCTGCTGGCGTTCCCGATCCTCACCGCCGCGCTGTTCGGGCTGCTTGCCGACCGGCACCTCGGGGCGCATGTGTTCGATCCGGACAACGGTGGTGTCATCCTGTGGCAGCACCTGTTCTGGTTCTTCGGTCATCCCGAGGTCTACATCGTGGCGTTGCCGTTCTTCGGCATCGTCTCGGAGATCTTCCCGGTGTTCAGCCGTAAGCCACTGTTCGGCTACAAGGGTTTGGTGTTGGCGACGCTGTCGATCGCGGCGCTGTCCGTGGTGGTGTGGGCGCACCACATGTACGCGACGGGTGCGGTGTTGCTGCCGTTCTTCGCGTTCACGACGTTCCTCATCGCGGTGCCTACCGGGGTGAAGTTCTTCAACTGGATCGGCACCATGTGGAAGGGGCAGCTGACCTTCGAGACCCCGATGCTGTTCGCGGTGGGGTTCCTGGTGACGTTCCTGTTCGGCGGGCTTTCCGGGGTGCTGCTGGCCGCCCCGCCGATCGACTTCCACGTTGCGGACACCTACTTCGTGGTCGCGCACTTCCACTACGTGCTCTACGGCACGATCGTGTTCGCCACCTTCGCCGGGATCTACTTCTGGTTCCCGAAGATGACCGGCCGGATGCTCAACGAGCCGCTGGGCAAGCTCCACTTCTGGCTGACGTTCATCGGGTTCCACCTGACGTTCCTGGTGCAGCACTGGGTGGGTAACGAGGGCATGATGCGGCGCTACGCGGACTACCTGCCCTCGGATGGGTTCACCACGCTGAACATGATCTCCACGATCGGCGCGTTCATACTCGGCGCCTCTACATTGCCGTTCCTGTGGAACGTGTTCCGCAGCTACCGCTACGGCGAGGTCGTCACCGTGGACGACCCTTGGGGCTACGGCAACTCGCTGGAATGGGCGACGAGCTGCCCGCCGCCGCGGCACAACTTCACCGAGCTGCCCCGGATCCGCTCCGAGCGCCCCGCCTTCGAGCTGCACTATCCGCATATGTCAGAGCGGATGCGGGCCGAGTCGGAAGTTGGTGGCCACGGGCATCCCCCTGCCCCGTCGGAGCTGGCGGCGCAGTCGGTGCAGCCAGATGAGTCCGGCGGTGCTGATCCGCGCAACAAGTGACGAGCGAGCCGCAGACGACCCTGCTGGTCACGGTTACCGGCCGGGACAGGCCAGGGGTTACCGCAGTGCTGTTCGCCGCGCTGAGCTGCCACCGGGTCGACATCCTGGACGTCGAGCAGGTGGTGATTCGCGGTCGGCTGGTGCTCGGCGTGCTCGTCGGCACCGCCGCCGACCCGGAGGCGGTTCAGGAAGCCGTGGAGCAGGCGATGGCCAGCGTCGGCATGCACGTGGAGGTCGAGGTCGGCGTCGACGCGGTGGGTGCGAACCGGCGCGGCTCCACACACGTCGTGCTGGTGCTGGGTCGGCCGGTCACGGCGCTGGCCTTCACCGAGACGACTCGCACGCTGGCCGCGCTGGGCATCAACATCGACGCCATCCGGCGCATCGCCGACTACCCGGTCACCGGGCTTGAGCTGCTGGTCTCGGTTCCGGGGGGCAACGATGACACCGCACTGCGCTCCGCGCTGGTCGGCATCGCCGCCCAAGGCGAGGTTGATGTGGCCATCGAGCGGGTGGGCATCGCGCGGCGGGCCAAGCGCCTGGTGGTCTTTGACGTCGACTCCACCCTGGTGCAGGGCGAGGTGATCGAGATGCTCGCCGATCGGGCCGGCTGCGGCGACGAGGTACGTACGGTGACCGAGGCCGCGATGCGTGGTGAACTGGACTTCACCCAGGCGTTGCGTGGTCGGGTCGCGCTACTGAAGGGACTGCCTGCCGAGGTGCTTGCCGAGGTGAGGGCCGCGCTGCAGTTAACCCCCGGCGCCCGCACCACAATCCGGACCCTTAAGCGCCTGGGATTTCGCTGTGGAGCGGTCTCCGGTGGCTTCACTCAGGTGGTGCGCCCAGTTGCGGACGACCTAGCCCTGGACTTCTGTACCGCCAACGAGCTCGAGATCCGCGAAGGAAAACTCACCGGACAGGTGATCGGCCCGGTGGTGGATCGGCCGGGTAAGGCCGCCGCGCTACGCAACGCGGCGGAGCATTTCGGCGTCCCGCTGGCCCAATGCGTCGCTGTCGGGGATGGGGCCAACGATATCGACATGCTCTCCACCGCCGGTCTGGGTGTCGCGTTCAACGCCAAACCCGCGCTGCGCGAGGTCGCCGACACCGCGATCACCCAGCCTTTCCTGGACATCGTGCTGTTCGTGCTTGGGATCACCCGCGACGAAGTCGAGGCCGCCGACGCCGCGGACGGCATGCTGCGCAGGGTGCCCCTGTGAGCCACCCGTGAGTGGCGATGTGAGCTATAGCAACGATTGCCACTCACGGGTGCCGCAGGCGCAGGTGCTTGCGCCGCTGGTGGCCCGGTATGCGCGGTGGCTCGGCCTGCCGGCGCAGGCCACTGCGGACACTGGCGACGAGGACTCCGCCTCGGTCCGGGCCATGCCGCTGATCTTGCGTATAGAGCGAGACGAGCCGCCGCCGCGCAGTGCGTTGTTGGAAGCAGCCGCGTCTGCGGCGGTGGCGCTGTGCCTGGACGAGCGCTCGCAGCCGGGTGGACCGTGGTATCCGGAGGTGGCACCGTGGGTGGTGGGACGCATCCGCAAGGTTGCCCGCCGTGCCCGGGGCGCGCAGTGGCTCGCGGTTACCGAGCTACCTGGGATTACGAGTGAGCGGCGTGGTGCCCAGGTGCGGGCGTTGCTGCCGTGGCTGGTGGCCGACACCCCGAGGACGGTGACCCGGCTGCAGGTCGGCGGCACCGACGTGCCTCCCGACGATCCGGGCCCGCCGCCGACAGGTCTCCCTGTGCTCTGGATCGCGCCGGATGCGGCGATGACCGCTGGCAAGGCGGCCGCACAGGTCGGCCACGCCACCGTGTTGCTGGCGGCCCTGCTGGCCGCCGAAGGCCGAGCTGGTGAGCTGGACCGGTGGGCGGCCGACGACTACCGCGCCGCGGTGCGCACCGCTCCCGTAGAGCAGTGGGCCCGGCTCGTAGCATGGGCAGTGCAGGAGCCGAGCCGGGCCTGGCGGGAGCGTGGCGTGCTGGTAGTGCGTGACGCAGGATTCACCGAGGTGGCACCCGGCACCGTGACGGTCGCGGCTCAGTGGCCCTCCGCACGGCTGTAACTTGGACCGATTGGTCACGCCGTCCTGGTGACGGTGAGGCGCACGGTTCCCCGGTTGTTGCCGTAGAAGCCCCACGCGTCGTTGGCGAAGGCGTAGAAGTATCCGTCACGGCACACCTGGTGATCCGCGCCTGCGCCGATGGCGATGCGCTCGTGCACGTTCGACGCATCGCCAGCCGTTTTCGCGTCATTGGCGACGATGCCGACCAGCGACATCCACGGCAGGTCCTCCTCACGGCGGGTGAAGAGGAAGTTGGCAACCCGGCTCCCGGTCACCCGGCGGAACAGCTTCTCGCCCTGACCGATCAGCGTGCCTAGCAGGCGGCCCGCCTCAGTCGGGTGGAATCGCCGCAGGCCGGTGGTGCCTTCGGGTCCTGACCAGATGTGCTGATCCAGCCATCCTCCCCGCGCGGCGAAGGTGTAGTCGCCTGCTCGTAGGTAGAGCCCCGTGTTGTGCCACGGGTCGCGGGCGGACACGTCGACCGTTTCTGAGTCGCCGACGGCGAGGACTCGGGTGGGTCGGTACGGCCCGCCCGCGATGGGGGGAGTCTGGTGACGCTCATAGACGGACTTGTGCAGTTGGGGATTCTGCACGTCCGGGTCGATCAAGGGTACGGCCCGTGGCCGCTGCCCGAAAAACGGCTGGAAGAAGGGCTCCACAACAGGCGCAAGCACGCCGAACACGCTGAGGCTGTCATCGTGGCGAACCTCTAGGGGATTGGGCCGGATCTGGTCCAACACCGGCTTCTGGAAGGCGAGCTTGGTCTTGTTCTGCACCTGCTCGATCATCCACTGCAAGGTGCCGTCGCTCAGGCCGCGCTGCAGGTAGCCGCCGCCCACGTCGAGGTGGCTGCCAGGGAACCACACCTGCTCGACGTCCTGTCCCGGGGCAGGCTCCCACAGCGTGGGGGTGAACGTCTCTCGGGTCTCGTCCATGGCCAGGGCATGGCGCGCGCACCGGATCTTCGGGTTGAGCTGCACATCGTGGAAGGCGTGTCGACGGACTGGGTCCAGGAGGTTGATCACGCCCAGGAAGTCTGGGATACCCAGGGTGCCGACCGTGTCCCACACCCCGATGAAATGCACCGGGATCTCGTCAGAGCGCTCGGGGTCGAAGGTGAAACGCAGTCCGTCCCGCCACCGTGGATCTGCCCTTTCGCCCTGTCGGTACCTGCGGTCGTACACCTGCTCGATCCGAAGCCAGAGCGCCTTCCCGTCCAGACAGGTCGAATCGATCAGCCCGCACGCCGCGATCATCCCGGCGAGGCTGCGCACGGTATACGCGCCGCGACTGAAGCCGAACAGTGCGACGCTGTCCCCTGGTTCGTAGGTGCTGGTCAGCCAGTGGTAGGCATCCATCACATTGCGGGAAAGACCCACCCCGGAGGCGCCGCCGAGCAGAAAGTCCAGCAAACCACCCCGGGTCCCCACTCCGGTGTCGTAGTAACTCCTTTGCTCCGTCCCGTCCTCAGCGGTCTCGGCGAGGGCGTTGCGCAGCCGGGCCACGTTGGTGTCGAACTGTTCGTCCAGAATGGTGTTCCAGGTGCCGTCGCAGCACACTATGAGATGGCGCATCATTACCTCCTGTTACCGCAGAAGCTCTCAGTAACAGCGATCGTCCGCCCAACGCTGCTCCGAGCACACCGCCGGGAGTGGCATTGCGCGCTATAACACTGTTACGCACTCACGAGCCGTGCGAGCGCCGCTCGCACGACAGTGGGGTCGGTAGTGGGCCAGAACGGGGGCAGCGAGGCGCGCAGGAATGCGCCGTAGCGTGCGGTGGCCAGCCGGGGGTCGAGGATCGCCACCACACCGCGGTCCTGCGTCGAGCGCAGCAACCGGCCAGTGCCCTGGGCGAGCAGCAGCGCGGCGTGCGTCGCCGCGACCGCGAGGAACCCGTTGCCCCCGCGGGCGGCCACCGCGCGCTGGCGCGCCGAGGCCAGCGGATCGTCGGGGCGGGGGAAGGGGATGCGGTCCACCACCACCAGCGACAGCGATCGGCCAGGTACGTCGACGCCCTGCCACAGTGACAAGGTGCCGAACAGGCAGGTGCGCTCATCCTCAGCAAACTGGCGCACCAGCAGGCCGGTTGAGTCGTCGCCCTGGCACAGGATCGGCAGGTCCACCCGGGAGCGCAGCGCCTCGGTGGCCTGCTTGGCAGCCCGCATCGAGGAGAACAGCCCCAGCGTCCGCCCGCCCGCGGCGGTGACCAGTGCGTCGAGTTCGTCGAGGTACTCCGGTGCCAGCCCGTCCCGGCCGGGTGGGGGTAGGTGCGCGGCGGTGTAGAGGATCGCGGCGCGGCGATATTCGAAGGGGGAGCCCGCGTCCAGTCCGGTCCAGGCCGGGCCATTCTTGTCGTCGTCCTGGCTGGTGTCCCGGCTGATGTCACGGGGCGGCGGTCGCTCGGTGGCCATCCCGGCCGCCCGCGCCGGTGTGGGCTTGTCGCCCGGTGCGGGCTTGTCACGCAGTGGGGCCAGCCCCCACTGGGCGGCCAGCGCATTGAACGTGCCGCCCAGGGTGAGGGTGGCCGAGGTGAGCACCACTGTCCGCTCCGCGAACAGCCGTTGCCGGAGCAGGCCGGCCACGGTCAGCGGGGCCACCCGCAGCACGCGGCCACGCACGGTCTCGTCCGCCAGCCAGACCACATCGCGTCGGTCGGCCTCGGGATTGTCCGACACCTCGTCCGGAAAGGCGGCCAGCACCCGCGCGGCAGCGGAGTGCACCTGCTCCAGCGCGGCCAGCGCGGCCCGGCGACCCGCGGCCGCTTCGGGGTCCTCACGGCGCTCGGTGCCCAACGCGGTGGTGCACCGGTGGGCGGCGTCGCGCACCGCGGCCAGCGCCCCTGCCACCCCCGCACTGATGCTGTCCCAGCGCTGCACGGGAGCGTCGGCCAGCAGCAGCGCCAGTCCGTCACCCGCTGCGGCCAGCTCGTCGGCGACTTGCTGGTCGATCAGACGGCCGCAGCGCCGCGACGCGGTCTCCACCATGGGGGCGGCCAGCTCCTCGGTGGCGGCGCTGGTCACCCGATCGACCAGGTCATGCGCCTCGTCGACGACCACAACGGCGTGCTCGGGCAGCACCTGGTGTTCACCCATGGCGTCGATGGCCAGCAGCGCGTGGTTGGTCACGACCACCTCGGCTTGTCCCGCCGTGACCCTGGCCCGTTCGGCGAAACAGTCCATCCCGACCGGGCAGCGGGACAGGCCCAGGCATTCCCTGGCACTCACCGACACCTGCCGCCAGGCCCGGTCGGTGACGCCGGGCACCAGCTCGTCACGGTCGCCGGTGTCGGTCTCGGTAGACCACTCGTTCAGCCGGGCCACCTGGCGGCCCACCATCGATGTCGGTGACGCTGCCGACGCGGCTTCGAACAGGTCCTCGCCCTCATCCGGGGGCCCGTTGCGCAGCCGGTGCAGGCAGAGGTAGTTGCGTCGGCCCTTCAGGATCGCGAAGCTCGGGGCGCTACCGAGCAGCGGTTCCAGTGCGCCGGCCAGCCGGGGTAGGTCCCGGTCGACGAGCTGGCGCTGCAGCGCGATGGTCGCGGTGGAGATGACCACGGTGGCGCCTGTGGTTACCGCGTGCCGGATCGCGGGCACCAGGTAGGCCAGCGACTTGCCGGTGCCGGTGCCTGCCTGCACCGCGAGGTGTTCCCCGGTCCGGATCGCCCGGTCGACCGCCTCGGCCATCAGCCTCTGACCGGGCCGATCGGTGCCGCCCAGGGCGCGCACCGCCGCGGCGAGCAGCGCCCCGACGTCGGGAACCGTGACGTTCTGGGTCGTGACGTTCTGGGTCGTGACGTTCGAAATCACAGTGGTGGCGGCGGGCACGACAGCAGACGCTACCTGTTGGCCTGTTGGCGAGACCTCCCGGCGCGAGGTCCCGCCAGGCTCAGAAGTCGATTCCAGGAAGCAAGCGGGCGGTGGTCGCCTTCCTGATCGCATCGACCCGGGAGACCGCGCCGAGCTTGGCGTAGACATTGGTCAGGTGACGCTTGACTGTGCTCTCGGCGATGACCAGTTGCCTGCCGATCTGGGCGTTGCTCATGGCCAGCGCCGCGAGCTGAAGTACCTCCAGCTCGCGCGCGGACAGCAGCGCCCTGCCGGGTGGCTTGTCCAGCTGGTTCATCGTGCTGCGGGGGACCGAGAGCAGGATGTTGTCCCGGTTGGTCGCCACCGCACGTACCGCAGCGATGAGCTCGTGCCTGGCGATCGTCTTGACCAGGAAGGCAGCTGCGCCCTGGTCAAGCAGCTCCCAGACCAGCTCGGGTTGGTCGTGCATGGTGAGCACGACGACCTTGGTGTCCGGATGCTCTTGGCTCAGCCTGCTGACCGTTTCTCGGGCGCCGGGTCCAGGCATCTCGACATCGACCAGCACCACATCCGGGCGGTGTTGTTGGACGAGGGTCACCGCGTCCATGCCACTGGAGCCCTGGGCGACCACGCGGAAGGTCGGGTCGCACGCGATCAACTCAGCCAACCCCTCGCGGAACAGAGTGTGATCGTCTACGAGGACGACCGAGATCTGCCCGGTGCCGACGTTCACAGCAGCACCCTGCCGAGCGGGATGGAAATCTCCGCCATGGTGCCGTGACCCGGCTGACTGGATAGCCGCAATGCGCCGCCAAGCAGCTGCACCCGCTCCCGCATCGAGGACAAGCCGATACCCTTCTTCGCTGTCGCCGTCTCGTCGACCGAAAACCCCCGGCCGGTATCGGATACGCAGGCACGCAGCTGAGACTCGCTGATTCCGACGGTGACATCCAGCTGGTTGGTGCCGGAGTGCACGAGCGCGTTGCGAATTGCCTCACGTAACATGATATAAACCTCCTCGCATACCTCCCCGGGCAGCATCGCAATGTTACCGGTGACGCTGACGCTGGTCAGGACGTTACTCCCAGCGTTAGCCGTCAGGTAATCCGTGAGGGCCTGCTCGAGCTGGTCGGGTCGCACTGCCGTTCGCAGCTCGAGAGAGAAGTGCCGAATGCTGTCCAATGCCTGCCGCATAGCTTCCTGAGCACAGTGGAGCTTTTCCTGCGCCCTGGCTACATCCCGCCCGGCGTGCACATCGTGCAGCTCGAGATTCTGGATGGCTACACCTACCGCATGGGCGATGTGGTCGTGCAGGTCCCTGGCCAGCCGCACCCGCTCGGCACGGTGTGAGTTGTGCATGTTCCTGAGCAGGTACCCGACGTAGGACACGGCGCTCGAAGCGAGCCGATTCATGATCACTCGATGCAATACCAGCGCGGCCCCGGAAGCGGCGTCCGTCCGTCCGGCGTCGGTGAATGCGCGCAGGACGAAGGGCAGAGCTGTCTCGAACAGTACGGCCGCCGCGCGTAGGGACTCTGCGGGATGCACCCCCTGCATCGCTCGACTGGTGCCGATCTCGATGCTCAGTGACATCCCGCTGACGTTGACGTTCTCGGTGGTGTCTCGGTAGCGGTCGACGACTTCGTCGAGTACTGACCGGGCTTGATCCAGCAGCTGCGTACGGGCCTCAAGGCTGTCCAAAATCGGGCTAGCCAGCGCCCGGAGGTGGCGCTCGAAGCTGGAAACGATCTCCTCCCGCAGCTCATCAGCCAGCAGGGGGTCGCCCGTCACGCCCTTCGGCCTCCTCGGTCTCCCCGTGAGGGCTCCCCCATCCAGCACTACATCGACCATACACTACAGAGAAAGCTGTGCGAAGAGAGCCAAGTGTACAGCGTATTGCGTAATCATGAATATCCTATAAGGACGCCTACGCGCGTTCCGGCCGCCCCGACTGCTGGCAGAAAGTGCCGTCGTCGCGACTAGCACGCTGCCGACCAGTAACGTCGAGCCCGCCAGCAGCAGTCCAGGTGCCAGCGTCAGCGACGCTGTCGCGAATCCGGCGCCGGTGGCCACAGCGGCGCCGGCCATCGCCTGCCGCGCCCGCCGCTCACCGAGCATCACCGGCCAGGTGCGTCGCCCGGCCAGTCGGTCCCCATGGACGTCCGACAGGTCTTTCGTAGCTCCGCCGAAGCCCATCCACAGCGACATCGCGGCACCGAAGAGTACGAATTCCAGGTGCATCCCGGCAGCGTCGATGCTGTTCCAGCCGGCCAGGTAGGTCAGCATCCCGCTGGCCACGACGGTACCCAGAAATCCGGTCATGCTTCTCTTCAAGGGCTTGCGCCACATCGAGTAGGCCCAGCCGAGACCCAGCATCGCCAACGTGCACAACAGGCTCCATCCGCCACCGACCAGCGCGGCCCCGACCAACGCGACCGTAGCGGTCATCGCCGCCACCTTCGCCGCCGTGCGCTGCGGAAGTAACCCGCTCGCGATGGGTCGGGACGACCCGTTGGCAACATCCTCCGGAACATCGGAGATACCGTTGACCAGGTACACGGTGATCATAGCGGCCAGCCAAAAGGCTGCGGCGAACCCGACTGATTCCCAGGGTATTGTGCCGGTGGCGCCTACGGTGATGACGGCGCCAGTGAGGAAACGCAGCATGAAGATCATCTGAACAACTGGGCGCGCTTCGCGCCACGCCAGCAGGAGTGCCCGAGACTTGCTGATAACGATCTTCTTGGACGGGTTTAGACGGACTGGTTCTTCGATTCTATTAATTGTCACGAACCTGAAACTAAGCTCGATGACAGTTCGTTGCTTCGGCCGCAGGTAGAGCTGGTGCTACGACCTTCGTCGCAGTTGCCATTGTACCTTGGTGCCAACTATTGCCGGGGACCTTGATCTGTGGTTCAGAGCAAAGACAAGCTGCACGGGATCACGTCATCCTCGACCGGCAGGAGTCATCGTGCATGTACTCGTGGTAGAAGATCACACTGCTACAGCCGAGTCACTGACCCATGGCTTGCGACGACACGGATACGACGCCCACAGTGTGGATACAGGAACACACGCGCTGAAAATTCATCACCGCGCCGACCTAGTGCTGCTCGATCTTGAACTGCCCGACCTCGACGGCCTGGAAGTCTGCCGGGGCATCCGAGCCGCCTGCGATACTCCTATTATTACTGTCACCGCTCGCGGCACCGAACTGGACCGTGTTCTTGGTCTGCAGGCCGGCTCGGATGACTACCTGGTCAAGCCTTATGGATTTCGGGAACTCATGGCCCGGATCGAAGCTGTCATGCGTCGCGCCCGTCCCCAGCCCCCCGCCGTAAGGACCATTTCACACGGCTCATTGCAGATAGACTCCGGCACCCGCGAAGTGCGCCTCGACAACCGGCTCATCAACGTGACACGCAAGGAATTTGACCTCCTGCACCTCCTTGCGTGCCAACCAGAGACTGTTGTCTCCCGTAAACAGCTCATGTTCAAGGTCTGGGACACTGAGTGGACGAACGTCAGCCGCACCATCGACACGCATGTCAGTAGTCTTCGCAACAAGCTCGGCGCCAGCAGCTGGATCATCACCGTTCGGGGTGTCGGTTTCCGGCTCGGCCATGGATGAAGCAGGCTCAGGGCGTTCCTGCTCAGGGCTTACGTTGGTTGAACGCGGGTAGGACATCAGCCTCATTGTAGTATGTACGACCGGCTCGGCTGCGGCGGCGCCACCGCTGCTCGCTCGCGAGGCGATAGACGCTTCCAGCCGGGACACTCCACAACCGGGAAATATCCGCAGCACTGAGCCAGCGCGTAGGGGGAGTGGTGCGCGTAGTAGGGGTGGTGCCTGGCGACGCCATGCTCAAGCGGTGACTCAGCTGCATCCATTGATTTTCGAGCCAGCTATGGCATGGGTCGGCGTTACAGCTTATTTTCGCCGGCAGCAGTGGTTCTTGGGGATGCACGAAGGCAACCAGCTCACCGGCGCAGCCCGCTTCCACGCATGCACCGATTGACACTCGACGGAGAGGATTAGGATAAGCCACCCGACGGGCCGACCGCACCAGCTGCGCTACTTCGTCCGTAGCTTCGGCGGCAGTGACGTGTGCCGCCAGCCAGTCGACATGCTTGCCAAGAAACTCGGCCAGCGCGCGCACAGTTCGTCGAGGCCCGGTAACACGTCGTTCCGCAACGACCATCCCGCTCCACGACCCGAGTACACCGAGGATCGCTGCCCGTGCGTCGGCCGCCGCGGCATTGAACGGTAGGCCCGGCATCGGGCCGCCCGACGTCCTGTCCCGGGGCTGATCGGATCCGCCGAGCAGAAGTCCACATTCGTTGTAGAGTCCCGGCAGGTTCGCCAATCCTGCGGCAAGTTTGTCCCGGCAGGCCCGGCACAGCTGCGACCCCGCAACCACGCGACGTCGAACCTGCCCGGCATCGTGGCGCCGCCGGCACTCCATCCCCCCACACAGCGCACTCCTCGCAACTGTACGAACTGTTCCCTGGGTCACCTTTCCTCCACTTGCCACACGTCTGTCGCACCGTCGGATATGGACCTGAAAATCTGTAAGACCAGTTCGCTATGTGTCGACCACGGTAATCTGGAATCCTCGTCACCGGTTCGACTTTACATTTTTCTCACCGAAACTTGTGGAAGACTTGACCGGCGAAGTCTTGACCGGGCTGGTGCTGTCGAAGAAGGTATTTAGTAGCGTCCGGATCGTTGTGCCGGTAACCCGGTGATCGGATGATGAAAATTGCGCACGACATCTATCCCGCTCGCGGGACTCCGACATCTATCCCGCTCGCGGGACTTCCGGGACACGGAGGAGACACATGCACAGCACGCTGATCGTGGCGCGGATGGCCCCCGGCTCCGGTGCTGAGGTCGCCCGCATCTTCGGCGAGTTCGACCGCACCGAGATGCCCGGTCTGATGGGTACGCATCGCCGCCAGTTGTTCTCGTACCAGGGCCTGTATTTTCACCTGCAGGACTTCGACTCCGACGGCGGTCAGGCGATCGAGCAGGCCCGTTCGCACCCGCTCTTCGTCGAGATCAGCAACACGTTGAAAGCTCATATCGACCCGTACGACCCAAAGACCTGGAAATCACCTTCCGACGCGATAGCGGATCGTTTCTACTACTGGGAGACGTCGGCCTGAAGAATTACAGCTGCACGGCCGGTGAACCGGTGGAGGGCCGCTGTTCCTTGATGGGAGGTATTTCTGGTGAGGCGTCGGGTAGTAATCACAGGAATAGGCGTTCTGGCACCGGGTGGAATCGGCACCAAGGATTTCTGGAGCCTGCTCAGCGAGGGCCAAACGGCCACCCGCGGAATCACGTTCTTCGACCCTGCGCCGTTCCGTTCCCGGGTCGCCGCAGAGATCGACTTCATCCCCGCCGCGCACGGACTGAGCCCGCAGGAGATCCGGCGGATGGACCGCGCCACCCAGCTCGCCGTGGTGACCACGCGCGAGGCCGTTGCGGACAGCGGTCTTGAGCCGACCGAGGTCGACCCGCACCGGGTGGGCGTCACGATCGGCAGTGCGGTCGGCGCGACCATGGGGCTGGAGCAGGAGTACCGGGTCGTCAGTGACGAGGGGCGGCTGGAACTGGTCGACCATCAGTACGCGGTGCCGCATCTCTACAACCATCTGGTGCCGAGCTCCTTTGCGGCCGAGGTCGCCTGGCTGGTCGGTGCCGAGGGACCCACCGCGGTGGTCTCCACCGGCTGCACGTCCGGCCTGGACTCGGTCGGCCACGCCTGCGAGCTGATCCGCGAGGGCTCGGCCGACGTCATGATCGCCGGCGCCACCGACGCGCCGATCTCGCCGATCACCCTGGCCTGCTTCGACGCGATCAAGGCGACCACCCCGCGCAACGACGACCCCGAACATGCGTCCCGTCCGTTCGACGGCACGCGCAACGGGTTTGTGCTCGGCGAGGGCTCCGCGGTCTTCGTGCTGGAAGAGCTGGCGAGCGCGCGGCGCCGCAAGGCGCACATCTACGCCGAGATCGCGGGCTTCGCGTCGCGTTGCAACGCGTTTCACATGACCGGGCTGCGGCCAGACGGCCGGGAGATGGCCGAGGCCATCCGCGTCGCGCTGGCCGAGGCACGCACCGACGGCTCAGACATCGACTACATCAACGCGCACGGCTCGGGCACCAAGCAGAACGACCGGCACGAGACCGCGGCGTTCAAACGCAGCCTGGGCGATCATGCCTACCGCACACCGGTGAGTTCGATCAAGTCGATGGTGGGCCACTCACTAGGCGCGATCGGCTCGATCGAGATCGCGGCCTCGGTGCTGGCCATCGAGCACAATGTCGTGCCGCCGACGGCGAACCTGCACACCCCGGACCCGGAGTGTGACCTCGACTACGTGCCGCTCACCGCGCGGGAGTGGCGCACCGACACGGTGCTCACCGTCGGCAGCGGCTTCGGCGGTTTCCAGAGCGCCAT
Source organism: Pseudonocardiales bacterium (assembly GCA_052390495.1). GTDB lineage: Bacteria > Actinomycetota > Actinomycetes > Mycobacteriales > Pseudonocardiaceae. The sequence continues at coordinate 21,288 of JBQTGW010000180.1, forward strand.
GGTGCTCGCGGACGCGGACCGGAGAGTGTGATGAACTCCCCGGTGGTGGTCACGGGCATCGGTGTGACGGCGCCCACCGGCCTCGGCACGCAGGACTACTGGTCGGCGACGCTGCGCGGGCGCAGCGGAATCGGGCGGATCACCCGGTTCGACCCCACGCCGTACCCGTCGCGGCTGGCCGGCGAGGTGCCCGGCTTCATCGTCGGTGACCACCTGCCCAGCAGGCTGATCCCGCAAACCGACCACATGACGCAGCTCGCGCTGGTCGCGGCGGACTGGGCGCTGGCCGACGCCGGTGTGCGGCCGGACGAGCTGGCCGAGTTCGAGATGGGCGTCATTACCGCGAGCTCCTCGGGCGGCTTCGAGTTCGGCCAGAACGAGCTGCGCGCGCTGTGGAGCAAGGGCAGCCAGTACGTCAGCGCTTACCAGTCATTCGCCTGGTTCTACGCGGTGAACACTGGCCAGATCTCCATTCGCCACGGGATGCGCGGCCCTGGCGGTGTGCTGGTCACCGACCAGGCGGGCGGGCTGGACGCCGTCGCGCAGGCGCGCCGGCAGATCCGCAGGGGCAGCGCGCTGATCGTTGCCGGCGGTGTGGACGGGTCGATCTGCCCGTGGGGCTGGGTCGCTCAGCTGGCCAGCCATCGGCTGAGCACCAGCGACGATCCGGATCGCGCCTACCTGCCGTTCGACGCCGATGCCAGCGGGCACGTGCCCGGTGAAGGCGGCGCGCTGCTGATCATCGAGGACGCCGAGGCGGCGCGGGAGCGCGGCGCCCGGCAGGTCTACGGGGAGATCGCGGGCTACGGCGCCACGTTCGACCCGCGGCCACGCAGCGGGCGCGAGCCCGGCTTGCGACGCGCGATCGAGCTCGCCCTGGCCGACGCGGGCCGTACCGCGGCGGACGTGGACGTGGTCTTCGCCGACGCTGCGGCGCTGCCCGAGCTGGACCGCATCGAGGCCGACGCGATCGCGAGTGTCTTCGAGCCACACGGCGTCCCGGTCACCGCACCCAAGACGATGACCGGCCGGCTGTACTCCGGTGCCGCCGCACTCGACGTCGTCACCGCACTGTTGTCCATCCGGGACGGGCTGATCCCGCCCACCACCAACGTCGTGCCCGCCCCGAAGTACCGGCTCGACCTGGTGACCGGGAGCCCGCGCGCCGCCTCGGTGCGCACGGCGCTCGTGCTCGCCCGCGGGGAGTGCGGCTTCAACTCCGCGCTCGTGGTGCACGCGGCGTGGGACGCCCGGTCCGCACCGGCCCGCTGAACCGACCATCCAGACAACGACAGGAGTGCGCAATGGCTGGAACCGACCTCACCCTTGAGGACCTCAAACGGATCCTGCGGGAGGGCGCGGGGGTAGCCGAGAACGTCGACCTCGAAGGCGAGGTCCTGGACACCGACTTCGCCGATCTGGGATACGACTCATTGGCCCTGCTGGAGGCGAGCGCCCGGATCACCCGCGAGTACGCCATCACCCTCGACGACGACGCCACCATCTCCGCCCGCACGCCTCGCGACCTGCTCAAGGTCGTCAACGGCGGCGGAGTCCAGCCGTCTTGGACCGAGGAAGCGGATCTGGTGAGCGAAGGGAGACAGTCACCATGACCAAGGCGCTGAGCCGAAGCGTCACCAGGGACACCGACTGGATCGTGTGCCCCGGCTGCCAGGCCATGATCTACACCAAGCGCCTGGCCCGGAACCTACAGGTCTGCCCGGACTGTGGTAGCCACCACCGGCTGAGGGCGCAGCAACGGATCGAGCAACTCTTCGACGGTGGGCGAGCCGAGCTGCTGGACCAGCCGGTGCGCAGCGGTGACCCGCTCGGCTTCACCGACACCAAGCCCTATCCGGAGCGGCTGGACCGGGCCAGGACGGCGACCGGGCTAGCCGAGGGCGTGGTCGTGGGCACTGGCACCATCGAAGGGAACCCGCTCGTCGCAGCCGTCATGGAATTCCGGTTCATGGGTGGCAGCCTCGGCGCTGCCACTGGCGAGCTCATCACCCGGGCCGCCGAGCACGCCTTGGCGCAGCGGCTCCCGCTGCTCATCGTGTCCGCCTCCGGCGGGGCGCGGATGCAGGAGGGCGCGATCGCGCTCATGCAGATGGTCAAGACCAGCCAGGCACTGGGCAGGCTGGACGAGGCTGGCATTCTTACGATCTCGCTCATCACCGACCCGACCTACGGTGGCGTCGCTGCCTCGTTCGCTACCCTCTGTGACGTTATCATCGGCGAGCCCGGCGCCCGGCTGGGGTTCGCAGGCCCGCGGGTGATCGAGCAGACCATCTGCCAGCAGCTACCCGAGGGGTTCCAGACCGCAGAGTTCCTGCTGGAGCACGGTTTCATCGACACGATCCGCCCCCGGTCCGCGCTCCGCGCCACCCTGGCGCGGCTGCTGTCGGTGGGCGGCGGGCGGCGCAGCGAGCCCGCGGTGGGCAGCCCCGTGCCGGACGTCGTGGTGCGCGACCCCGAACGACTCGCCGACGTCGACCCGTGGCAGGCCGTGCAGCAGGCTCGCCAGCTCGACCGGCCAACCACACTGGACTACCTCAGCTGGGCGTTCGACGACTTCGAGGAGCTGCACGGCGACCGGCTCGGCGGCGACTGTGCCGCCGTGGTCGGCGGCACAGCGCACCTCGAAGGCGTGGGCGTGATGGTGATCGGCCACCAGAAGGGCCAGACCATCGCCGAGCTGACCGTCCGTAACTACGGGATGCCGACGCCGGACGGGTACCGCAAGGCGGCCCGGCTCATGCGGATGGCCGCCAAGCTCGGGCTGCCCGTCATCACCTTCGTCGACACCCCGGGTGCGTACCCGGGTATCGAAGCCGAGGAGCAAGGCCAGGCCGTCGCCATCGCGGAGAACATCCGGCTCATGGCCGCGCTCCCGGTGCCGGTGCTGACGCTGGTGACCGGCGAGGGCGGCAGCGGCGGTGCACTTGCACTCGCCGTCGCCGACGAGGTCCTCATCTGCGCGTGCGGCATCTACTCGGTGATCAGCCCGGAGGGCTGCGCGGCGATCCTGTGGAACGACCCCGCCAAGGCGCCCACGGCCGCTGCGGCGCTGCGCTTGGACGCCAGGCAGCTGCTGCGCCTGGGCATCGTCGACGGGGTCGTACCCGAGCCCGAGGGTGGCAACCAGGCCGATCACCAGGTGGCCGCGCAGCGTGCGCGCGCGGCACTGACTGCTTCGCTGCGCAGGCTGTCCGGTCTGGACGGTGCGGAGCTGGTGGCTCGCAGGCGGGACCGCTTCCGCGCGTTCGGCACCGCCGAGGTCACCGGCGGTGGCCTGTGACGCAGAACCACTCCACCAACGTGGAGCACGCCGCGAACGCCGCCGCCAACGGTGTCGGTAGTGGTCAGGCGGCAGATCCAGCCGCCAGGGAATTCGGCGAGCTGTTGGACCGGGTATGTGACACCGCCCTACGGTTCCTGGCCACCGCACCGCGCCCGCCGCGAAACCTGCGGATGCGGGCCGGTGCGGTGTCGGTGGACATCGAGTGGGCCGGGACGCATGCGGTGGATGCGGCGGGCACGCAGGCCGCGCCCGCCGCGCCGGTGGCCGTCCCCGCGACCGACCCGGAGCCCTCCGGCGGCTACCTGACCGCGCAGACCGTGGGTGTCTTCTACCGCGCTCCCGAGCCCGGCGCGGCGCCGTTCGTCAGCACAGGCGACACCGTCGTCGTCGGCCAGCAGGTCGGGATCATCGAGGCGATGAAGCTGCTGATCCCGGTCGAGGCCGACCGGGCAGGGCGGATCGCCGAGGTGCTCAAGGAGAACGGCGAGCCGGTCGAGTACGGCGAGCGGCTGTTCGCCCTCGGCGCCGTCGACCCGACCTGAGGGGGTTGCCATGTTCGGCAAGGTACTGATCGCCAATCGCGGCGAGATCGCGCTGCGGATCGCCCGCACCTGCCGGGAGCTCGGCATCCGGACCGTCGCCGTGTACTCCACAGAGGACCGCGACTCCGCGGTGGTGGGTTACGCCGACGAGGCCGTGCAGATCGGGCCCGCGCCGGCAAAGCGCAGTTACCTCAACATCCCCGCGATCGTCGAGGCGGCGCTGCGCACCGGGGCCGAGGCCGTCCACCCCGGTTACGGGTTCCTCTCCGAGGATCCCGACTTCGCCGAGATCTGCCGGAACAACGGCATCGTGTTCGTCGGGCCGCCGCCGGAGGTGATCGCCCAGCTCGGTGACAAGACCGCCGCCCGCAAGCTCATGGCGGGCGCCGGGCTGCCGATCCTGCCCGGCAGCCTGGAGCCGCTGCGGTCGACGCAGGACGCGCAGCGGGTCGCCGACGAGATCGGGTACCCGGTCATCATCAAGGCCGCTGCGGGCGGCGGCGGCCGGGGCATGCGGGTGGTCGAAGACCCCGCCGCGTTCTCCGGCGCCTACCAGCAGACCCGGGCCTGTGGGCAGGCGCTTTTCGGCGACTCCCGGGTCTACGTCGAGCGCTACCTCGCGACCGCCCGTCACATCGAGATCCAGGTGCTGGCCGACGGCGCAGGCAACACGGTGCATCTCGGCGAGCGCGACTGCTCGGTGCAGCGCCGCTACCAGAAGCTGGTGGAGGAGAGCCCGGCGCCGCGGCTGCCCGCCGGGCTGGCCGAGCGGATGGGCGAGGTCGCCGTGCGCGGCGCGCGGGCGGCGGGCTACGTCGGCGCGGGCACTTTCGAGTTTCTGCTCGGCCCGGACGGCGAGTTCTCCTTCATGGAGGTGAACTGCCGGATCCAGGTGGAGCACCCGGTAACCGAGCTGGTCTGCGGCCTCGACCTGGTTCAGGAGCAGCTCGCCGTCGCCGCGGGGCAGCGGCTCTCGCTGCGCCAGCAGGACGTGGTCCTGCGGGGTGCGGCCGTGGAGTGCCGGATCAACGTCGAGGATCCCGAGCGCGACTTCGCGCCCACCCCTGGCGTGCTGACCGAGTTCGTGCCCTCGGGTGGCCCTTTCGTGCGGGTCGACACCCACGGCTACCCCGGCTACCGCATGCCCGCGTCCTACGACTCGCTGCTGGCGAAACTGCTGGTCTGGGCACCGACCCGGGCGCAGGCACTGCGCCGGATGGACCGCGCGCTCGAGGAGTTCCGGGTGTCCGGCCCCGGGGTGCACACCACCGCAGGCTTCCTGCGCGAGGTGCTGCGCAACCCGTCGTTTCGCGCCGGCGAGTACAGCACAGCCATCGTCGACCAGGTCCTGCACGAGCGCGCGAGCACACCGTCCACAGCAGACGATGTGCCGGGCGCGGCCTGAACACACCAAGCAACGACGTTCTCAGGAGGACAGCCATGCCCGAACTGCGCACCGCACTCGTCACCGGAGCCACCAGCGGGATCGGTCTCGCCGTCACCCGGAGCCTGGCCGCCCAGGGCAATCGGGTCTTCATCTGCGCCCGCAACGCCGACAACGTCGCCCTCACCGTGAAGGAACTGCGGGAGGAGGGGCTCGAGGTGGCGGGCACCACGTGCGACGTGCGCTCGGCTCAGGACGTGCGCGCGTTCGTCTGTGCCGGGGTCGAGCAGTACGGCCCGGTGGACATCCTGGTGAACAACGCCGGACGCAGCGGTGGTGGCGTCACCGCCGACATCGCCGACGACCTCTGGTTCGACGTCATCAACACCAACCTCAACAGCGTGTTCCTGACCACCCGCGACGTGCTCACCACCGGCGGGATGCGGGAGAAGTCCTGGGGCCGGATCGTCAACATCGCCTCGACCGCAGGCAAGCAGGGCGTCGTGCTCGGCGCTCCCTACTCCGCATCGAAGCACGGCGTCGTCGGCTTCACCAAGGCACTCGGCAACGAGCTGGCGAAGACCGGCATCACCGTCAACGCCGTGTGCCCCGGCTACGTCGAGACCCCGATGGCGCAGCGCGTGCGCCAGGGCTACGCGGCCGCCTGGGACACCTCCGAGGACGACATCCTCGAGCGCTTCCGGGCCAAGATCCCGCTGGGTCGCTACTCCACCCCGGAGGAGGTCGCCGGGATGGTCGGCTACCTGGTCTCCGATGTGGCGGCCTCGGTCACTGCGCAGGCGATCAACGTCTGCGGTGGTCTCGGCAACTTCTGAGCTGCCCCCAAGCCACGACTGAGCTGCCCCAAGCCACGACAACAAACAATAAGGAGGAGAGCATGTCGCAGCCCAGACACCGCGAGGTGGAGCACGAGATCAAGGTGCAGGCGCCTGCGGACGTGGTTTACCAGCTCATCGCCGAGGTGGGGCACTGGCCGCAGATCTTCCCGCCGAGCGTGCACGTCGAGTACCTCGAGCGCAGCGGATCGCAGGAGCGGATCCAGATCTGGGCCACGGCTAACGGTGCGGCGAAGACGTGGATCTCACGCCGCGAGCTGGACCCGACCCTACGGCGCATCGAGTTCCGCCAGGAGCGTTCGACGCCGCCGGTCGGCGGAATGGGCGGCACCTGGATCATCGAACCCATTTCCGACGGCGAGTGCCACGTCCGGCTGCAGCACGACTACCGCGCGGTGGACGACGACCCGGCGAAGCTTGCCTGGATCGACCAGGCGGTGGACCGCAACAGCCAGTCCGAGCTGGCCGCGCTCAAGACGAACGCCGAGCTGGCAGGCAGCTCCTCGAAGCTGCTGCTGACCTTCGCCGACTTGGTGCGGATCAACGGCTCGGCCACGGACGTCTTCGACTTCATCAACGAAGCGCAGCGCTGGTCCGAGCGGCTGCCGCACGTCGCCCGGGTAAAGCTGCAGGAGGACAGCCCTGGTCTGCAGCTGCTGGAGATGGACACTCGTACCAAAGACGGTTCGGTGCACACCACCAAGTCGGTGCGCGTGACGTTCCCGCCTGACCGGATCGTCTACAAACAGATCCAGGTTCCGGCGCTGATGACCCTGCACACCGGGCAGTGGACGTTCGAGGAGACCCGCGGCGGGGTCACCGCGATCTCCCGGCACACCGTGGCCATCAACGAGGCCAACATCACCTCGGTGCTGGGTGCAAACGCCGGTGTCGAGGAGGCACGCACCTTCGTGCGCAACGCCCTGAGCGCCAACAGCCTCGCCACGCTCGGCCACGCCCGGGATTACGCCGAGGCGCGCGGCTGAACGTGGGCACGTAACCACCTAGCCACCGAGTGGACAGGGAGATTGAGGTGGACACCCAGGTGATCGTGGTGGGTGCGGGCCCGGTCGGCCTGCTGCTGGCCGGTGAGCTGCGACTGGGCGGGGCCGATGTCGTCGTGGTGGAGCGGCTGACCGAGCCGACGGGACAGTCCCGGGCATCGCAGCTCAACGCCCGGACGATGGAGGTGTTCGACCAGCGGGGACTGCTGGAGCGGCTCGGCCCGACCGAGCGGGTCGGCACCGGGCACTTCGGTGGTATCCCGCTGGACGTCAGCGAGGTACCCAGCCACCACCCTGGATTGTGGAAGGTACCGCAGTTCCGCACCGAGGCGATGCTGCAGGAATGGGCGGTGGGGCTCGGTGCGCAGCTGCGCCGCGGCCATGAGCTGTACGGCTTGGCCGAGCAGGACGACCACGTGCGGGCCGAGCTGGCGGGTCCGCACGGCCCGGTCGAGCTGCGAGCCTCGTTCGTGGTCGGTTGCGACGGTGAGCAGAGCACCGTGCGACGTGTGGTCGGCTTCGATTTCCCTGGCAGTGACGCCGCCAGGGAATTGCTGCGGGCTGATGTGTCCGGCATTGACGTGCCGAACCGGCGTTTCGAACGCCACGAGCACGGGCTGGCCATCGCGGCCCGGCGCCCGGATGGTGTCACCCGGATCATGGTGCACGAGTTCGGCCGCCCGGCGGTGCACCGCGACTGCCCGCCCACGTTCGACGAGGTGGTGACGGCATGGGCCCGGGTAACCGGGGAGGACATCGCCAGTGGCACGCCGGAGTGGGTGGACGCCTTCGGCGACGCCAGCAGGCACGTCACCGCCTACCGCCGCGGCCGCGTGCTGCTTGCTGGAGACGCGGCGCACCTGCAGATGCCCGCCGGTGGGCAGGCGCTCAACCTGGGTGTGCAAGACGCGGCCAACCTCGGTTGGAAACTGGCTGCGACGGTGCTCGGGTGGGCGCCGCAGGGGCTGCTGGACAGCTACCACGCCGAGCGGCACCCGGTGGGCGCCCGGGTTTTGACCAACGTCCGGGCGCAGACGCTGCTCCTGCTCGGCGGGCCTGAGGTCAACGCCGCGCGAGCCATCCTCGCCGAGGCACTCGCACCGCGGGCTGCGGCTGCGTCGTCACATCAATCAGAAAGGTTTACTGTGTTGACGACCACGATTCCTACTTCTGATATCGACCTGTACTCCGATGAGTCTATTCTATCGCCATACGGCAATTATCGTGAGCTGCGAGAACTCGGGCCTGCGACCTGGCTGGAGCAGTACCAGGTATGGGTGGTGCCCAGGTATCAAGAGGTGTATGCGGCGTTACACGATCATGAATCTTTTTCTTCTGGGTCGGGTGTCGGACTGACCGATGAACTCAACCGGGTGATGGCGGGAGGTACCATTGCAAGTGATCCGCCCGAGCATGATCTGATCCGCCGAGTCCTCGGTCGCCAATTGACGCCGAAAGCCCTCCGGCGACACCAAGATCACGTTCAGCAGCGGGCTGACGGGCTTGTCGACGATCTCATCGGTCGTGGGAGATTCGATGTGGTGACCGATTTTGCCCAAACCTTCCCCAGCTCACTGGTCCCCGACTTGCTTGGCTGGCCGGAAGAAGGAAGAGACCATCTTCTGAAATGGGCGTCCGCTGGATTCAACGCCCTTGGCCCGATGAATGACCGCACAGTAGCTGACATGCCGGTTCTGCGCTCCCTGTGGGAGTTTCTGAGCCAGCTGGCCTCCACACGCAACCTCCGCGACGGCAGCTGGGGAGCCAACTTGGTCGCCGCGGTCGAGTCCGGCGAGATCGGTGCTGAGCGGTTGCCCACCCTGCTCGGCGACTTCCTCGTCCCGTCTCTTGACACGACCGTCAGCGCCTTGGCCAGCACGATCTGGTTATTGGGTACGCATCCTGACCAGTGGCAGAAGATCCGTCAGGATCCGTCACTCATTCCTAACGCTTTCAACGAGATCATCCGATATGAGTCCCCGGCGCGCGGTTTCTGCCGGTTGCTGACGCGAGACTACGAACTGGACGGCCTGACGATCCCCGCTGGATCACGCGTTCTTCTACTTTATTCTTCCGCCAATCGGGATGAACGGCACTGGCAATCGCCCGACGACTTCGACGTCACGCGCAGTAATGCGAGCAGCCATGTCGGTTTCGGTCATGGGATTCATGGTTGTGTGGGGCAGGGACTCGCCCGGCTGGAAGGTCACGCACTGCTCACCTCGTTGGCGGCCCGGGTGCATCGAATTGACGTCGATGAGCCGAAGTGGAGACTCCACAACACCATCCGCGGGATCGCCAGCCTCCCCGCCACTCTGCGAGCCTAAAAAAGTATAACTTCCGATTCGATAAGGGCTTGATCATCATGAAGATATCCGTCGATCGTGATCGGTGCGAAGGGCACGGTTTGTGCGAGCATGTTGCTCCTGAGTTGTTTCAGTTCGACGATCAAGGCGATCTCATTCTGCTTTTCGACGGCCAGGACATACCGAAGGAGCAGCGAGACTTGGCAGTGAGCTCTGTTCATATATGTCCCGTAGCCGCACTGAAAATGGAGAACTGAAGTCTGATGAAGAGCATAGTGCAGTCAGTATTTCGACCCGCTACAGCGCGAACACTGGAGCTGATCGCCGAGCACAATCAGGAGCAGCGCTGCAACTTCCTGATGGCGAGCAACTACGTGAATGCGGCCGCGGCCAAACTTGGTTATGTGTTGAACGAGCTGGTCGACGTCGGTCAAGCCGGACCTCGGGTCTCCTACCTCCTCAGCTCCGGGTTGGAAGCGTTGTCCGCTGCGATCAAATTAGCTAGGCACAGCGCCGTTCGGGCGGGCCGGGACGAGGGCGGCTGGGTGCTGCTGGTCGATGAGTTGGGTCGCTACCACGAGTTCTTGGACCCGGTAAGACTGGGCAGTGCAGAAGCGTTGATCCCACACGTCGTCAGTGTGTCCTCGGTCGAAGATGCCTTGCACACGTTCGGTGGTGGGCACTGGGTAGCCGTGATCATCGTTCGGGAAGAGCATACTGACCTGCAGAACCAGAAATTCACCGAGCTGGCGAATGCCTGCCAGCTAGGTGGCGGCCAGGTCGGGTTGTGCTGTACCGAACTGGAGTTAACCACGCCGGAGCTGTTCGAAAGTCCCCTCGGTGCCGACGTGATGATATTCGGAGAGGGCCTGGCCGACCGGCAGGTCCCTTTCGGTGCACTCACCATGTCGCCCGCAGCACACCAGGTGTGGCGCAACAATGTTGACTGCTTCGCCCATACCTCGACCTTCGGTGGGAATGTGCTGTGCTCCTCGCTGGTGCTCGATGCACTGGACAAGCACGGTTATATCACCGACCGGCAGCACGAGGTGCTGCGCACCATCGACACAGACCCGACCACGATGATTGACTACTGGGGAAGACACATCAATCCAAATATCGCCGGACTGGCCAAGGTGTTCAATTTGAACATCGACGTCAAGCGGGCTGCGGGCGGTAGAATAACCAACGCCGAGGGATGGGACGTCATCGATTGCGCCGGTGGTTTCGGCAGCAATCTGCGCGGACACAATCCACCCGACCTGGTCCCCGAGGTACTACAGCAGCACGACCCAGGCCACGACTACTTCGCCGACCTGGAGCAGAAGCTGACCGGGCTGACCGGGCTGGAGCACGCGTTTCCCGCAGTGAGCGGGGCGCTGGCCAACCACATGGCGGTGACGCTCGCGGCACTGGCCACCCCACGGCGCGGTACGGTCGTCACGTTCAAGGGCAACTACGGTGGCAAGACGCTGTTTTCGCTCAACTTGAGCAAGCACGGTCCGCAGAAGACCGCGTCCGACAAGGACGCGTTCCGGCCGTATTACGCCAAGCTGGCGTATCTCGACCCGTTCGCCCCGGACGCGGTGGAGCAGCTGACCACCCTGCTGCGCGGCGGTGACGTGGCACTGGTGTGGTTCGAACTGGTGCAGGGAGCAGTCTGCCGCCGGTTACCGGACGACCTGGTGCAGACCATCGATCGCAACCGCGCCGAGTACGGCTACCTCGTCGGCGTGGATGAGGTGCTCACCGGAGGATGGCGCAGTGGTGAGCACTACCTCGCACACCAGAACGTCATGGGTCGAGCGGACATCGTCACGCTCGGCAAGACCCTGAGTGATATGACGATGCCGGCCGGGGCAGTGGTGGTGTCCGAGGCCGTATACACCCGAGCTAAGGCGGCGGCGCCGGACCATGTAGCTCGTTTACGCACCGAGTTCTGCAACAATCTCGGCGCGCACGTTTCACTGCATGCTTTGGAGTCAGCCGATGACCCGGATGCTCGTGCGCGGCAACAGGATGCCTATACTGAGCTGGCGGCATTGTGCAAAGCCACCTTCCGCACATCAAAGGTTTTTGGTGATGTCGTGGGTTCCTCGGCTCACCTGCGGCTGACTATGAACAAACGGTATTTCCCGTTTCCACATGGTTCCAAGCTGGGTACTCTGCTCGCGTTGGCGCTGTCGGACCTGGTCTATCGACGCTGCCACATATACTTGCCCCTGCTGGCGATAAGGCATCGCGTGGCGGCCGACCCGGCCGATCTGACCGAACTGGCTGTTCGGCTTGCGGCGGGCACCAGGGGAATCACTCCGCTGATGGTCTACCGGTATGCGTTCGGATCCGTCCTGGGAACCAAACTGCCGCGACTGAGCAGACTGCTCAAAGGTCGGGCGGCAACCGCCCAGGTGTAACCCGAAGTGATGCGAGCTTGATCGATGCGTATTGCCCCAACCGATAAATAGACCAAACGAGGAGGTTGTGACCGTCATGCAGTCCGAGAATTCCGAGATTTCACCCCCCGAGCGAATATTGCAGCTCGCTACCGCTAGCTGGATGTCTGCGGCCGTAAGCGCCGTGGCTGCTCTCGGTGTCGCAGACGAGTTGGTATTCGGACCGCGATCCGTGGACGAGATCGCCCACGCCGTGGACGCTCATGCCCCAACTCTGTATCGGCTGCTGCGCGCCTGCGCCGACTTCGAGCTTTTCCACGAGCTCGACGGGCAGGTTTTTGCACTAACAGAGCTCGGGGAAGCTCTCAGCAGCGAGTCGCCGAGCTCGATGCGAAACTTCGCCAGGTGGGTCGGTCTACCGGCCGACCGCTACACCTGGTCCGATCTGGTGACGTCCGTCCGGACCGGGGAGCCGGTATTCGTGGGCGTTCATGGCCAGCCAGTCTGGGACTACATGAGTGATCACCCCGACGTCGGGGAGGTGTTCGACAACGCCATGACAGAGGCCTCCTACCAGGTGATCGCGCCTATCGTGGATGCCTACGACTTCAGCTCTTTCGGCGAGGTCGTGGACGTAGGTGGCGGGCATGGCGCTTTGCTTGCCGCAGTGCTGGCGGCCAGCCCGCAAACTCGTGGGGTGCTCTACGACCAGCCCGACGTCATCGCCGGTGCGGGCGGACCACTCAAGGAAGCTGGCGTCAGTGCTCGTTGCCAACTCCTCAGCGGCGATTTCTTCGAATCCGTACCGACTGGAGGTGATGCCTACTTGCTCTCGAACATCATCCACGACTGGGACGACGAGCATTCCACACAGATTCTGGCGAACTGCCGAGCCGCGATGGCCGCCGACGGTCGCGTGCTCCTGGTCGAAGCCGTACTCCCGGACAAGGCCGAGCCGGCGCCCCTCATCAAGCTGATGGACCTGAATATGCTGATAATCAGTGGTGGTCGTCAGCGCACCGGGGCAGAGTTCGGTGAGCTGTTCCGGCGGGTTGGGCTTGAGTTGTCGAGAATCGTCCCGGGAGGACTCTGCAGCGTCGTCGAAGCCGTCCGCGCGTAGCTCCAACTGCCGGGCGGGTCTGGAAAAAAGGAGGTATCATGGCGTTCATCTCAGCTGACGACGGCTATCTGACCGTGTTTAACATGTTTGAAACCGATACACCAGACGGGCAAGATCGCTTGCTCGATGCCATGGAGTACATTATCGACAACGGGGCGTATCCCGGTTGGATATCGTCCACTCTGCACAGTGGTCAGGACAAGCTGGGCACGGCGAATTACATTCAGTGGCGCAGTATGGGAGACCTGGAGGCAAGGTACGCCAGGGAAGAGTTCAAGAACGATACAGTGCCGCTTTTCAAAAGAATCTCGACCTCCATCAAACTGCTCAAGACTGAGGTGATCTTCACTCAACACCATCCCTCGTTGGACTCCATCGAGATCTCACCGAACCGTGACGACTACACGATTATCATCGTTATGGGGGTGGCACCGGAGAACCAAAAGGAACTGGTCGAGACGCTGGCGCAACCGGATGAGTGGGTGACGACCGTTCCGGGTTATCGCTCCCACAGCATTCTTCGTGGAATTGACGGAACGTTCGTCATCCTTTACGCACAATGGGATGACAAGAAATCATACGACACATTCCACAATCTACCGGAAAGTGAACGACCGGCTGATGTCCAGAAATTGCGAGCCCTGGCGCGACCTCTGGTGACATCTAGGAACTCGAACTCGTATCATGTAGTCCACACTCGATCTGTGAAAAGTGGTAGACAGACGAGGCCAGAACGACGTTGACCTATGCGTAGGGTACCGCTGGCGTCGTCGAGAATGTCAAATCAAGTACCAGGGAGGGTATCGGCTCATGTCGCGTGAAAGAAATATAGCTGTCCTGGAAAATGCGGTGCAGCTCATCAATTCGGGTGAGATCGATGCCGGGGTGAACATGTTGTTCGCCGAAGACGCCATCGACCATGATCCGGCTCCGGGCCAGGGCGCGGGCAGAGCAGGCTTCCGTGTCTTCTTTCGGTCACTGACCAGGGCGTTTCCCGATATGCACCTCGAGCCGGCGCACCTGGTGGCCGATGACGAACATCTGTCGCTGGCCTTCACCGTGTCCGGCACGCATCGGGGAGACCTCAACGGCATCGCCCCCACCGGTCGGGGCTTCACGGTCCGCGGCGTGGAGATCTTCCGATTCCGTGAAGGCAAGGTCGTCGAGCGGTGGGGCCTCACCGACGAGTTGGGCATCATGACCCAACTCGAGCTTGTCCCTAGCTAGCTCCCACGGATCGCAGGGCGCCGGGCTTGCGACCAGTGAGCCGATCGAGCCTCGCCGACGATGCCGCGTCGGCAGGTAAGTAGACCACCAGCCGCTGGTCGGGATCGGGGAGCTCAAGGGTCTCGAACGCCAGCCGCAGACCACCCACATCCGGGTGGGAGAGCCCCCTGACCCCGGTGCGCTTTCCACCCAGCGGACGGCGCTCCCAGCGATCGGTGAACTCGGCGCCTGCGGTCCGCGAGAGCCGAGCGGCGAAGGTGTCGACGGCGGCGTCGCCCCAACGCAGCTCATGCAGGTTGGCCACCTGCTCGTTGGCAACGTTGTCCCAGTCGGGGTAAACGGCGCGGGCACGCTCGTCGGCGAACGTGAACCACAGGAGGTTGGGCTCGTCGCCGTCGAGGATGCCGAGCGGGCGTGCCAACCGGTCGTAGCCGTCGGTCCATGCCAGGAGATCAGCCAGGTGGTTGACGACGAAGCACGGGGCCGGCTCGAGCTGCTCGAGGATGGCGTGCACGGCGGGGCGAACGGTCCGGGCGGTCGCCCTCGCCTGAGGGCACAGCTCGGTACCATTGCTGACGACCGCCAGCTGCCACAGGTGCTCGAGATCGTCGTCGCTGAGTCGCAGCGCTTCGGCCAGCGCCGCCAGCACCTGGGTCGACGGGTGAGTGTCCCGACCCTGCTCCAGCCTGGTTATGTACTCGACGCTGACCCCCGCCAAGGTGGCCAGCTCGGCGCGTCGCAGGCCGGGCGTCCGCCGGCGGGGGCCCTCAGGCAGACCGACATCGGCGGGCCGCACGGCCTCCCGGCGGCTGCGCAGGAACGAACCCAGCTCCCCTTCCATCACCCCCACAGTGTGCCATCCCGTGGTCCGGTTCATGGTGACCCCGTCAGGGCCAGCTTTCTCCCGGTCTCCCTCGAAAGACATCTGAAACCCCACGATCGGTGTAGGCCGAGGTCGAAGAGGCCGAGGTCGAAGGAGGCAGACATGACAAAGTCTGACGTAATCTCCGAGCCGCGTGCCGGGCACCGCGAATGGATCGGCCTGGGGATGCTCGCCTTACCCGCCGTGCTCGTCTCGATGGACCTGACCGTGCTGCATCTGGCGGTTCCCCAGCTCAGTGCCGATCTCAGGCCGAGTAGCTCGCAGCTGCTGTGGATCGTCGACATCTACGGATTCATGATCGCTGGGTTCCTGATCACGATGGGCACCCTGGGCGATCGAATCGGACGTCGGCGGCTGTTGCTGATCGGTGCCGCCGCATTCGGCATCGCTTCGGTGCTCGCGGCATTCTCGACCAGCGCCGAGATGCTGATCGCCGCTCGTGCGCTGCTCGGTGTCGCCGGGGCGACCCTGGCACCGTCGACCCTTGCGCTGATCCGCAATATGTTTCATGATCCGCAGCAGCGCACGGTGGCGATCTCGATATGGTTCATGAGTTTCCTGGGCGGGGCTGCGGTCGGTCCGCTGATCGGTGGGGCGCTGCTTGAATTCTTCTGGTGGGGCTCGGCGTTCCTGATCGGCGTGCCCGTGATGGTGTTACTGCTCGCAGTGGGGCCGGTGTTGCTGCCCGAGTACCGCGACCGCCAGGCGGGCCGGCTGGACCTGCCGAGCGCGGCCATGGCGCTGACCGCAGTGCTTGGTGTGATCTACGGGCTCAAGCAGGTCGCTGAAAACGGCCTCGCGGTGCTGCCCGTCTTGGCGATCGTCGCCGGACTCGTTGTCGGCGTCGTTTTCGTTCGCAGACAGCGCAAGCTCGCCACCCCATTGATTGACCTGGGGCTGTTCGGGGAGCGCACGTTCAGTATCTCGTTGTGCGCACTCACTCTCAGCGCGCTCGCCTTGGGCGGGGTGGGTTACCTCACTGCGCAATACTTTCAGCTCGTGGTGGGGCTCTCGCCGTTGGAAGCGGGTTTGTGGATGC
This sequence comes from Pseudonocardiales bacterium, assembly GCA_052390495.1. Classification (GTDB taxonomy): domain Bacteria; phylum Actinomycetota; class Actinomycetes; order Mycobacteriales; family Pseudonocardiaceae. The sequence goes on from JBQTGW010000180.1 coordinate 37,347, forward strand.
TGCCCCCGCTCGGCGCGGGAATCGTGACAATGACGCTTGCTCCGATGATCGTGCGCCGGTTTCGGGAGGGGTTCGTGATCGCCGCAGGCATGGTGCTGGCGGCAGTCGGTTTTGCGGTGGTGAGCCAGATCACTGGCGCCTCCGGGCTCGCGGTCGTCGTCATCGGGCTGGTGCTCGTCTTTGCCGGCCTGATGCCGGTATTGGCTTTGGGCGTCGACATCGTCGTCGGCGCCGCCCCTCCGCAGCGGTCTGGAGCAGCCTCGGCGATCTCGGAAACCACCCAGGAGTTCGGCATCGCACTCGGCATCGCGGTCCTCGGCAGCGTCGCAGCCGCCGTCTACCGCAGCCAGATGGCCAACGCGATACCAGCGGTGGGTGTCCCACCCCACGCCGCCGAGGCGGCGCGGGACACCCTCGGCGGCGCCACGGGCGCGGCCGAGCAGCTGCCCGCGGGGCTGCTCGTCACCGCTGGGCAGGCATTCACCGACGGGTTGCAGGTGGCCGCTGCGGTAAGCGCGGTAGCACTGGCGGGCGTCGCCTTCGCGGCTGCGGTCCTGCTACGACGGGTGCGGCCGGATGCCGGCTCCGGCGGCCAACCGGAACCGGCATCCAGCTGATGTGACCTAGCTGGTCTCGGGCTTGTAGGGGTTGTTCAGCTTTGCATCGTGGAGCACACCACCCCACCACGCGAGCTGATCCAGCAGAGCTTTGGCTGCACTGTTAGGACCGTCGGCGTCCATAAGCTGGCCGTCGGCATCGAAAAGCTCCCAATAATTGGCGAAGCTGACGGTATCACGTACGGTGACCGCGTGCATCTCGGCGAACACCAGCCGCAACTGTTCGATTGCTCGGAGGCCGCCACCCAATCCGCCGTAGGACACGAAGCCAATCGGCTTGGCCCGCCATTCGGTGAAATGCCAGTCGATGAGGCTCTTGACCGACGCGGGAAAGCTGTGGTTGTACTCCGGTGTCACCACGACGAATACGTCCGCCGTTTCCAGTTTCTCGGTGAGAGCTGCCATCTCGGCCGGTCGTGCGTCCGTAGTCGCGATCGCCGGCGGCTCGGGCGGAAGCGCGAGCGGGAGGGGTGTTTCCGCCAAATCGATGAGGTCCACGTTGAACTGGCCGTGTTGTTGTGCCTCAGCGGCGAACCACTGCGCAACCACCGGGCCGAAACGCCCCTGCCGGACGCTACCGAGTATCACGGCGAGGTTGAGAATTTGACTGGACATCGTATGTGCTCCTGTCTGCCATTTGGGTCGAAGCGAGGTGGTCGTCATGGCATCGATCGTGGGGTCTGGATGTCCGGTGAGGGAGACCGGGTGGAGGCTGGCCCTGGCGGGGTCACTCAACTCCCTGCCGAAGGCTTACCGAACCAGCAGGCAAGGGCATCCGGCAGCTCCTCGGCGCTGGGAGCGACCCACGCCACGTAGCCATCGGGGCGCAGCAGGACGGCGTCTACCGCCTCCAGCGGCGTTCCTGTACCGACCGCATGGGGGGTGGCGGTCACCACGTCGACCCGGTCGGCCCACCCGGTGGCCACCCGGCGCAGCTCGGCATCATCGGCCAGGTCCAGCACCACACCGCGGGCTTGGTGCAGGAGCTGGTAGATGGAGAATTTGCGGGACTCGCCGACCAGCTCCTGGTTGGGGATGCGCCTACCCAGGAGAGGATGGTCACCTGGGCCGACGTCATAGCAAATATCCAGGCCGCTGACCATCCCGGCCAGGTGCCGGGCGGCGTCCTCGTGTTCGATCAAGTCGGCCAAAATTTCCCGGAGCGGCGCCATGTCGTCGCCGCTGAGGTAAAGGATGCCCTGGGCCTGCGTGTTGGTCAGCACCCTGGCCCCCACCGGGTGACGCTCGCTGTGATAGCTGTCGAGCAGTCCGGGCGGGGCGTGGCCCCGGACCTCGGCGGCGAGCTTCCAGCCGAGGTTCACGGCGTCCTGGACACCCACGCTCAGCCCTTGTCCACCAGCCGGAAGGTGGACGTGCGCGGCATCGCCGGCGAGCAGAACCCGCCCGCGGCGGTACTCGGTGGCCTGGCGGGTGGCATCGCCGAAGGCGCTCACCCAGAGCGGGCGCCCCCCGTGGATATCCTCACCGGTCAGGCGTGCCCAGGCGTCGGCCACCTCCGCGAAGCTCGGCCCCTCCGGGCGCTGCCGCGGGCGCGTGCCCAGCTCGCACACGATGATCCGATCGATGCCTGCCCCCAACGGCGCGGCCATGACCATGCCCCCCGGCACCCGCTCGCCGGTGAAGCGGGGTCGGAGCTCGCAGTCGGCCACGTCGGCCAGGAACATTTCACGGGTCGCCTCGGTACCGGGAAAGTCGAACTTCGCCAGCTTGCGGACGGTGCTGTGGCCGCCGTCGCAACCCACCAGGTAGGTGGCCCGCAGCCGCTCGAGGCCGCTGGGCGTGGCCACCTCGATCTCGACACCGTCGGCGGTGGCGACCAGCCCGACCAGCTCATGGTCCCGTCGGATGTCGGCACCCAGGCCGTCGGCCCACTTCGTCAGCACTGCCTCCGTCACCGACTGCGGCACGCCCCTCGCCCCGAAGTGGCACCCCTCAAGCACACCGTAGTCAAGAGCCAGGCCCCCGAAATGCCCGGCGGTGCTTGTCTCCAGATCCCCGAACATGGGCAGCAACCCGCGCTGGTCGAACGCTTCCATCGCTCGCGCCGTGAATCCCAGGCCCCGCGACTGGCCCGTGGGCTCGGCCAGCCGTTCTATGACGACCGTTGCCACGCCACATAGGCGTAATTCACCTGCGAGCATCAGCCCCACCGGGCCAGCACCTACGACAATTACTTCGGTATCCGATGTAAACATCTACGCCTCTTTCGTCGCCAACTGTGGCCAGTGTTGCCAGCCTGGGGGCTAAAGTCAATAACTGCCCATTATAAAATTCCGACAGCCTACGTCATGGCTATGTCAAGTGGAAAAAATTTCCGCAAAGTCACGTCAGGGGAACTGCAAATCCTTGTCGTCGGCTTGACTTGAACTGGTAGCAAATGCAACTCTGGCTTACTCAGGGTCGTCTTCCTGAACCGAATTTGTCCCCCCGTCCCGCGGGAGTAACACATGCCTTCGCTCGACTCCGAGGTAGCGGCGCCGCTGACGCAGCTGGACGTCCTCGCCCCGCGCGCCGAGGTCGGCGCCCTCCTGGACCGCTACCTGCTCAGCCTCGACGAGAACCGGATCGACGACGCGTGGTCACGGTCGATCTTCACTGCCGACGCACGCGTCGAGTTCCCGGTCAGCCACCACGAGGGAGTTGACGGCCTTGCCACCTACCATCGTGCGGCCCTTGCGAAGTTCGAACGAACCCAGCACCTCAACTCGGGCGCCGTCATCGATGTCGACGGCGACCGGGCCACAGTGCGGGCGAACCTGATCTCGACGCACGTGCACCGGCCAGCTGCGGCACCGCCGGGCACGGACCGGGCGCCGCTTTTCACCACGGGCACGTACGTCGAAGGAGAAGCCCGGCGCACGGCCCACGGTTGGCGGTTCCGGCGACTGTCATTCCGCCTGGTGTGGGTCACGGGCAGCCCCCCGCGGTAGACGCCGTCCTGCTGCGCCCCCGCCGATGGCTACGTGGCGTGGGTCGGTCCCGTTCTGGGTGGCCCTGTCAGGGCCAGCATCAGCCCGGTCTCCCGCACCGGGCATCCGGACCCCACGATTGGTGCCATCACACCACAGAGCTAGTCCCACAACAGCGCTAGTCCCACAACAGCGCTAGTCCACAACAGAGCTAGTCCACAACAGAGCTAGTCCAGAGGAGACAATGCCATGAGTACGACGTACAACGTGACAGCTTCTTCGCCCGGGTCCTTTCTCATGACGCGCCCTGTGTGGCTGGTTGGTGTGCTGGTCACCGTCGCCGGTGCGATCGTGGCCGAGGCGTTCGCACTCGGCGCGAGGGGAGTCGGGATCCCCATGGACGCCGGCGCACCGGGTGTCGGCCCGGCCACACCCATCCCGCTCGGTGCCTTTGCGTTGTCTACGTTGCTGGCGGCAACTGCGGGCACGATCTTGGCGGTCATTCTCGACCGGGTGACCAAGCGGCCCGCACTGATCTTCGTCGTTACGACCGTTGTGCTTACTGTGCTGTCGCTGATCCCTCCAGTGCTCGCGGCGGACACCGCCACCTCTACTAAGGTCGTTTTGGAGCTGGCGCACCTCCTGGCCGCGGCCGTGGTGATCCCCCTGCTGGCGATGCGGCTCGCCAACCGCCCATCGGTTGGCCGATAGCTCTGCGACGACATCAGTAACGATTTCTACCTACGTGGAGGGCGGGTATGCGTACGACGTCGATGGGTGCCTCGGGATTGATCGTGCCGGTGCAGGGTCTGGGGTGCATGCGGATGATCGGGTCCCGCGAGCCCGCCCGTGAGTCGGAGTCCTTCGCCGTGATCAATCGGGCGCTGGATCTCGGTGTGACCATGCTCGACACCGCCGATATGTATGGCAACGGTCGCAACGAGGAACTCGTTGGCCGGGCGGTACGGCGCCGTCGAGACGAGGTCATCCTGTGCACGAAATTTGGTGTCATACGTGCTCCCGACAACACTCTATCGTATCGTAACGATGCCGCGTATGTACGGGCCGCCTGCCATGCCAGCCTGAGCCGTCTCGGCACCGACGTCATCGACCTCTATTACCTGCATCACCGCGACGTCAGGGTCCCGATCGAGGAGACTGTCGGCGCTATGGCGGAGTTGGTTGCTGCGGGCAAGGTGCGCCATATCGGGTTGTCAGACCCGACCGGCGACGAATTGCGCGCCGCTCACGTGGTACATCCGATCACAGCGGTGCAATCCGAGTGGTCGCTGTGCAGCCGCTGTTTCGAGGCGATGGTGCCGGTGTGCGTGGCGCTCGGTGTAGGTGTGGTGCCTTACTGTCCGCAGGGAGCCGGCCTGCTCAGCGGCAATGTGGACGCTGCGAGGTCGCGGCTTGCCGACATCGCCCCCCACTATGTCAAGTTGCCTGATCTGCTCGGGGATGTGGCGCGGCGCCATGGTGCGCAGCCCGGTCAGATCGCGTTGGCTTGGGTACAGCAACGAGCTGAAGTCTGGGACATTCCGGTTTCGCCCATACCTGGCACCACCCGCTTACGTCATCTCGAAGAAAACGTTGCCGCTATTGACATCAAGCTTGATGCCGAAGACCTGGCTCAACTCGATGTCTGACCGGAGCGTTCGACCCCGTCCACCGTGCGCAGCGGCGACTTGCCTTCCAGGAGCCGTCGCGGCCCTGCGCCGTGCGCACCGAGCTCGTCGAAGGGATTGGCCAGCGCGCACCGGTCGATGGACATGCAGCCACAGCCGACACAGTCGGTGAAGTCGTCGCGCAGCTGCTCCAGTAGGCGGATCCGTTCATTCAGGTCGTCCCGCCAGCGCTGGGACATCCGCTGCCAGTCCCGCCGGTTCGGCACGCGGTTGTCCGGCAGCGCGGCGAGCGCCTCGCGGATGTCGGCGAGCGAGATGCCGACCCGCTGGGCGATGCGGATCAAGGCCACCCGGCGCAGGGTGTCACGGTGGTAACGGCGCTGGTTGCCCGAGGTGCGCCAGCTGGTGATGAGGTTCTGTCGCTCGTAGAAATGCAGTGCTGAGACGGTCGTTCCGCTGCGCTGGGCCAGCTGGCCGACGGTGAGCTCCAGCTCACTCGGACCTTTGTTCATGGTGGTGATGCTCTCGGGTGTAGGGGTGGATCCGGACCACCGGACTTGGTGGGAACATAGGACCATGACACCTGTCGAACTGGAGCAGACCCAGGTCGACCCCGCAGTGCAGGATGTCGGGGCCGAGGACCGGCCGTGGCTGACGCTTGTCTGGAACGATCCGGTGAATCTGATGTCCTACGTCACCTACGTGTTCCAGAAGCTCTTCGGCTACAGCCGGGACGAGGCGACGAAGCTGATGCTCGACGTCCACCACAAGGGCCGGGCGGTGGTGACCAGGGGTACGAGAGACAAGGTAGAGACCGACGTCGCGAAGCTGCACGGCGCCGGGCTCTGGGCGACTATGCAGCAGGATAGGTGAACGGCTGGCGGCGGCGCGGCGCGGTGGTATCCGCCGAGCTGTCCGAGCAGGAGGCCGGTCTGCTGCGCGGGCTGGTCGGACAGGTCCGTGAGATGCTCGATGCCCGGGTCGCCGCGACGCCGCAGGACGAGTTGGCCGCCATCACCGGAATCACCACAGGCCCCACCACGGCCCCTGAGGACCGGGTGCTGGCCCGGCTGTTGCCCGACTTCCATCGCGAGGATGACACGCTGTCCGGTGGTTTGCGGTCGCTGCACGAACCTCAGCTGTTGGCCGCGAAGGACGGGGTGGCAGGCGTCGTGCTGGCGACCTGCCCGGCGCGCGGCGGCCGGGTGCGGCTGTCCGACGAACAGGCGCATGCCTGGCTCTGTGCGCTCAATGACCTTCGCCTGGCGCTGGGCACCTTGCTCGATGTCACCGAGGACATGCCCGACGAGCTGCCGTCTGACGATCCCCGCGCGGCGCACCTGGGCGTGTACCACTGGCTGACCTGGGTGCAGGAGTCCCTGATCCAAGCCGTCTCCGGGTGAGCTGGGACGCGGCACGTAGGATGGGCTCGTGCTCACGATTCGCCGAGACCTGGTCGACGCGATGGTGGCGCACGCCCGACGGGATCACCCGGACGAGGCATGTGGCGTGCTCCCCGGTCCGGTGGGCGCCGACCGCCCGGAGCGGTTCGTCGAGATGGTCAACGCCGAGCGTTCCCCGACGTTCTACCGCTTTGACTCCGGCGAGCAGCTCGCCGTGTGGCGCGCGATGGATGCAGCGGACGAGGAGCCAGTGGTGATCTACCACTCGCACACCGCCACCGAGGCTTATCCGTCACGTACTGACATTTCCTACGCCGCCGAGCCGGGCGCCCATTACGTGCTGATCTCCACCCGTGATCCCGACGTCCACGAGCTGCGCTCCTACCGCATCGTCGATGGCGAGGTCAGCGAGGAGCCGGTCGAGGTCGTCGAGTCGTACATGTTCTCCCACACCGGCGCTGACGACGTCCCCGACGTACGCTGACCCGCGTGCCGCCTTCGGGAACGACTGGGGGCGCTGCCGCGTCTACCCCTGGTGAGCCGCCCGCCCCCGTAGGAGGATCCGACAATGGCCGTCACCGTCTCCATCCCTACCATCCTGCGCCCCCACACTGGGAACGAGAAATCCGTGCAGGCGTCGGGCTCCAACCTCGCTGAGGTGATCGAAGACCTGGAGAGCCAGTACGGAGGGATCAAATCCCGGCTGGTCAAGGAGGGATCCCTGCACCGTTTCGTCAACGTCTACGTCAACGACGAGGATGTGCGCTTCACCGGTGGCCTCGAGGCTGCGGTGAAGGACGGCGACAACGTCACCATCCTGCCTGCCGTAGCAGGCGGCTGACGCGGCGAGCGTCCGATGGCCCGCTACGACTCGTTGCTCGACGCGTTGGGTGATACCCCGCTGGTGGGACTGCCCAACCTCTCACCCTCGTCCGACGTGCGCCTGTGGGCCAAGCTGGAGGACCGCAACCCCACCGGCTCGGTGAAGGACCGCCCGGCGCTGGCGATGATCGAGGAGGCCGAGCGCTCAGGGCGGCTGACGCCTGGCTGCACCATCCTGGAGCCCACCTCGGGCAACACCGGCATCTCGCTGGCCATGGCGGCGAAGCTCAAGGGCTACCGGCTGGTCTGCGTGATGCCCGAGAACACCTCGATCGAGCGGCGGCAGCTGATCGAGGCATACGGCGCGGAGATCATCTATTCACCGGCCCCTGGTGGCTCCAACCAGGCCGTGGCGCGGGCCAAGGAGCTGGCCGTCGCCCACCCGGACTGGATCATGCTCTACCAGTACGGCAACCCAGCCAACGCCGGTGCGCACTACCGCACCACCGGCCCGGAGATCCTGCGCGACCTGCCCACGGTGACGCATTTCGTCGCCGGCCTTGGCACCACCGGCACGCTGGTCGGCGTCGGGCGCTACCTACGCGAGCACAAGCCCGACGTGCAGATCATCGCCGCCGAACCACGCTACGGCGAGCTGGTATACGGGCTGCGCAACCTCGACGAGGGCTTCGTGCCCGAGCTCTACGACCCGTCGGTGCTCACCGGCCGGTTCTCCGTCGGCTCCTTCGACGCCCTGCGCCGCACCCGCCAACTGCTGGCCACCGAGGGCATTTTCGCCGGCATCTCCACCGGTGGGATCCTGCACGCCGCCCTGGCTGTCGCGGAAAAGGCCGTCGGTGTCGGCGAGGCCGCCGACATCGTGCTGGTGGTCTGCGACGCGGGGTGGAAGTACCTGTCTACCGGCGCTTACTCCGGCGACCTGGAGGAAGCCTCCGCCCGCTTAGACGGTCAGCTTTGGGCGTAGCCCCGTGAGTGGCGATGGTGGCTATAGCGACGATTGCCACTCACGGGTTGTCCACAGGACAACACTTCAGCAAACGTAGATGGCTGGTCGATAGCGCGGCTGGGGGATGTTATGGTGGGCTTCTGCCGCCACGGCCAGCCAGGCTTCTTTGGCGCGCAGCACCTCAGCAACTGCCTGCTCGGGAGTTTCGCCGAACGCCGAGCAGGCTTCAAGATCCGGTATATCAGCGATGTATCCGCCGTCGTCCTCGCTGTAGAAGACGTTGATGTGGTAGTCGTTCAACGGTCATCCTCCTTGGGCTCGACCGGTTGTAGCGACAGGTGGACGTTAAGCTGGCTCGCATGCTCGTGCGCGCTGGGCTCACCGGGGACAAAGCCGCTCTCGGAGGTTCGGATGCTCGCGCCGCGATCGAGCGGCTGGTGCAGCGGTCTCGGCGGCGGTCCCCCGCTGACGCAGTCGTCCTGGTGAACGAAGCTCGCGCCCACCTCGGCGCGGACCGGTCAGTGTCGTCGAGGCCAGTGTGAACGGGGTGGTTCAGGCGACAGTGGCGACCAGTTCGAGGTACTCGGCGCAGGCGATGAGGGTTCCGTCGGTGGCCCGGTTGGCGCTCTCGTACTCCGCGGCGGCGGCCGCTGCCAGTCGTTGCTGGGCTGCGGGATTGAGGGTTTGGAAGGCTGCTCGCAGGGGTGCGAAATGGCGGCGGATGAAGTCGAACTGAGCGGCGGCCGACACGGCGCAGAACTCGTGGGTCCGCACCGTCGAGGTGAGCGTCGTGATCTGGGTGCCGAACAGCTCCCGGCAGTGTTGTTCGGTACCCCACAGGTACGGGGACGGGCCGGGCGGCGGCGGTAGGTGCAGGGCGCTGGCGGCCCGCAATCGTCCCAGCAGCCCGTCGGGTGTCCAGTTGGCCATTGCGATCCGCCCGCCGGAACGGCAGACCCGGACCAGCTCGTCAGCGGCGCGTTGCTGGTCGGGGGCGTACATTGCGCCGAAGCTGGACAGCACCACGTCGAAGCTGCCGTCCTCGAACGGCAGGCGCTGTGCGTCGGCCACCTGGATTTCGAGATCCAGGCCCTCCACCGCCGCGCGCCGGGATGCCGTTTCCAGCAACGCCGGCGCGAAGTCCGAGGCCGTCACGCTCGCGTCCCGGCGCGCGGCGGCCAACGCGGTGTTTCCGGTGCCGGCTGCCACGTCCAGGACTCGCTGCCCGCTGTGCACGTCGGCCGCCCTGACCAGCAGCTCGCTGATCACAGTGTTGCGGGTGGCGATCGGGTTGAAGTCGACCGATCCCCACACCTCGCGCATCTGCTCTGTCACGGCCTCTGTCATCGTCATCGTCGGACCTTCCTGTAACCAGCTTCTGCGGCATCCGCTGGAGACGTGCCGCGCGGAGATCATCTTCTCGCCGCGCGGCCTATATCCGCGGTGACTCGTTTCGCGGCCGGACCCGGCACCACCGCACGCTGATCAGCGTGGGCTGTCACCAGCGGGAGTACAAGCCCGGCATGCAGATCATCCGCCCAGTCGTCAGGTATGGCACCAGCGGGTGGCCGGAAACCACGATTCGGCTCCGAATGGCGCCCGGTGGGGCACCCAAAACCACGATTCGGCTCCGAATGGCGCCCGGTGGGGCACCCAAAACAACGATTCGGCTCCGAATGGCGCCTGGCGGGTGGTCGGAAACAGTGATTCTGCTCCGAATAGCGGTCGTGGCTCTGTTGGGCTGGCGCGGTCAGGTGATCAGTGCGCGGGCTACGGTGTCGCGGCGGAAATCGCTGATTTGAGCGTGTAGTTCGCGGGCTGGTTTGCTGCCTTGCCACGCTGGGGCGGTGAGTAGCCGTTGGGCGCGCTCCAAGCGTTGCGAGAAATTCGCAAGGCGGTGCGACGAAGGCAGCGCGAGTACCGCGCCGATGCGGCTCACTGCCCTGTCAAGGTCTCCTGTGGAGATGCTGGCCACGGCTGCGTTGATATGGGCGAAGGTGACCGAGTTATAGGGGCGCTCGGCGGCGGGCATCGACTCGGCGATCGCGATGGCTGACTCGGCAGCTTCCAGCGCGCCGTGATGATCATCGATTACGTAGAGCGCATTCGCTGCGATGGTGTACCTGCCGATCTCTGAACACCCGAACAGCCCGCCGAGCTCGACAGTGCCCGATTCATCGCGCTCGCGTTCCGCGCGACGCAGCGATTCGACCGCACGGTCGGCGTCGCCGAGCCGAGCACCGGCGCGGGCTTCGAAGCTGGCCAGCAGCACGGCATTGCCTCCCGAGGCATAGCGCAGCCCGTCGTGAGCGTAGGACGCGGATGCCTCGAACTGGCCCGCCCCGTAGGCCGCCTTGGCCTGGGTGATCCGGACCAACGCCCGAACCACCTGTTGGTCGGCCTGCTCGGCGAACACCCAGGCCGCGTCGCCTTGCGCCAGCGCGGCGCCGCGCTGGGCGAAGTCATCGGACATCCAGGCGAGCAGAGCACAGACCTTGCCGGCTGCGGTGTACAGCTCGCGGGTCTGGTTGACGTGCTGGCGCCCTTCGAGGAAATCGAATACTCGATTACGCAGGTCCACGGTCCGCCGGAACAGCGGCAGTGGCGCGGCACGCTCGTAGGACTGTGCGATCTCGTTGATGCTGCGGTGCAGCGCCGCGAGGCTGGTGTCACCGATATTGGTGGCCTCCGCGAGAGCGGCGGCTTCCTGGGATTGGTCGGCGATCTCCATCAGGTACTCCTCGGCGCTGCTGAACGCAGTGTCGGGCTCCGATGCCGTCGCGCGGGAAGTTTGACAGGTTCATTTTTCTGTCTGCCCTGCTCACAGCAATGTTCAGACCGGGATGCGAATCATTCCACGACGGGTGGTGTGTGCCGACACCGATCTGTGCGAAATTAGACCCCGTTGATCGACCCGATCAGCACAGCATGAAGCTTACGATGAGTTCCCCCTTGATCCCCGAGCGGCCACCTTCCTCCCCCCAGGTGACTGCTCGGGTCCCCTGACTGGCCGCCGTAATTCGGTGTCCCCCACCATGAGGACGGCGGCCAGTCAGCCTTCGGACGTTGACCAGTGCGCGGTCAGCTGATTAGCCCACGAGATGCCGTGTCTCGACGGAAATCGCTGATCTGAGCGTATAGTTCGCGGGCTGGTTTGCTGCCTTGCCACGCTGGAGCGGTGAGCAATCGTTGGGTGCGGTCCAGGCGTTGGGAGAGCGTCGCGAGGCGGTGCGACGAAGGCAGTGTGAGTACTGTGCCAATGCCGGTTATTGCTCGGTCGAGGTCTCCGGTGGCAATGCTGGCTACCGCGGTGTTGGTGTGGGCGAAGGCGACCGAGTTGTAGCGGCGCTCCGCTACGGGCATTGACTCGGCGGCCGTGATGGCTGACTCGGCCGCCTCCAGTGAACCGACGTGATCACCGATGACGTAGCGGACATTCGCTGTGTAGTTGTATCTTTCGATCTCACCGCAGAAGAACAGTTCACCGGTTTCGGTGGGGCCTGATTTGGTGCGCTCGTCTTCCGCGCGACGTAATGCTCCGGCCGCCCGGTCGGCGTCGCCAAGATCTGCGGCGGAGCTGGCTTCCAAGCAGGCCAGCAGTACTGCGTTGGCTCCGGAGGCGTAGCGCAGCCCGTCGTGCGCATATGACGCGGACTTGTCGAACTGGTCTGCCCAGTGGGCGGCCTTGGCCTGAGCGATCCGGGCCAGCGCCCGGACTGCGTTCTGGTCGGCCTGCTCGGCGAACACCCACGCCGCGTCGCCTTGGGCTAGCGCGGCGCTGTGCTGCTCGAAGTCACCGGACATCCAGCCGAGCAGGGCGCAGACCTTGCTGGCGGCGGCGTAGAGCTCGCGGGTCTGGTTGACGTGCTGCCTGCCTTCAAGGAGATCGAGTATCCGGTTGCGCAGGCTCACGGCCCGGCGGAACATCGGCAGCGGCGCGGTGCGCCGGTAGAGCTGCCCGATGTCCTCGACGCTGCGATGCAGCGCGGTGAGGCTGGTGTCGCCGATATTGGTGGCCTCCGCGAGAGCGGCGGCTTCCTGGGATTGGTCGGCGATCTCCATCAGGTACTCCTCGGCGGTGCTGAACGCAGTGTCGGGCTCCGTCGCCGTCGCGCGGCGGCGGCGACGCTGGATGGTGGCCGGATCTGCCCCATTGTCCATCACTACCACGGTCGATGACCTCGCCGTGTCGAGGCCGCTGGCCGGGCCGAGCACGGTGGTGCGGTCGGTCGCGCTCAGCTGGTCCAGGTCGGCCGCATCAATGAGGTGACCGATCGTGGTGCCGTAGAGCTCGGCGAACGTTGCCAGCGCGTAGACCGAGGGCTTGCGCGTGGCATCGGGCCACCGCTCGTATTCGCTGACCCGGCTCGGGCTCATCGTGTCCCGCCCAGCGTGCTCGGTGCCCCGGGCTTGGACGAGCTGGTTGTAGCGCTCCGCCGCTTCGCTCTGGTTCCAGCCGTGGGCCAGGCGGTACGCCTGCCGAGGCCGATACTCGTACCGTCGGCTGATCTCGGCGGCGATGACATCGACCGGCGCACCCAGCGACTGCATGCGCAACCGCACGACCTCTACGTCGGGCCGTGAACCGGTCTTGGGTCGCTTCGCCATGATGCCTCCCCGCGTGTGTGCGGGGTCACAGTAGCCCGGCTGAACCGTAGCCGAGACCGGTCCGGTCATCCCCAATGCGCCATCGACGGGAAGTTTGACAGGTTCATTTTTCTGTTTCCCCTGCTCAAAGCCACGTCCAGATTGGGATGCGAATCATCCCGTGCTGGGTGGTGCGTGCCGGTGCCGATCCGCGCGAACTTAGTGCCGCACCACACCACAACCGGTAGGAGAGCCCATGAGCGAAACAGACGTTGAAGCCGGCTCGGTGAGTCAGGACGGCATCGGGTACTGCATCCGCCCTGGTTCGGACGTGCCACCGACAGTGCTGGTAGCCGAGATGAGCGACGGCGCATTGTTGTTACAGGGCTGGCGAGTCGGGCCGAGTGCCTACGTGTGCAGGGCGGATACTGGTCCGCTGCGGGAGGCGCTCGCGGCGGCGTTCGGGAGTGACCTGGCAAGCGCTGGCAGTCCCACTGCGGTGCATCGCCCGCTATCGTGACCACTGGGTGGGAGACGAGATATCGCGTTCTTCAGCAGCAGCTGGAGCAGTTGGCAAATGGGCTCCGTAGTGCCCAACCCTCGGCATCGTTGGTCGACCATACTGTGCGGTTGCTTACGTTTACTGTCATTCTGCTGGGGCAGCACCAGGTCAACAAGCGGGGCCGTTGCCAGTTTTGTCGTTGGTCACGATGGCGGCGGCGATTCTGGCACCGGCGGCCGCAATGCAGGGTATGTGGTGCGCTGGCGTTCACCCTGGGTCAGAGCTTGGACGTGGTGTGGTGGCAGTTGCTCACCAGCACAGGCAAGAATTCCAGTTTGGTGGACGTGCGCGAATGGATGACACAGACGAACCGAAGTGATCTAGAACCTGTGGTGGGCAGCCCTGCGTCGGCGTCCGGGACCACCGGCAGCGGGCTCGCCCAGCGATCTCCTGCGCTGCGGGCGTCCACTGTAGATGTCGATCAAGGCACAGGCTGCTCTCAGTAAACGCGGGTAATCTTGGCGGACGTGGTACCCAGTTTCGCTAGCAGCCGTGCCCGCCCGCGGGTGTTCCCCGCCCGGCCCGGGAACGCCGCGATGGTTATTGCCGCGTTCGCCGGCCTGCTCTACCTCGTGGAAGCGGCGGACACCGTGTTGGGCGGCGCCCTGGACCAGGAGGGAATTCAGCCCCGAAGCCTTGATGGGCTGGACGGCGTGTTGTGGGCGCCGGTGCTGCACGGCGGCTGGCAGCATCTGGTGGCCAACACGGTGCCGGTCCTGGTGCTCGGATTCCTCGTGATGGCTGGCGGCTTCGGCCAGTTCGTCACGGTCACCGCCACGGTGTGGATCGTCGGTGGTCTCGGCACCTGGCTCATTGCGAGTGGGGGCACCCACATCGGCGCTTCGATCCTGGTGTTCGGCTGGATGGTGTTCCTGCTCGCCCGCGGTTTCTTCGCCCGCAACGCGGGCCAGATCACGCTTGCCGCGATGCTGTTCCTGCTGTGGGGCGGGATGCTGTGGGGCGTGCTGCCGGGTACGGCCGGCATCTCCTGGGAGGGCCACCTGTTCGGGGCGCTGGGCGGGCTGCTCGCGGCGCGGCTGGTCGTCCGCGCTGATCGGGCCCGCTACGGCCGGGCGACGTACTACTCGTGAGTGGTCCGCAAGCCCCGATCGGGGTCTTCGACTCCGGTGTCGGCGGGCTCACCGTGGCGCGTGCGATCGCTGATCAGTTGCCTGGCGAGCGGCTGAGCTACGTCGGGGACACCGCACACAGTCCTTACGGCCCTTTGCCCATCGCGCAGATCCGCCGCCACGCGCTGGCGGTGGCCGACGACCTGGTGGACGCCGGGGTGAAGCTCCTGGTGATCGCCTGCAACACCGCCTCAGCGGCGTGCCTGGCCGATGCCAGGGAGCGCTACCCGATCCCGGTAGTGGAGGTGGTGCGCCCGGCGGTGCGCCGCGCCGCGGCGGTCACCCGCTCGGGGCGGGTCGGGGTGATCGGGACTCAGGCGACGATCTTGTCCCGGGCTTATCAGGACGCCTTCGCCGCTGCCCCGCACATCAAGGTGACCGGGGTGGCCTGCCCCCGGTTCGTGGACTTCGTCGAGCGTGGCACCACATCGGGGCGGCAGATGCTCGGGCTGGCGCAGTCCTACTTGGAGCCGTTGCAACGCGCCCGGGTGGATACTCTCGTCCTCGGCTGTACCCACTATCCGCTGCTCACCGGTGTGTTGCAGCTCGTCATGGGGGATGCGGTGACCCTGGTGTCCAGCGCGGAGGAGACCGCCAAAGATGTCCTCCGTGTGCTGACCGAAGCCGACTTGCTGCGTACCGAGGTCGACGAGCCCGAGCATCGGTTCACCGCTACCGGGGATCCGGAGCTTTTCGCTAGGCTAGCTCGCCGGTTCCTCGGGCCAGCGCTGACGGAGCCCATGGCGCGCGTCAGGTAGTGAAGATGAGGGGGACCCGATGTTGCTCACGGTGCTGGGCTGCTCCGGCAGCGTCCCCGGACCTGCGTCCCCCGCCTCCGGTTATCTGGTCCGAGCCGGGGCCACCACCGTGGTGCTCGATCTCGGCAACGGGACTTTCGGCGCGCTGCAGCGCTACGTTGACCCCTTCGACCTCGACGCGCTGATCCTGTCCCACCTGCACCCGGACCACTGCGCCGACGTCTCGGCGCTGACTGTGTACCGGCGTTATCACCCCCAGCGCCCGTCCGGGCCAGGACTGGCCCTGCACGGGCCGTCGGTACTTGCCGAGCGGCTGGCGGCCGCCTATGCCACCAATGCCGCCGAGCGCGCCATGACCGACCTGTCTGATGTCTACGATTTCCACCCGTTTTCCTACCCGTTTCCAGGCCCGATCCGGATTGGCACCCTTGAGGTGCGCGCCGCGCTGGTCGACCATCCCTGCGAGGCATACGCGGTGCGGGTCAGCCACGCAGGCGCCGTGCTGGTCTACTCCGGAGACACCGGACCGTGCCAGTCGCTCGTCGAGCTGGCCAGCGGTGCCGACGTGCTGCTCGCCGAGGCGTCCTGGCCCGACCTGGCGAGCAACCCGCGCGGGATCCACCTTTCCGGGCGGGACGCCGGTCAGGTCGCCGCCGCGGCGGGAGTCGGCCGGCTGTTGATCACCCATGTGCCCCCGTGGACCGACGCCGAGCAGATGCGCGCCGAAGCCTGCGCCGTCTACGAAGGGCCCGTCGAGCTGGTCCGCGCCGGTGCGGACTACGAGATCTGAGCTGGGTACGCTCGGCTGTGTGGCACGAGCAGACGGCAGGAATGACGGCGAACTGCGCGAGGTACGCATCACGCGGGGTTACCAGCAGTGGCCCGCGGGATCGGTGTTGATCGAGTTCGGTCGAACCCGGGTGCTCTGCGCGGCCAGCGTGGTGGACGGAGTGCCGCGCTGGCGGCGAGGTTCGGGGCTGGGCTGGCTCACCGCGGAGTACGCGATGCTGCCCTCCTCGACGCATACCCGCAGTGACCGGGAATCGGTGAAGGGCCGCCTCGGCGGGCGCACCCACGAGATCAGCAGGCTGGTCGGGCGGGCCCTGCGGGCCTGCATAGATCTGTCCGCGCTGGGCGAGAACACCGTGTCGCTGGACTGTGACGTCATCCAGGCCGACGGCGGTACCCGCACGGCGGCGATCACCGGGGCCTACGTCGCGTTGTCCGATGCGGTGACCTGGCTGCGCTCGGCTGGCCGGTTGTCCGACCCGCAGCCACTGTCCTGCTCGGTCTCGGCAGTCAGCGTCGGCGTGGTGGAGGGCCGGGTCCGGCTGGATCTGCCGTACGAGGAGGACTCCCGCGCCGAGGTCGACATGAACGTGGTGGCGACCGACACCGGGACCCTGGTGGAGCTGCAGGGCACCGGGGAGGGCGCCACCTTCGCGCGGTCCACTCTGGACCAGATGCTGGATATGGCGCTGGAGGGTTGCCGCGAACTGGCGGTGCTGCAGGCCAAGGCGTTGGCCGAGCCCTACCCCGGCGAGCTGCCCCGTTGACTGTTGATCGGTTGCTGCTCGCGACGCGCAACGCAGGCAAGCTCGCCGAGCTACGGCGTCTCCTGGCCTGTGCTTCGGGCGTTAGCGGGCTTGAGGTGCTCGGACTGGCCGACGTACCCACGTTTCCGGAAGCGCCCGAGACGGGAGCGACTTTCGAGGAGAACGCGCTGACCAAGGCGCGGGACGCGGCGGCGGCCACCGGCCTGCCTGCCGTTGCCGACGACTCGGGTCTGGTGGTGGACGCATTGGGCGGCATGCCCGGAGTGCTCTCGGCCCGGTGGGCAGGCGGGCACGGTGACGACGCCGCCAACCTGCAACTGGTACTCGACCAGCTGAAAGACGTCCCCGACGAACGTCGTGGCGCGGCGTTCGTCTGCGTCGCCGCGCTGGTGGTGCCTTCGGGCAGTGACGTAGTGGTGCGCGGGGAGTGGCGGGGCACCCTGGCCACAGCGCCCCGCGGTACCAACGGATTCGGCTACGACCCGATCTTCATCCCGGAGGGGGAGCGGCGCACCTCAGCCGAGCTGGAACCGGCGGAGAAGGATGCCGTCTCGCACCGGGGCCGCGCCCTGCGCGCGCTGCTACCGGCATTACGCCAACTCGCCGCTCGGAATTGACCTTCCGAGGCCGCTCGGGGTTTGACCAACTGCGGTGATGTCTGGAGTATCGCGTGCTGACCCGGCCGTCTCCGGGCGGAGAACGGTGTCCGGAACCGGCCGGGCCAGCACGCCCGCCCGTTAGGTTCGGCCCCCGGGCGGTGCCCCTCCCGGGGTTTCCCCAGCAGGTGCCGATGAGACGCGGGCTGGGTGCGCGCGGTTCCCCTCGACACGAAAATTTTTGATCCGATTTGCGCGGGGTTGGACACTGGCGGAGGCTTTAGTCATACTTGTGACTATGACGACTATGTCCTTGGCCGAGGTGAAGTCGCACCTGTCTGAGCTTGTGGGCCGGGTGCGGGATCACCATGAGCGCGTCACCGTGACGGTGCATGGCCAGCCGTCTGCCGTTCTGATTGCCGTCGAGGACCTGGAAGCGTTGCAGGAGACACTCGCGATTCTGGCGGATCCGGAGACGATGCGGCGGCTGGCCGAGTCTGACGCTGAGCTCGCTCGCGGAGAGGTGATCGAGGGCGACGAGCTCGCCGCCGTGATGTCCGCCCGACGCTCTGGCTCGGCGTGATCGCTGGCGGTACCGATCGCTTTCAGCTACGTCTCACCCCGACGGTTCGCCGGATGCTCGCTGAACGACTGCCTGAGGCTGTGGCGTTCGCGGCGTTCGAGTTCATCAATGGGCCACTGCTGGAGAACCCCTGGCGGATCGGCAAGCGGCTGCTACCGCCGCTTGCTGACAGGCACGTGGCCCGCCGTGGCACCTACCGGGTCGTCTATCGGATCGACGACGAGGCGCGCACGGTGACTGTCGTCGATATCGATCACCCCAGCACGGTGTATCGACCGCACTGATGGTGCCCGCGCCGAAGCTAGTGACCAGCGGCCCGCGGGAGGTTACAGTGTGTGCCTGGCCGTGGGCTGCCTGAGGTCGGGATCGAGTATCGCGCCGTAGATCACACCGCGGGGAAGGTGCAGCTGCGCGAGGAACCACACCACTGGGGCTTGCTGCCACGGCTGTGTCGGGACCTCGGTGCGGTATCGCCGATCGTGGCTCTCGTCGGGGTCGACGCGCGGCAGCGGGGTGTGCTGGTCAGCGTGGTGGCGCATAGCCATGAAGGACCCCCACCGGCAGAGGAACCGACCTTCGAGGCGATCCCCGTGGCGCCGCAGGTGGACGAGGCTGCCCGCGCTGATCGCGAGTTTGACGTCGACGAGGATGCCGCCGCCGGGCGCGAGCTGGTCACCCCAGGACCGGGCAACGGCCGGCACCGAGCAGGTCGCGATGATGTGGTCGTAGGGCTGATGTTCGGCGAACCCGAGTTCCCCGTCGAGCGTGGCGAGAGTGGGCCGGTACCCGATCGAGGCGAGCCGCTGCCGCGCCAGCGCGACCAGGTTGGCGTCGATATCGACGGAGAACACGTTGCGATCGCCTAGCCGGTGGCACAGGAGTCCCGCCTGGTAGCCCGTGCCGGTGCCGATCTCCAGCGCACGCTGACCGTCCTGGATGTCGAGGATCTCCAGCATCCGTGCCATCAGCTCTGGATTCGTGCTCGACGACACCGGCTCCTGGTAGCCGCCACGGTCTGCCAGGGCCGTGACCAGAGTGCGCGGTGAGTAGACCCGCTCCCAGTCACCGGCGGTTGCGCGGCGAATCCATCGGGCCGTGTTGTCCTGCTCGTAGGCTTCCGGGACGAATACGTGGCGGGGCACGGCGGCGATGGCCGCGCGCCACTGGGACGAGCGGATATCGCCGCGATCCCACAGAATCTCGGCCAGCCGCTCGGCGTGCGTGGTCCAGTCAGGCTCGATGGTGGTCACTGATTGCCTTTCACGAGAAGCTCGGCGAGCTGACCAGTAATCGGCGCCCCGGTTGCCTCTTCGATCCAGCCATACTGCCCACCGGCATTCACTTCCAGGAACGTCCAGGTGTCATCCGGGCACTCGTTCGCAAAACTCTTCACCGACGCTTTGCTGTTGGTGATCAGTGTGTCCGCGACGTTCAGGCCGCAGCGAGCGGCCACGGCGAGCTGGAATGGTTTGTAAGCAGAGTCAGCGAGCCGGGAAGGGTGGTTAACCCACAGCACCGGTAGCGACATCAGCACCCCTCCCAAGCCGTACTTCGCCTCGACTTTCGCGTGGTCGCGCTCCACCGTATTCAGCTCGGGCGGGAAACGGTATGCCTTGGGCGAGCGGTACCAGATCGCGTGGATGGCCTCCAGCTCTACCGTGCGCTGCTCAGTGCGCAGGTGCCCGGCCCAGCGGCCCCCGCGCAGCCGAGCGGACAGGCTTAGCTGCGCGGGGAACCAAGCGGTGTCCAACCGGTGCACCTCGACCTCCCGTTCTTCCAGCTCCAGCACCATCGCGTCGGCGCTCGGGTCGTGCTCATCGGCCAAGACGAGTACGGACATGTCAGTCGTTGACGTAGTCCTCAGAGGGGTCCCCTTCGGAACCGTCCGTGCTGCCCGTGGTCGGCGCGGTCGGTGGCCCCATCTCGATCAGCGGGCGCCCCTCGCCGTCAACCCGAATCTGACGCACGTGGTCGTAGCGACCTTCCGGGCTGGGCACGCCCCGGAACGGCACGGGCGCCATCCGGCGCAGACCCCACGGGTGAACACCCTCACGCGAGGGCGCGTCTCCGGGGCTTGAACCAAGGCAACCACGAGAGAGCGGAAACCGGGCACCATCCCCAGCCAGGGGTTCATCGACGAAGCGGTAACTGTCCTGCCCCGGTCGGGGGGTGACGTCCGTGACCTGCATACTTCCTCCAATCATTGGTGTCGCGAGGAACACGGCCAGCCGCCCGAGCAAGCCGCCACGCGTTCCGCGCCTGAGCCAGCCGGACCAACTAATCGAGTCCGAAAGCGGTTGGCTCGGCGATGACCACTGTCGCGCCGTGGGCAGGTTCCAGGGAGGGGAGTGTTCCCTGAAAACCCTGAACTTCCTCCGCTGTCGGTGATCTACGGCCTACTCTGCGTGGCGACACGGTGCCCACGACGGCAAGGACGCAACGATGGCGGGCGGCACACCGAACGAGACGCTGGGCGAACTTTTGACCTGCTTGTCCTGGAGTGGCGAGCGCCTGGCCCGGGAGATATGCCGAGTGCTCGGTACTGGTGCGGTCCATCCGACAGCGCCGTACAAGTGGCTCAAGGGCAATCAACCACGCCGGGAGGAGGTTCGTCAGGCGACCGCGTTCGTGCTCTCCCAGGCCAGCAGCCGCCTCATCGCGGTGAGCGAGCTGTGGCCCGGGTGTGCTGCGCACGATTCTCGACTCGTCCCCGCGACTGCGGGGATGGGGGTGCCGTGGACCCTGGCGGGTACGCTGGCCGTGGCACACGATTGGCTGCTGGGAGGACTGATGGATCGTCGCGTGTTCATGGCGGTGAGCGGCTCGGCCCTGACCGACCTCGTCTGGACCGCAGTGAACACCGAACCCGCCCGGCTGGCCGCAGCCCTGAACGGCGGGCAGGTGGACGCCACCTTGGTCGCCCAGGTGGAGGACTCGATCTCTCGGCTGCGTCAGCTCGATGACCGCCAGGGTGGGGGTGGCGCGGCTCTCTTCTATGTCAATGCCCAGTTCCAAGCTGTGGCGCAGCTTCTGCATGCCGCGGAGCACAGCGGGCAGATCACTCGGCGGTTGCTGGTCGCGTGGGCCGAGCTCGGGCAGCTGGCCGGGTGGATGGCCGCCGACACCGAACGCCACGGGCTGGCCCAGCGCTACTACCTGACCGCGCTGCGGGCCGCCCACAACGCCGGCGATAAGGCACTGGGTGCCCACGTACTGGGCGCGATGGCTTGCCACGCCGCCATCCGCGAGCAGGCGGCTGATGCGATCAGTCTGGGTACCGCCGCGGTGGAGCTGGCTCACCGCAGCCCCGTCACTGTCCAGGCTCTTGTCACCAGTCGGTTGGCCTACGGTTATGCGCTCGTCGGGGATGCCGAGCGCTTCCACGCCGCCCACGGCCGGGCCTGTGAGCTGGTCGAGCATCCGACCGGCCACCAGCCGCGCTGGGCTTATTACGTCAGCCCCGAGTTCGTCGACACCAACGGCGGCTTCTACCAGGTCAGTCTGGGGATGGCCGGCTCTCGCGACAGCCGACGTCATCTCGGCAACGCGGTCACCCTGCTCACCCCCAGCGCCACCGCACCCGATTACTGGTCCCCGCGCGACGCGATACTGACCGGCACAGCGCTGGCGACGGCCTACCTCGGTCGTGGAGACCTGGAGCAGGCGTGCGAGGTGGGGAGGACCGCTCTGGAGCGGCTGCCGCACGTCAACTCACCGCGCTGCCTGACAGACCTGCGCCGCCTCGCGGACGACCTACGCGTCCGAAAGGCCAACCCGCATATCCGCGAGTTCTCCACCGAGCTGGACCACAGGCTGACACTGGTTGCACGACCAGTGCTAAGGCCCCCTCGCTGACTCTCACCCTCAACGACGCGACCACGATCCCGCGGCTGGGGTTCGGTGTGTTCCGGGTGTCCGACGACGAGGTCGGCGCCGCGATCGCCGCCTCCGGAATCCCGCGTGAGCAGCTGCACATCACCACCAAGGTCTGGCACACCGACCTCGGCTACGACACCACCCTGGCCGCGCTGGACCAGAGCCTGGCCAACCTCAAGCTCGACTACCTCGACCTCTACCTGATCCATTGGCCCGTTCCCT
>JBQTGW010000181.1:0-20843 GCA_052390495.1 Pseudonocardiales bacterium
GATGGCGGGACTCGGTATACGAGGCCATCCACGGCGGGTCGTCGGCGGGGTGGGCGTGGCTGAATGCCTCGTCGGCGGTGCCGACGGCGCGTAGGGCGTCTTGGACGTCGCCGAGTTTGGCCAGGTCGCGGGCGCGGCTGTTGTGCAGCATGGCGCGCTCGGTGGCGGTCAGCCGCTCGGCGCGCACCAGCGCCGACTCGGTGTAGGTCAGACCGGCGTCCGGGTCACCGCACCAGGAGGCTTGATAGGACATCGAGCACAGCACCTCGGCACGCAGGTGCCAGTCGCCCGCCTCCTCGGCGCAGGCCAGCGCGAAGCTGTACATCTTCCGCGCGTCCTCGTCGGCGAGGTCGTCGGCGGCCATGAACCCGGCCATCTCGGCGAATGAGCCCACCGCGGTGAGCAGCTCCTGGCGTACCTCATCGGAGCAGCCGGCGTGCAGCAGTTCGGCGTAGTAGCGCAGCTGGGCGGCCGCGGCCGGGCGCAGCACGCCGCCGCCGTAGCGGGCGTCCCAGCTCCGGAACTCCGCCGCCGCGGCGCGTACCTCCTCGACGTGGGTCATGCTCACCACTGCGGGGACGTGTGCCGGTGGACCGGGCAGTAGGGAGATCAGCGCGGTCGGACCGGCCGCCGCTGCGGCACCGACCCCGAGGCCGACCCGGATGAATCGTTGGCGCTTCACTCCGACCAGGATAGTGGGGTTACGCCGGGGCTGGTGGAAACCCAGCTCGGCGTCCGTCTTGGCGCCGAGCACGGCCCGGAATCCCGCTCGCCGCTCCGGCTCGCGCGGCCAGCGGATGACGCCTCGTTCGAGTTTGGCCACGTAACTGGCATCCAGCTCGACCACCCGGTGATCCTCGGTGTGCTCGAACACCCAGGCGTTGACCAACTCCGCCAGCTCCTGACGCGACAGGCACGCGCCAGTGGCCGACGGCGACTCCACCTGCTCCCGCGCAGCCCGTAACTGATCATTGGGTTCGGCCACGAACATCACCCCCACTCGGCATGATCGGCGCAGCCTCGCACACTCCGTCACCGATCCACCACCCGATCGGCCCTCCCGCAATCCTCCCGCTGTCCTCCCCGTCAGGTGACGGCGTTCGGGGGATCTCTGGTCATCCTCCCGCTGTCCGCCTGGTGAAATGCCGCCACGTGCCGTGTCGAACCGTTGAGCTGCGCGGACAGACTCTGTGGCCATGTCAGCACAACCAGCGACCGGGCAACACGACCCGCGACTGTCAGCTCCTCGACCGCGACCTCGGCGGGCCGACGTGTGATCGACCTTGATCCGTGGTGGCGGCTGGTGATCGTCGCCGCCGCGCTCGGCGTGCTTCCGCTGCTGCTTGCGCTGGGCTGGGTGGCCCGCAGAATCAGGGACTCCTGTACGGCCGTGCTGCTGCGTAGCTGGTGGCGTGGGCGCTTTCGCCGCCGTACCCGCCGTCGGTACCCGTCAACTCCGGGCACATCAACTCCGGCGGGGCCGGGAGGAGCTCCCGATGCCCCCGGCCCCGCCGGACGCCACGCATGGCGCAAGCCATGACCTGGTTCGTGGCGTCGCTACGCGACGAAGACACCCATCTCGGCGCGACGGTCACCGACGGCACAGTGACCGCCCGGTGCGGCCGTTCGTTCCGCCCGCTGACCAGATTGACCGGGTCCCCGCCCGATCCCCTCCAGACCTGCCCAACCTGCGCACAGTCACAGCAAAGTAACCCCGCACTGCAATGACGACGGGCGCACGCGAGTCGCGAGGCCGTGTGACCTGCGGATACTGGGAGCACAGCCTTATGCGCATTCCCTGTCGATCTCGGCAGATCTAAAGCAGATGGATCGGCAGATCTAAAGTCAGCAGTTCGGCAGATGTAAAGTTCTGGGTAGGATCGGTTCGTGCGTAAGGCGATGGACTACCTGCCGCGGCGGGCCGCCGAGCTGGTCCTCGAGGCGCTGACCGACACCCGGGTGGTGGTCGTCAACGGCGCTCGCCAGGTGGGTAAGAGCACCTTGGCCGAGGTGGTGCTCCGGCAGACCGAGGGTGGGATTGCTCGCTTCCTCGACGACCCCGGCACCCGGGTCGCTGCGGCCGAGGATCCGGTTCGGTTCATCCGTCATGAGGGTTTGATGCTCATCGACGAGGTGCAACGGGTTCCCGACCTCTGGCTCGCGATCAAGAACCTGGTGGATCGCGAACCTCGCGCCGGGCGCTTCCTGCTCACCGGCTCTGCCCGCCTGCTCGGACTGCGTAGCCTGCCCGATGCGCTGCCTGGGCGGACCGAGACGGTCGAGCTGTGGCCGCTGTCTCAGGGTGAGATCGACGGCGCACCGGATGGCTTCGTCGATGCCGCGTACTCCGCTGGGTGCGACCTGAGAGCCGAGCCGGTCGAGTTTCGGCGAAAGGATTACCTGGCCAGGGTGAGCAGGGGCGGCTATCCCGAAGCTGTTCGGCGCGAGAATCCACGCCGCCGCGAGCGTTTCTTCGAAAGCTATCTCGCGGACCTCATTGCCCGTGACGTGCAGCAGATCGCGGACATCGCGCGGGCGAGCGACATGCGGCGGCTGTTTTCTCTGCTCGCGGCCCAGACTGGTGGACTGCTGAACATGAACCGGCTGGCGAGCGAGCTGAGCATCAGCGCCCCGACCGTGCGCAGCTATGTGGAGATCCTGGAAACGATCTATCTGATCCGGCTCGTCCCGGCGTGGTCGGCGAACTTCACCACCCGTGCCGTCGCCGCCCCGAAGGTGATCTTCGTGGACTCCGGCTTGGCTCATTATCTGACCACCGGGGCGGGGGCCGGCGCACCGATCGGTGGCCTGTTGGAGAACTTCGTCCTCGGCGAGCTCGCTCGTCAACTGACGTGGTCACGGGTCTCGGCCCGGTTGTTTCACTACCGCGATCGGGACCAGTACGAAGTGGATGCGGTACTCGAGGACAACGCGGGCCAGGTCATCGCAGTGGAAGTGAAGGCCGCCGAGACGATCCGGACCGATGACTTCCGTGGTCTCCGGCTGCTGAAGCGCAGACTCGGTGACCGTTTCCGCGGGGGTTTCGTGCTCTACTGCGGCGTCGAGTCACTCGCCTTCGGCGACGGACTGACCTGTCTGCCCATATCGGCGCTGTGGACGACGTCAGCATCGAGGCGCTGAGCCCCGACGTGACAACACCACTGGACGCACGGGGCGGGCACGGCGCATGGCGACATCATCGAGCAGACCCGCCCAACACTCACGCGAGGCCCGCTGAGCCTTCGGCGAGCACCCAGCGGCCGCCTTCGGATTCGATCTGGGGCAGGGACGCGCGTACTTCTGGGAGCAGGTCGGGGACGAAGAGCAGCACGGTGTCTGGGCGGGCTGCTGTCAATTCGTCGGTGGTGATCACCGGGATGCCCGATCCTGGCATCCGGCGGCCGCGTTTGGCCGGTGCGGCGTCGGCGATCGCAGGGAGCAGCTCGGGAGTCAGCCCGGCGCGGCACAGCAGGGCGATCGACCGGGAGGCGGCGCTGTAGCCCAGCACCCGCTGGCCCTCGGCGCGCTGCTGCGCCGCCCACCGGGCCAGACCCGAGGCCGCGGTCTCGGCCGCGATCTGCAGGCCGCCGACCACCTCGGGTTCGAGCACTCCCGCGGCGAGTTCCTCGGCGAGCACGGCGCGTAGCGCGTCGGTGGGTTCGCCGTTCCTTGTCGCGGCGATCAGCACGGTGCCGCCATAGAGCGGGAAGCGCCACGCGGTGCGGGCAGTCAGTCCCACCGATTCGAGCATCGCGGTGAGCACTGGCGTCGAGTAGTAGGCGTAGTGGCCGTGGCGCAACGCGTTCCACTGGCCGGCTCGCACGATCGTGGCCAGCGAGTGGAACTGGAGCAGCAGCAGCCCACCGGGTCGCAGCCGCGCCGCCCGCTGTGCCAGCGCCGCTTTCTGGTCGGCGCCGTGCATGAGCCCGAAGCAGTCGATGACGACGTCGGCGGGCTCGTCGGTCGCCGCGACCTGCAGGCCGCGACTGGTCAGCAGGTGCAGCCACGAGCCCCCGTGCGGGCTGCCGTACTCCGCCACCGATCCGACCGCTGGGAGCAGACCAGCAACGGCCACCCGTGACACGGCCTCGGCGGCTTGGTTGACCAGCGCCTCCGGCTCGCGCCCGCGGGGCTCGTCGGGCACTGTCGGGTCCTCCGCGAGCTGGGCCAGCCCGCAGCGGGTGCACAGCCACATCCGCAGTGGGTAGGTCGGGTCGGGCCCCGGATCGGTGGCGAGCGGGAAATGGTCGCAGGCCGGTTGGCTGCCGAGGTCGACCACGATCTCGCCCTGCCCCGACCGGCAGAAACGACAGCCGCGGTACGCGCGCACATCCTGCGTCACGGGTCGCTCCTCTCATCGAAATCCCCAGGTGACCGAGTTGCCTAGCTTATGACGGGCTCAACCAGCTACCCGGCTTGCGAGTGTTGCGCACGCACAACGTGCGGGCAGCGAGCACACTGGTCGGCGTGAGCCGGTCGTCCCCGCAGCATCTCCCGAGCGCAGCAGGCGTCCGGCGCCGGATGTCGTCCCAGGCCAGGCGGCGTGAGCTGCTGGAAGCGGCACTGCGGGAGTTCAGCAGCCGGGGTTACTACCTCACCCAGATGGAACACGTCGCCGCCACCGCCGGGGTGAGCAAGGCGCTGGTGTACCAGCACTTCGCGAGCAAGGAGGAGCTCTTCGCGGCGGTCACCGAGCAGGTCGTGGAAGGTTTCATGGAGCGACTGCCCGCGGTGCTGGGCAAGGCAGGTGACGCGCTCGGGGCGTGGCGCGGTGTGGTTGGGCTGCTCTGCGACGTGGTGAGCGAGCGTCCGGAGACGTGGGCGTTGGTCGCGCGGCACCTGGACAACCCCGAACTCGGAGCGCCGCTGCGCAAGCTGCGGGAGCAGGTCAACGAGGTGTTCGCAGTGGTCTTGGCCGGCTACTACGCCCCCGAACATGGGGATCCGGCGCCCTCCGAGGAGGA
This sequence comes from Pseudonocardiales bacterium, assembly GCA_052390495.1. Lineage (GTDB taxonomy): Bacteria > Actinomycetota > Actinomycetes > Mycobacteriales > Pseudonocardiaceae. The sequence goes on from JBQTGW010000181.1 coordinate 4,965, forward strand.
GGTGCTCAAGCAGGCCCGACTCACCGTCCCGTTGCTCGTCGGTGCGTTGCAGGGGCTGATGTCCTGGTGGTTGGAGCACCCGGAGGTGCCACGGGCGAAGGTGGAGGCGCGGGCGGTTGACTTCGGGTGGCTGGGGCTGGACCGGATTCGCCGGGGTGAGTGGCTCCCTCTTGCCAAGTGACTGACGAGAAGGTCAGCTGAGTGGCGTGCAGGTTCAGCTGACCAGGTTCGACGGCGTGCTGCTGTTTCTTCCGGTGCCCCATCGTGACGATCGGGGTTTGTTCACCCGGACCTTCGACGTCGCCGTTGCGCGTGACGCGGGCCTCGATCCGGCTTCGTTCGTGCAGGATTCGCAGTCGCGGTCGTTGCGGGGGGTGCTTCGCGGGCTGCACGGCCGGGCGGGCGCGGGTGAGGCGAAGTTGGTGCGGTGTGCGCACGGGGCGGTGCACGACGTCCTGGTCGACGCCCGGCCGTCGTCGGCGACTTTCGGCGAGCACCAGGCGTTCCGCCTCGACGACGTCGACTTCGCGCATCTCTACGTGCCCGCCGGGTTCCTGCATGGCTTTCAGGCCCTGACCGACGTGGCCGATGTGTGCTACCGCATCGACCGGGAGCACGATCCGGCGCTGGATCTGGCGGTCCGCTACGACGATGCTGACCTGGGCATCGGGTGGCCGCTGCCGGTCAGCGCGTTGTCTGCGCGGGATGCCACGGCTGGGTCCTGGGCCGCGCTGCTGTCTCGGCTGAGCTGACCGGCGGTCATGTCGTGAGGAACCGGCCGGCCGCTGGCGGGGGGAGGACCAGCGGCCAGCCGGTAGACCGCCGTGGTTGTCGGACGTAGTCACCGGGGGAGGTGGTGGGTTACGTCACGGCTGGCGGTCGCTATGGGGCTCCGGTCGGCCGCCGCGTCGCCGACGGAATTCTTGTGCGGCGGCCGGACCGGGGAGAACTTCGATGTCCTATTGTCGTCCGAGCCGGGATAGAGCGGTATCCCCTGGCAGTTGAACAATTTCTCGTACGTGTCTGCCCAGACGTGGTGACGGTGACGCGCCGCATGCGTGACAATGCGGGGTCAGGTTCACCGAGTGTGACCTTCCGACTTCGATCAGCGCGGTGAGACCTTCGTCGGCAAGGTCTGCGTCGCTGACCCGTAAGCGCATCGCTGACCTGATGTAGCAGGACCTCTGCTGATCACGATGGTCGCACCTCCTGACTCGTGGCCAGCTGGCCGGCCTCAGCGGTTTCGGTTCGGGAATCGCGTCTGGTCAAGGATGACCGGGAAAGGACCCCGAAGTCCAGAGCCCGAATGTGGACATGGGGGCTGTACGAATCCGGAATCTTGGGTGTTTTCCGGTTAGCCCCGGTAGAGTTCCGGCGCCGCATCGCGTCCAGGACGGGCGCACGGAGGCTACCACGACATGGAGATGGCCAAGGAGGTTCGTCAAGCAGGTGTCGCTGTAGCTACTCAGCTGGGGTGAGGGCTGGTGGTAGCCAGGGGCCGGTGGTGAAGAGTTGCAATGGCGGTGGCGCGATTGTGAATATCTCTTCGATCTACGGCTTGATCGGTTCTGCGCCCGCGTTGTCCTACTCGGCGGCGAAGGATGGGATCATCTGCAGAGTCCATCGCGCGCTTCGAGGAGCAGACACTGCTCAAGCGATCAGCGGAACCCGAAGAGATCGCCCGAGCCGTACTCTTCCTGGCGTCCGACGACGCGAGTTTCATAACCGGCGAAGTCCTGGTCGTCGACGGAGGTTACAGCCTGAAGTGAGTGTGGCCAGGAGCTCTGACCGCACTCGGCTTCTGCGGGTGCGGCCACCGGCGCCAGGAGAGTTGCCTGGGGCTATGGCTCCCCGGGGTCCGGCGGCCACAAGCTGCTGCCGCCGGACGCCACCCGCTCTCGGTCGTCGCAGGCCGCGAAACCTCGGCGACTGCCGTATCTCATCGAAGCGGCAGGGCACAGCGGCCGATAGCCTGTGTTGTAGACTGCGCAGGTTGTGCGACATGCCTGTCTGGCTGGAACTTTCCTGGAGTGCTTGTGCGATTGCTGATGATTCACGCTGACCGGTTCTCCTTCGAGGTCACGGGTAAGACGAGAGACGCGGAATCCAACGCTGACGCCTCGGCCGCCGATGATTCCGCCCAGATCAAAGAGGCACTCGTTGCCTTCGTTACAGTGGAAAAGCGCGACGAGTCGGGCGCGCTCGACGTCGCGAAGCAGGCCGCCACGTGCATCCAGGCCACCGCGGAGAAGGTCGGCGCGGGCCGTGTGATGGTGTACCCGTACGCACATCTCTCCAGCGACCTCGCCAAGCCGCGAATCGCCAGCGAGATCATCGACAAGGTGTTTGAGCAGCTACATCTTAACCAGGAACTCGAGACGCGCCGAGCCCCGTTCGGCTACTACAAGGCCTTCGAGATCGCATGCAAGGGGCACCCGCTTTCCGAGCTGGCCGTGACGATCTTTCCCGAGGACGTGCCGGAAGGAGAGGCCGGGAGCGATGGCGGGTCCGAGTCGCAGGCTCTCGCCGCCGAGCGGACATTGCGCTCCGAGTGGCGCATCTATCAGCCGGACGGCTCCTATGTCCTGGCCGAGGACTTCAACTTCAGCAAGCACGAAGGGCTTAAGAACCTCTTCGCGTACGAGCGGGAAGGTTCGCGTGTCGCGGAGGATGCGCCGCCGCATATCAAGCTCATGCGCGAGCACGAGCTGGTCGACTACGAACCGGCTTCCGACGCCGGGAACCTGCGCTGGTACCCGAAGGGCCTCGTCGTCAAGCGACTCCTGGAGCAGCAGGTGACCGGCATGGTCGTCGACTACGGCGCCATGGAGGTTGAGACGCCCATCATGTACGACTACGGCCACCCTGCGCTGTCGAAGTATCTGCAGCGTTTCCCGGCCCGCCAGTACACGCTGAAAAGCGACGACAAGGAGCTCTTCCTGCGCTTCGCGGCCTGCTTCGGGCAGTACATGATCCAGCACGACATGGTCACGTCGCATCATGACCTGCCGGTGCGTCTCTACGAGCTGACCCACTTCTCGTTCCGCCGTGAGCAGGGCGGTGAGGTGGCCGGGCTTCGGCGGTTGCGTGCCTTCACGATGCCCGACATGCACAGCCTCGTGAGCGACATGGAGATGGCCAAGGAGGAGTTCCGCAAGCAGGTGTCGCTGTGTTTGCGGTGGCTTGACGACATCGGCTTGGAGTGCGTTCCCGCCATTCGTTTCGTCCGGTCCTTCCTGGATCAGCACCCGGGCTTCGTCGAGGACCTCATGCGGACGCTCGGCCGTCCAGCGCTCATCGAGATCTGGGACGAGCGCTTCTTCTACTTCGTGGCGAAGTTCGAGATGAACTTCATCGACACCGCGCGGAAGGCTGCCTGCCTGTCGACCGTGCAGATCGACGTCGAGAACACCGACCGGTTCGACATCAACTACGTGGGAGAAGACGGCGCGAAGCATCATCCGCTGCTCCTGCACACGTCGGTCTCCGGATCGCTGGATCGCAACGTCTACGCGATCCTGGAGAGCCAGGCGATGCGCATGCGCCGTGGTGAGAAGGCCGCGTGGCCGGTCTGGCTCGCGCCGATCCAGGTCCGGCTGGTACCGGTCACGGACGGGCACCTCGAGGGAGCCCTGCGGCTGGCGGAGCAGTTACCCTTCCGTGTCGACGTGGACGACCGCGACGTCAAGCTGGGGAAGAAGATTCGCGACGCCGAGAAGGAATGGGTTCCTTACACCTTGGTGGTGGGGGAACGCGAACTCTCCGGAGGTGCGCTCACGGTTCGTCCACGCACCGGGGATCAGCTGGAGATGCAGCTCGACGTCTTCGTGGAAAGGCTGAAGGCCGAGACGGCAGGCAAGCCGTGGCGTTCGGCCAACACCCCCCGACTGCTCTCCCGACGTCCAATTTTCGTCGGCTGATCGGAAGGAGGCGCCGTGCAGGTATCGACTGTCCGGTGGACGGCGTATCCTTTCGTGGATCGAAAGCGACCGATGCAAGGGCGCTGACTGCATCATTAGTTGTTGGGTCCGCGGACAACACCCCGGACGCTGATGTTGTCGCGTGCTTGTACCGGATACTTGAGGAGAACGGCCTTCGGGTGGAAATCGATGACCGTTCATTGTCGCTCAACGAGAAGGTCGAGTCCGCCACGGTGGACCTTGTACCGTTCCAGTTTCATTTGGCAGACGTATCGTCAGTTGATCAGGTAAGAGTCCGGTCCTTCGATTCCGATGCGACCGACGACGTCTTCCTCGACCAGTTCGTGGCACAAGTCAAGGCTACTGACGAGTTTGCGATGAATGTGTGGTCGAGCACGTGTCAACGCCTCTCGGCCGAAGCCGTGCGGAGAGTTCCTGATGGAGGCGAGTCCTGATCATGATGAACATCGAATTGTGTAGAGTTACACCCGAAGATCTTGTGGACGTGGCGAAGGCGTTTCCCTACAGCGTGCTCGCGTGCCAGTTCGAGTCGCCGCTGACGCCGCCGAGTGACTGCACGTTCTACTCGACTCTTGTGACCCGTTCACGTACGTCATCGAGACGGGTGAGCTTCTGGTCATCCCCAATGATCGGGTGGTCCATGGCCGTCAGGCGCTCTCGACTGATTCTCGACGAACTCACCTACGCGCGTGGGTGTACTGATCCCAGGGTCATAGTGGCCGGCGCAAATGCAGGTCGGGGGTCAGCTCACCGCGGGATCGGCGGTCGGCGAGGCGGGCGAGGCGAGTGAAACGGCGGTCGAATGCCTCCCGGGTGAGGCCGTAGGCCAGGTACGCCTCGTACAGCTCGCGGGCGCCTGCGGCGATCGTCCACTGTGGGGTGAACTGCGGTAAGGCGGCCCGAATGGCGGAGAAGTCCACTTGGTAGGAGCGGGGGTCCGGGCCGGTCTCAGCGGTGATCACCACGGAGGAGCCGGGGACGGTGGCGGCCACCACCGAAGCGATCTTGGCCACGGTGACGTTGTTCTGCTCGCTGCCCACATTGAATGCCTTGGCGTGCACGACCGGAACAGGGGCGATCAGGGCCGCGGTGAAGGCGCTGGCGATGTCCGCGGCGTGCACCAGCGGGCGCCACGGGGTGCCGTCGGAGAGCACCCGGACCTGCCCGGTCAGCACGGCGTGTCCGACCAGGTTGTTCACCACGATGTCGGCGCGCAGCCGCGGTGAGAATCCGAACGCGGTGGCGTTGCGCAGGGAGACCGGGCAGAAGTCGGGGTCGGCCAGCGCGAACAACTCGTCCTCGACCCGCACCTTCGACTCGGCGTAGGGGGTCACCGGACACAACGGCGCGTCCTCGGTGACCAGGCCGTCGCCCGCCGCGCCGTAGACCGAACACGTGGAGGCGTAGAGAAACCGGTGCACTCCCGCATCCCGGGCCATGGTCGCGAGCCGGGTGGAGGCGTGCAGGTTGATGGCGTAGGTGAGTTCCGGGGCGAGCGAACCGAGCGGGTCGTTGGACAGCGCGGCCAGGTGGATCACCGCGTCGAAGCCGGTTAGCTGTGCCGCTGTGACGTCCCGCAGATCGGCCACAAAACCCGGCGGGTCGGCAGGCGTGGGACCCAGCACGCAGTCGGCGAACAGGCCCGAGTCCAGGCCGACGACCTCGTGGCCCGCGGCGGCCAGTACCGGCGTCATCACGGTGCCCAGGTAACCCTGGTGGCCGGTCAGCAACACGCGCACGATGTCATCTTCCTTCCGTCGGACCGACGCTCAGCACGACCTTCGGCAGGTGGAACGCCTCGGCGTAGCGGCACTGGCACTGCACGCCCCGGATCCTGGCCAACCCGGTGAACGCCTCGACGTCGAACCAGCTGCGATCCCGCTGCGAGGGGTAGTGCGCAACCAGCAGGGCCACCTTCTCGGCGACCACCTGCTCGTCCAGCGGCAGGTACGCCGGTGGCTGGGCCAGGTCGCCGTCCCACTTGAGGATCTCGTAGCCGAGCACCAGGTGATCCCGGAACGCGGTCGGCACCAGCTGGGCGAGCGCGCGGTGGTCCTGATGGGCATCCTGCGGGGCGGGGGCGAGCACGAGGTCGGGATCGCAGCGTCGGCGCAGGGTTTCCAGTGCCAACTTGGCCCGCTCCCAGTGTGCTGGGACCCGGCCGTCGGGCAGGTCGAGCACGGTGATGTCCAGCTCCGCTTGGGGGCACAGCGCGGCCAGCGCCGCCCGCTCCTCGGCCTCCCGGCCGGTGCCACCACCGGTCAGGATCAACGCGCTCACGTGCAGTCCTGGGTTGGCCCGGCACAGCGTCAGCAGGGTGGCCCCGGCGCCGAGCGCGATGTCGTCGCAGTGCGCGCCGAGCAGTAGCAGCTGCCCGAGCGCTCCGAGCTCCAGCTCGCGCATCACGGTGTCCCTATCACGGTGCCCGGGTCCTGGCGACCAGGGCCTGGAACGGGGTGGGTTCCGGCTGGTGTTCCCACCGCATCCACGGCCGGTTCCCGGACTGGTAGGCGGCTTCGAGGGCGGCCCGTTCCTTGATCGTGTCCGCCGGCTGCCAGTACCCGTGGTGCTGGTAGGCGAGCAGCTCACCCCGTTTGGCGAGTTCGGCGCAGGCGTCGGTGACCAGATCACCGTTCTCGGGCAGGTGGTCGAAAACCTGCTGGCGCAGCACGAAGTAGCCGCCGTTCTCCCACAGCTGCATCGTGTTCACCGAGATGATCTCCTCGACCATCGATTGCTCGTCGAGCTGCACACAGTGGAAGGCCGCCTGTGGCGGGACGGCCAGCAGCGAGGCCGACGCGTCCGACGCCGCGAATCGGGCGATCATGTCGTCCAGTGGGGCGTCGGTGAGCACGTCGGCGTAGTTGGCCAGGAACATCTCCTCGCCGGACACGTACTCCCGCACCCTCCTCAATCGTTCCCCAATAGGTGAGTCGAGCCCGGTGTGCGCGAAGGTGATTGTCCAGTCGCTGATGTCCGACGACAGCAGCTCCACCTTGCCGCCGCGCAACACGAAGTCGTTGGAGGTGGTCTCGGAGTAGCTCAGGAAAAAATCCTTGATGTGGTGGGCTCCGTAGCCAAGGCAGAGCACGAAGTCGGTGTGCCCGAAGTAGGCGTAATAGCGCATCACGTGCCACAACAATGGACGCGGCCCCACCAGGGCCATCGGTTTGGGCAGATCGGTGATGCCGTCGCGCATTCGCATCCCGTAGCCGCCGCAGAACAACACGACCTTCACAGCGAGACCACCTCCAGGGTGGGGATCGGGAAGACCAGCTTGGCACCCCAGGCGCCGATGTAGGACAACGACTCGATCAACTCGGCCCGCAGGTTCCACGGCAGGACGAGCAGGTAGTCGGGCTGGTCGGCGGCGATGCGCTCGGGGGCGTGGATCGGGATGCGGGTGCCCGGGGTGAACCGGCCGTGTTTGTACGGGTTGCGGTCGACGGTGTAGGGCAGCAGATCGGTGCGGATACCGCAGTAGTTGAGCAGGGTATTGCCCTTGCCGGGGGCGCCGTAGCCGACCACCGTCTTGCCCTTGGTGGCTTGGTCCAGCAGGAACCTCAGCAGGTCGGCCCGCACGCGGTCCACCGAGGCGCTGAACCCGGCGTGGCCGGCGAGGGTGTCCAGCTCGGCGGCCCGTTCCTCGGCGAGCACTGCGGCTACCGCGGCGGACTGCGCTGGTGCGGATTCCTTTGGCGTGGACCCCGTTGGCGTGGACCCCGTTGGTGCGGCCTCGGTTGGACGGGCCCACAGCCGGATCGAGCCGCCGTGAGTGTCCAGCAATTCGACGTCGACTAGGTGCAGGCCGCCGGTGGCCAGGGCGCGCTGCGCCGTGCCGACGGTGTAGTATTGGAAGTGCTCGTGGTAGATGGTGTCGAACTGGTTGTGCCGCAGCAGGCTCAGCAGGTGTGCCACCTCGATCGACACCCATCCGTCGTCGGCCACCAGCGCCCGCAGCCCGCGGGTGAAGCCGACGACGTCGGGAATGTGCGCGTAGACGTTGTTCGCCACCACCAGGTCGGCCCCGCCGTGCTCGGCCCGCACCGCGGCGCCGGTCTCGGGGGTGAGGAACGCGGTCAACGTCGGGACGCCCCGGTCGCGGGCCGCGGCGCCCACGTTCACCGACGGTTCGATGCCCAGGCAGCGGATGCCCCGGGCCAGCACGTGCTGCAGCAGGTAGCCGTCGTTGCTGGCGACCTCGACGACGAACGAGTCCGGGCGCAACCCGATCCGCCGGGCCGCGGCGGCCACGAATCGCTCGGCGTGGCGCACCCAGGAGGTGGAGAACGACGAGAAGTAGGCGTACTCGGTGAACGTGTCCTCGGGGGTGATCAAGGCCGGGAGCTGGACGAACAGGCAGTCTTGACACACCCGCACGTGCAACGGATAGGTGGTTTCCGGGTCGTCCAGCTCGGCGGCGGTGAGGAATCGCTCGCACGGCGGCGTGGCGCCGAGATCGACGAAGCTCTCCAGGCGCGCGGATCCGCAGAGTCGACACCCGCCCACCGTGCCGACCCGCCGACTTATGAACATTTCAGGCTTCGGTGCCCAGGTTGCTTCTGAGCTTGCGCCCAACCCCCCCGAAATTATTCACTTCGACTGGTGTGCCGATGTTGCTGAGCTCGGGCCGCCACAGTGACGCCGAGACCACGCCGGGTTCGAGCAGTTCGAGGTGGTCGAAGAAGCGGGTAAGTTCCTCACGGTTGCGGGTCCTGATCGGGGGTGTGGCTTTCTCATTCCAGAAGCGCATTGCTTCTTCCATCACCTCGCCGCTGAGTTCTGCGGTAGGGTCGCACACCACCAGGTAACTGCCCACGGGAAGGGCGTCCAGCAGCCGATGGACGATTGCGTTCGCCTCGTCGTCATCGAGAATGTGACACACGATCCCCAGTAGCATGAGCGCAATGGGCTGGGTGAAGTCCAGTGTCCGGGCGGCCTCCCGCAGGATGGTGTCGGGATCGCGCAGATCGACATGGAGGTAATCGGTGCGACCTTCCGGTGTACTGGTGAGCAGCGCGCGGGCGTGCGCCATGATCAGAGGGTCGTTGTCGACGTAGACGATGCGGCATTGCGGGTCGCTCGCCTGGGCGACCTCGTGCGTGTTATTAGCGGTGGGTAACCCGGTACCGATGTCGAGAAATTGCCGAATCCCCGCCTCGCCGACTAGATACCGGACGACACGGATCAGGAATGCTCGGACAGCGCGGGCATCATCGATAATGGCCGGCATCAGGGCACGAACATAGTCGCCGACTTCGCGGTCGGCCGGGTAGTTGTCCTTGCCGTTCAGCCAGTAGTTCCAGACCCGAGCGGTGTTCGCCACGCTAGTGTCGATCATGTCTTCCTGTTCCTCTCCGGATGTCCTGGAACTGTCTGTCACGAGTGTGGCCCTTTCTCCCCGGCGCTGCATCGTGGCCGTCGCCGCTTCCTCTCGGTGAACTTATCAGGATACACAGTAGCGCCCGACCTATCCGGTCGATGATCGACTCGGACTCAACCCCGCGACATCACCTTCCTGCGGGCCACCGTGTCTCAATCAGCTGCTACCGGCCGGGTCCTGGCGATGGATCCACTGTTCCGGGACGGGTGATGTCGACCCAGACTTCTCGCCTTTCGGCTCCTTCGCGCCAGCTGACCTCAATGGACTCGGGCGACCGGGCTATCGCGAGGTCCTCGACGGTGGTGCCCGCTGGTGCCAGTACGGTGGCCAGCGCGTAGGGCAGGGCGGCCCTACAGCCGTTGCCGACGAGCCACGCCGGTTCGCGGGATTCGAGCCGATGCGACCACCACCCCAGGTGGGTAGCCTCATCGCCGCGCACCTGGTGGGTTGAGCCCGCGGCGCTGCCCGCGTAGGACAGTCGCAACACCGGCGACCCGGTGCGGGTGACCAGATGCCCGCCGGGTACGGGCGTCACGTCCAGCGCTGGGTGCAGCGGCCAGGACCCGTGCACCTGGTGGGTGCCTTCGCCGGTCAGCAGATCCACCACGAGCACTGTGGCCGCATCGGGCGCTGCGATGAGCCAGCGCCGGTGCGTGACGGGGGAGCGCAACCTGCGGTAGCCGTCGTGCTCGGCGTCGACCACCCCGCGTTCGAGGTCAACGGCGCGCACCCGCACCGTGGCGTGCCTGGTCCACAGGAACGGCCCGGCGATCACGGACTGGTCGGTGTCGTCGACGCACACCGTGGCATGCGCCCGAGTACCACGGTGTGCGGTCCGCCATGCGGGGTGGCCGTAGTAGCTCGCCGCTCCTGGGTCGCCGATGAGCTCCTGGCCATCGACGCTCAGGGTCAGCGCGAGCGCGTCCGCATGCCCGTGTGCGGCGATCGAGAGGTAGCCCAGCGGGCCGACGTCCATCGTGACCCTTCGTGATCCCGAGCGGAGCACCACCAGCCCGCCGTGCGGCGCATAGTGGCTGCCGGACACGCTGGTGAGGGCGGCTTGGCCCGGCCGGTCGGTCGCGCTGGGCCGCCCGCCGTTGCTGGGCCGCCCGCCGTTGCTGGGCCGCCCGTCTGCGCTGGGCCGCCCGTCTGCGCGGGGGCAGCCGTCGGCGCTCAGCCACCCCGCTGTCAGGTCCGGTCGTCCGGCCCGGCTTGCTGCGGGGTTGCCGGTGACTGCGGCGACCGCCGCCAGGTGATCGCGCACCGTCCGCAGCGGTGCCGCGTCCAGGCGCAGCGCGAAGCCCTCGTCGTCGTCGCCGTATCGGGGTGACGGGTCGGCGTCGCCGACGACGGCGGCGAGGAACGTGGCGCTGCGATCCAGCGCGCTCAGCAGCTCCGGTGGTGGCCGGCTACCACGGCGCCGCAGCAGGGCCACCACGACGAGCAGCAGGTCCGCGGTGAAGACCTGATAGCCGATGGCCTGCTCGGCGCCCGCGCCGTCGGGCCGGATCTGGTGCTGCGCCTCGACGCTCAGCGCCGCCAGGGCGCGCTGCTCCCACACCGGGGCGTGGGCGAGCTCGGGAAACAACAGCGCCACGGTCGCCAGGCCGACGAGCTCGCCGACCAGGTGGTTGTTGGCCGAGCTGAATCGGGAGCGCTCCCGCCAGCACCGCCGGGCGCTCTCGGCGAGCATCCGCACCACCCGCCGATACCGATCCGGCGTGAGCGCGGGCGAGGTGCGCAGGCCCTGCAGCGCGACGGCGACTGAGATCGCCCGCACGCCCGCCTCGAACGCCCCGCGCCAGGCGATGCCGACCCCCGGCGGGTTGCGCGCCAACCAGGAATCGAGCTGATCCAGCGCGCCCTTGGCGTAGCGGTCTTCGCCGGTGATCAGCCATGCCTGGGCGAGCAACGGCAGATGCTGCAGGCGGTTCAGTTCCCAGATCCACTTCGGGTCACTGGGAGCGGTGCGGTGGTTGATCCGGTCGCTCGGGATGGCCGGCCAGGTCGTTGCCGACAGCGGATCGTGGTGCCAGTCGATCGGGTCGGCGAGCTCCTGCTCGGGATAGCCGAAGAAGGTGAAGCGGTGGGCGAGGGCGTTATCGGCCGCCGCGAGCACGGCTGCGGCCTGCGCCGGATGCGCTGTGGCCAGCCGCACCGCGCGGTCGCGGTCCAGCAGCACCGGCCTAGCTGGGTCACCAGCCCTTGGGCCGTCAGCCGAGCCGCCGTCCCGGAATCGGACCAGCAACGCATCCCAGTCGGGATTGCGAATCCCGAGCAACGCCGCGTCCGACGGTTCGGTAGTGCGCGGCAACGTTGCGGCCGCTGCTCGGGAGGCCCGCCAGGCGACCTCTCGCGGCGACATGGTTCGCAGCCGTCGGGTGTACCACGCGAGTCGGCTCAACCCGGGTAGTCACTCGAATAGCCGTAGTTGTCTGGGTGCTCAGGCCGTCGCCCCCACGCCGAAGGGGTGGCATTCGCGAGCTCGTCCTGCGCCTGCGAGACGGTTCGCACCACCCGGATCCACTGCAGCATCGCGGCCGTCGTGAGCAAGGCGGTGAGCCCTTCGACGAGAATCAGGTACTCCAGGAATCCGGCCCGGGGCTCCCCGGTGAATCCGAAAGCCTGAGCGGCAAGGCCACCGAGCAGCTGAGCGGAGATCCAGGTGCCCCACCACCACCCGGTGGATGGCTGGGCCAGGTCGCGGACGGTGCTGCGCCACACGTCGTCGACGACCTGTTTGGGGAACCATAAGGACACGATAGGCACCACCCAACCCAGCCAGACCCAGACGCTGGACCGGCGCTGCTGTTCCGGAGCGATCCGGTCGGCATTGCGCCGCGCTGCGGCCAGCCAGAGTCCCGTGAGTGCGAACGCGGCGATCCCGGTGATGAATAACGCTATTCCCAGCAGGTCGTAGGTGGTGAAGACCTCGGAGGCAGGCGTCCGGCTCGCGATGGCTTCCTGATAAGTCCGTACCGCTGACGGTGTCGCCAGCACCACGAGCCACTGGATCACTGTCCACACCACGGCCACTGCCACGATCGCGGACGCCAGCGCCCCGGACCGCTCGAATGCCGAACCGTGGCCGGGTGGCTGCTGCTGGGTCATCGGCGAACCCTTCCTGTCACATCGGCGCGCTGCGAGCTGCAACACCCACTGCACTTGAAACGATACGTGGAGTGAGGTTGTTGCTTGGCGCGGACGGTTCTCAACGGGGAGGCAGACGCGGTGGCTCCACCCACAAGGCTGCAGAGCCTTCAGCGTCTTCAGCACCGTATCCGGTGTGCGCATCCGCTCCGGATCGGGATGCGGCGCACGCTGGCCGGGTTCGATCACGCGTCGGACGATGAGATCAGACGCGACCAGGAGCGTCGGCTGCGGCTACTGGTGCGCCTCGCGGCGGCTCGCTCGCCCTTCTACCGCTCATGGTTTCGCGAGTCCGGAGTGGACCCGAGGTCGATCCGCACCCTGGCCGACCTCGGACGGCTTCCCCTGCTGGAGCGCAGGCACCTCGCCGAGCGACCCGAGGACTTCCGGGTCTACCCCCGGCGGCTGATGTGGGCCGCACGGTCCAGTGGCTCGTCGGGTACGCCGATCACGGTGTATCGCACACCCGGCTCTTCGGTCTACGAGCTCGCCGCGCTGGAACGTCAGTGGAGCTGGTTCGGGCTGCCTCGCGGCGCGCGCCGGGCCGTGCTGGGTGGCAGCACTTTCGCCACGGTCCGTCCTGGCCAGGTGACCTTCCGGGAGCCGGGTACCGGCCACCTGCTCATCTCCAGTTATCACCTCACACCCGAGAACCTCCCGACGATCGTGGCTGCGTTGCGCAACTTCGCACCGGAGGCGATCCAGGGGTGGCCCTCCAGCATCGCCCTGCTCGCGGCGTTGCTGCGGGACGCGGGGGAGCAGGTCGGCGTCCGCGCGATCGTCACGTCGTCGGAGGTGATGAGCCCGGCCCAGCGGGCGGTGATGCGTGAGGTGTTCGTCGGCCCGATCGTCGATCACTACGGCCAGACCGAGCGGGTCGCGATGGCGGGCAGTTGCGAGGCCGGGGGCTACCACGTGTTCCCGGATTACGGCATCGTGGAGCTGCTACCGGTCGAGGGGTTCACGGGTCACCGGGACGCCGGGCAGCGGGAGATCGTCGGCACCCCGCTGCACAACTGGGGCTTCCCGTTGTTTCGCTACCAGACGGGTGACCGCGTGGGACCTGCCCCGGCGGGTTTGTGCCCGTGTGGCCGGTCGTTCCCCCGGCTCGGATCCATCGACGGGCGGTCGGAGGACATGTTCACCGCCTCGGACGGACGGCCCATCCCGGTGCCCTCGGCGATCCTCGACGATCTCACCGGGCTGCTGGAGGCGCAGGTGCTCCAGCGCGCCCCAGGCCGCTTCGAGATCAGGATGGTGCCCGGTGTGGGTTTCGACCGGGCTGCCACCGAGGCGCGCGCCCGCGTCAAACTCGAGCGCCTAGCCGGCCCCGGCCAGCTGCTGAGCTTCCAGACTATGGACCGGCTCCCCCCGGCATCCAGCGGTAAGATCAAGGCTGCGGCAGTCGTGCCGGACTAGGCTCGCCGAGCCTGACAGTGGAGTGAGCCGGTGGACCGGTCACAGGAAGATGGCGATCTTGTCCAAGCCACCGAGGAAACCCAGCCGGTACGCCGAGGTGGCAGCCGAGACGGGCGGTGCCACTTATATCCGGGACCGCCGCCCGGTGCGGCTCACCTTGAGCTGGTACAGCCGGACTCTGCACCCCGGCCCACCCGGCCCGTTCAACGCAGCGGCGCAGGCCGCCGGACTGGTCGGCAGCGTCAAGGTGGTCGCCGTGCAGCGACGCCCCGCCGATCCTGATACCGCTCAGCACCTCGGTATTGGTGAGGGCGATGAGGTGGTCGTCCGGGTACGGCACATGCGCCTCGGTGATGTTGAGCCCGAGACGGTGCAGGTGTCCACGAGCATGATCCCGCTGGCACTGGTCGATGGATCACCCCTGGCGGCTGACCCCCCACTCCGCATTTATGCGGCATTCGTCGAGCTGGGGATCACCCCGACGACGATGACCGAGGAGATCTCGACCCGGATGCCCACACCCGAGGAAACTGAGACATTCGGTCTGGCTCCGGGCATGTCGGTGCTCGATATCCAGCGGGTCACCCGCGACCAGGACAAGCGGCCGATCGAGCTGCTGCACGTCGTCGCCACCGGTGACCGAACGAAGATCGTGTACGAAGACCTGCCAATCACCCCAGCGCCGGACGGCTGACGACGCACACAACGAGTCGGCCGAGCAGGTATCCGCGCTTCCCGTGGGGACGTTTGTCGATTACATCGCGGTGGTAAGTGTGGTGTTGATGGGCAACGCGATTGGGTCGTCGAGCAGATCGTGGCGGTGACGCGGGGCTAGCTGCACGGCGACACCACGTCAGAGGGGCGACCATGATCTCCGTACGCTGGTTCGTCTTCGGTATCGCTGCAATCCTCCTCGGCCTGGGCATCATCGGACTGCGGACACCGGTGGTCGTGGATTCGAGGATTCCGATGTCGTGCACCGAGGCACTGACCCGCTACAACGCCTTTATGCAGCGCGGGGTCGAGCCCGCCGACAAGGTAGTCCCGAACCACTCCTGGGCCATTGCGTGCGAGAAGGCCATCGCCGAACGGGACGCGTGGGCGTGGCCCGCCGTGCTGGTGGGTGGGGCCGTGCTGCTGGTTGTGCTGGTGATCCGGCGGGGGTCCGCGTTATAATCGAACACATGTTCGAGACACGCCGAAGTTCCGCACTCCTACCAGGTTCCCGCCGAGGGCCCTACCATGCGCCCATGACTCTGTCAGCGCACGACGTCGCCGCCGTCCTGCGTGACCGGCTTCCCGGGCTTGGGGCGAAGAAGCTGCACAAGCTGCTCTACTACTGCCAGGGTCACCATCTGGCTACCTTCGGCGAACCCAGGCATCGTCGAACTACCCATCGAGCGCTCTGGCCCTGACGCGGCGCGGTTCCCCCATCCGTACTCACGGACTCTGTTCGGGCTGCCCGTGGGTCGCACAATCTTCCGCGCGATCCTCGTCCTGATCGCCGCGTGCCTTTTCCTCTCCGTTGGGCTCCTATGGGCATTGGGCAAATCTTCTACCCCGGAGATCATATTTTTTACCCTGTTCGGTGCTCTGCCCGTTGCTCTGCTCGCCACTTTGTGGTCCGCTTCGTTGATCGCGTATTCGACGATGCCGCCGCCATTCGGGATGGGCACCGTGCGCCAGGGTTCGCCCCAGGGCCACGTCAAGTTCACTGGTTGTGTTGTACTCATGACGCCAAGTGATGCACCGTGGAACGGGGAGCCCCCGTGAACGCCCCCGCTGCACCCACCCCCTCACCACCCCCCTTTCGGAGCCAGCTGGCCAGGTGCCTCGCGCCGCCCTGAGTGCTGACCTGGCCGGATCGCGCAGACGTCATCGCTGGGTAGCTGCTGCGGGCGCATGATCTCAGCCAGAGCACTCAGGCCGCCCCTCCCGTGATCGCCGGAAGTGAGGTGTCACCGTGCAGTACCGCACGGTGACACC
>JBQTGW010000182.1:0-39272 GCA_052390495.1 Pseudonocardiales bacterium
AGCAAGAGGCCCGGGACTAGACCACGGCGCTGCTTCGGGGGGTCCTGCGGAACCCCCTGTGAGTGGCGATGGTGGCTATAGCAACTAGTGCCACTCACAAGCGGCGAAGCCGCACTGTGAGTGGCAATCGTTGCTATAGCCACCATCGCCACTCACAGGCTGCGCAGCAGCACGAGCAGCTCCTCAGCGCGGTGTGACCAGCTCCAGTCCCGTTGCATCCAGCGCCGCCCGTTTCGACCCATCGCTGCCGCCCGATCGGGGTCAGCGAGCAGGGTCGCAACAGTCCGCGCCACCGCTGTCACGCCACGACCGTCCACCAGCTCACCGGTTTCGCCGGGCCGGACCGCCTCCCGCGCCCCTCCGGAATTCCCGGCAACCACCGGCAAGCCGGCCGCGGCAGCCTCAAGGAACACCAGACCGAACCCCTCGACATCCAGCCCCCTGCCCCGGGTCCGGCAAGGTACCGCGAAAACGTCGCCCGCGGCGTAATACGCGGGCAGCTCTGACCACGAGACGGAGCCGGTAAATATCACCGCATCAGTGATCCCGCAGGACCGCGCCAGACGGCGTAGCGCAGCGCGGTGCGGCCCGCCTCCGACGAGGAGCAGCAGCGCCCCCGGCACCTGCCTTCGAATCTCGGGCAGCGCCCGGATCAGCACGTCCTGACCCTTGCGAGCCACCAGTCGAGAGACACACAGCACCACGGGGGCCGCGCCTAACCGATGCCGTCGCCGGATGTCCGCGCGGGCGCCAGGATCCGGTCGAAACGTATCGGCATCCACACCCGGCGGGAGCAGTTCGAGCGCAGCCTGGGGACCGAACGCGGAGGAAACCCGGCGACGGGTGTATCGGCTCACCACCGTGACCACGTCGGCGTCGATCCCGATTCGGCGCAGCACGCTACGGCCAGCAGGCACCATCGACCAACCCACCTCATGCCCGTGGCTACTGGCCACCACCCGTCGCGCCCCGACCCTGCGCAGTGCCGGACCCAACAACGCCAGCGGAGCCGCGGCACCAAACCACACGGTCTCGCAGCGCAGCTCTCGTAGCAACCCGGCAGCCCGGCTGCGCACCGACGGCGTGGGCAGCATGAGAGACCCAGGGTGGCGGACGACCGGGAAGGGTAGCTCCGCATCGAAGGCAGCCACCCCAGGCCAGTCCGGCGCATAGACAGCGAGCTCACCCGCGGGTAGCGCTCGACTGAGCTGATGCAGGTATGCCTGGATACCACCGGCACGAGGCGGGAAATCGTTGCTTACCAGCAGGGTCCGAGGCACCGCGCGAGGGTAGCCGTGCCCAGACCGACCCTCCTCAGCCGATCCGGCGTATCGCGGTGACCTCACCCCACGGCACTGGGACGACCTTCACCACATCGCCTGGCTGCGGCGCATTCACGTACCGCCCGTCTCCTATGTACATACCGATGTGGCTGACCGGCGAGTACAGCGCAATGAGGTCACCTGGCTGCAGCTGCGAGCGGCTGACGCTGCGTCCCAGCTGCGCCTGCTGCCTGCTGGAATGCGGCAGACCCGACATACCTGCCTGCGCGTAGGACCACTTCACCAGGCCCGAGCAGTCGAACGAGCTCGGGCCTTCGGCGCCATAGACATAGGGCAAGCCCTGCCGGGACAACGCCGCTTGGAGCGCTCTGGCGGCCACGCCGCTGCCCACCAAGTCGACCCGGACATTGGTGTCTCCGCCAGACCGATAGGAGGCCCGCTCAGTGCCGGTGAGTGCGTCAAGGCGCTGCTGCACCAGCCGGATCTGGCCGTCCATCTCGCGCCGGGCGCGGGTCAGCTCACTCGCCAGTTGCGCTGCATCCGCCTCGGCCTGGCCGGCCCTGGCCGCAGCATCGTTGGCCGCCCGCTCGGCCTGTGCGGCCTGCGCGACAGCACCGGTCAGGCGGTCCATGGCCGCTTTGTTGTCCGTCGCGAGCATGTCCAGCGCCGACATCTGATCCAGGAACTCCTGCGGGGAGTCACTCACCAGCAACGCGGACAGCCGGTTGAGACGTGCGCCCTGGAACGAGGCATTGGTCAGCCGGTCGACCTGGCCGCGATACTGCCCCTGGACCACTTTGGCCTGTTCCCCTGCGGCGGTGGCAGCGGTCGCATCTGCCCTGGCCCGCTCCAGCTCCGCGCGGCGCGCATCCAGCTGGTCCCGGGCGAAGTGCCACTGCTCGGTGAGCACCTCAGCCTTGTGGTTCAGCTCGGCGAGCTGCCGCACGGCCGCCGGGGCATCGCCGGGGAGTGCGGGGTCGGCCACAGCCGACGTGGGGATCAAGGTCACTAGGGCCGCCACAGCGGTGGCAGCAATCGCACCACGAACGGTGCGCTTCAGACCGTGCGACGACACGTCGCGTCCGTCTCCTCTTCCCTCAGATCGCCTACCGGGTTAGCTGACGGGTTCGGGCTGGAAGTGGAACATGCCCTACCGGATAGGCCCAAGAGCCCAGCCGGATTCACCCCAACAAATTGGGTTCCCGGTCCAGCTGCCCGACACAGCTAATTCGGCGCCGACCTGCGTTGCCACCCGGTTTGGGAGGCACCTGCCGCAAAGTCTCGGGAAGGTTACGAAAAGACACCACCGCTGTCCACCGCCAAAGCGGCTAGGAACGGATGACGTGACGTTCAGGCACGGTCAGCGTGACTTCCGCTCCTGAGTGCGTTCCGCTCGTCCCGTCAACCGGCGTGCCTTTCCGACCGTTCAACCTCAACTGCGGACCACTCAGCGCGATCAGGTCCGCTAGCACCGTCCACTATGTGGACACAACCTGCCACCCTCCGAGAATTGTGACCTTCGTCACAGTCCACCAGTTGCAGGCGGGGCACCATGCCCGCGGCAGCCAGGGTGTCCAGCGCTCTGCGGTCGGTTCGATCAAGCTCAAGCCCCCCCGGCGGGGCCCCAAGCAGCACGGTGATGACGCAGTCCCCGCAGGCATCGCCACGTACCGCGCAGCGGTCGCAATCCACGATCATGTCGGCTCCCGTCTCGCTGGTGATCTCGTCACTACGGACGGTAGGACACGACACCGACAATCCCGACTGTTCACCGCTCAGCTTCGGGTCAGTTTCGGGTCAGGCGAAGGAGCAGCACCGCGGATGGCACCGGATGCGCACCGCAGTGCCGCACCGACTCGGCGACAGCCCGGTCGGAGGTGACGACCACCACCGGGCGCCCCCGCGGCTCGGCTGATACAAGGTCCCGTATCACGTCGTCGGCGAGCACCCCGGGGTCGGAGAACAGCACCCGCACGCCCCGGCAGTTAGTGATCGGCACAGCGACCACCGCAGCCCCGTCGAATACCACAGTGATCTCCACACCGGTCCGCGCAGCCAGCGCGGCAAGCTGGCCGGTGAGCCGATCCCGCTGGTCGGACAGGGTGAGGTCGGGATAGCCAGTCTTGGTGACGTTGTAGCCGTCGACCACAAGGTGCACCACCGGCAGCGCGAGTAACCGGTCCAGCGCCGCGGGATCCGGCACCCGACTCGACACCTCACCCAGTGAGCTCCCCCCGCTGACCAGGTCTGCGGGCCTGGGTCCGGCCAAGGGCGCGTGCTCGTCCAGCGCCAGCTCACGACGCAACCCGAGCACCGCGCCCGCCACGGTGTCCACCAGGAGGGCCAGCCGCACCTCATCGGCGTCCCGCGCCTCACGCACAGCCTGGCGGGCTGTCTCGGCCTCGGCGACCGCCCGCTCCGCGCGCCTGCTCGCCAGCTCGGCCCGCTCCCGCTCGCGGTCGCATTGCGCCTCCATCGCGGTCAGCGCCCGGCGAGCCGCGGTGAGTTCGGCGTCGTGGTCCTGCGCAGCCCGCTCGGCCCGGTCCAGCGCCTGGCGTAATCGCACCCCCTGTTCCCGGAGCCTGGTACGCAGCCGATCAGCCTGCGCCGCTCCGGCCGAGCCTGCACACTGGGCCGCCGTCATCGCCACGTCAAGTTCACTGCGCAGCCGTTGGTTCTCCGCAGCCAACCGCTCCGCCCTGGCCAGCGCGGCATCGCGCTCGGCGCGCAGCTGTGCACCAGAGGTTCGCCGGGCCAGCTCGGCCACCTGCTCCTCGGCGTTCTGCTCCTCCAACAGCACCGCGGCCGCCGCCCTGGACGCCAAATCTACCGCCGCGCCCTCACCAGCCTCGTCGAGCAACTCAGGCCGGTGCGCGCGGGCCCATTCGGTCACCGCGGCACGAAACACGGGCGAGTCCCGCAACCCGGCAAGCAAGGCAGGCGCCCCGAGGCGGGCTCGCTTGGCCGACGCGAACCGGGCCAATGGACGCACCGTCGGGGGCATATCCGAATCAGGCATCTCGCCAACCGCGGACGCCGTGAGCTCGGCCAGCCGCAGCCGCACCGCTTCCGGTAAGCCGTCCCAGTCCACGATGGGCTTCAGCGAGCGGTCGCGGACAATTCGGTGCTCAGCTTCGCCCAGCGCTCCAGCAACGCGGCCGCCGCGCCCGAGTCGACCGCCTCGGCGGCGCGACGGGCCGTCCCCCTGATGTCGGCAATCAGGTCGCCGCTCAGGCCACCGTGCGCGGCCAGCGCCGCAGCAGCGTTGAGCAGGACAGCGTCGCGCACCGGACCCGGCTCGCCATCGACCAGTCGGCGAACCACCTCGGCATTGGTCGCGGTGTCCCCACCGCGGAGATCCTCCGGGCGGGCGGCAGGTACACCGAAAGCTGCCGGATCGAGCTGCGCACGCCGCACCACCCCACCTTCGACCACCCACACCGAGGTAGTGGTCGTGGTGGTGATCTCGTCGAGCCCGTCGTCGCCGCGGACCAGCAGCGCAGTGACGCCGCGGTCAGCGAGCACCTGGGCCATCACCGGGGCCATCCGTTCCTGCGCGCAACCCACGAGGGCGGCGTCCGGTTGCGCAGGATTGGTCAGTGGGCCGAGGACGTTGAACGCAGTGGGCACCCCGATCTCGCGCCGCACTCCCGCCGCATGTCGCAGCGCCGGGTGAAACAGTGGCGCGAAGCAGAACCCGATTCCCACCTCAGCGACGCACTGTGCGACCTGCTCGGGGCCGAGGTCGATCGCCACGCCGAGTGCCTCGAGCACGTCGGCGGTGCCACACAGCGATGACGCCGCGCGGTTGCCGTGCTTCATCACTGGCGCGCCTGCCGCAGCGGTCACCAGCGCGGCCATCGTGGAGATGTTGACGGTCTGTGCGCAGTCGCCCCCGGTGCCGACCACGTCGACCGCCCTTCCAGGCACGTGAACCCGGCGCGCGTGCGCGAGCATGCCTGCGGCCAACCCGGCGATCTCCGCCGGGCTCTCGCCTTTGGCCCGCAGCGCCACCACAAACGCGGCAATCTGCGCGGGCGTGGCCGCACCGGACATCACCTGGTCCATCGCCCATGCCGTATCACTGATGTCCAGATCCGTCCCGGCGATCAGCGCAGTGAGCAGCATCGGCCAGCTGCGAGCGCCCGCCGTGACGACCACACCCCCCGGCCTCATCCGTTCGCCACCGGCAACCGGTACGAACGGAGCACCTCGGCGACGGTCTCAGCAGCAGCCAGTGGATCCAGCGGGTGGACGATCACCGCGTCGGCCTGTGACCAGACGGCCAGCCACCGATCGTCCTTGCGCAGCACTGAGATGATGATCGGCGGGCACTGCGAGATCTCGTTCTTGAGCTGCCGAGAGAGCCCCATGCCCCCAGTGGGCTGCGCCTCCCCGTCTAAAATCGCGAGATCCACCCCACCCGCATCGACCGCCGCTAATACCTCGTCGATCGTCCCGACCTCGACGTAGTCCAGTCGGCCCAGATCCCGCGCCGGACGCCGCCCGACAGCGGTGATAATGGTCTCACGCACCTCCGGCCGGTGGCTGAAGACCAGAACTGTGGTGGTAGTGCTCGCGGCATTCATCGGTTGGTCGCAGGTCCTCCGTGTCGGCGTCCGGAGGGGACGCAGGCGGCCGGGGTAGATCCGCCGGACGCACTAGCCGGGCAGGCGGTCACCAGGATGATATCTGGCGACCGCGCCCGTAGCGGGCGCTGGCAGCAACCTGATCCACAGACCTTGGTCCGGCCTTGGTCCGGGCCCTCGCCCGGCCCCGGTCCAGCCAGCGCAGCCGCCGGTAGTCATAATGCTCGACGTGACCCCCTCGTCCAGCCTGGCGGCACCCTCCATCAGCCAACGGGTGCACTCGCTGAACCGGCCCAACATGGTCAGCGTGGGCACTATCGTGTGGCTGTCCAGCGAGCTGATGTTCTTCGCAGGTCTGTTCGCCATGTTCTTCACGGTGAAAGCGCAGAGCGAAGGCCCGTGGCCCCCGATACTGGAATCCACCGGCGAACCGATCCATCTTGACGTACCTTATGCCCTGGTAGTGACGATAATCCTGGTGGCGTCGTCATTCACCTGCCAGTGGGGCGTATTCAAAGCCGAGCAGGGCGACGTCTTCGGGTTACGACTCTGGTACACCATCACACTGATCATGGGTACACTGTTCGTACTCGGCCAGGCCAACGAATACCGAAATCTCATCCACGAGGGTGTTACGATCCCATCCGGAGCTTACGGCACCGTTTTCTACCTTACCACCGGTTTCCACGGTCTCCACGTGACCGGGGGTCTCATCGCGTTCATCTACCTCATCATCCGGACGAAGCTGAGCAAGTTCACTCCAGCGCAAGCCACTGCGGCAATCGTCGTGTCATACTACTGGCATTTCGTCGACGTGGTGTGGATCGGCCTTTTCTCCGTTATCTACTTCTTGCCGTAGCACTGCGGCCACTGGGCTGGCAAGGCGCTCACCCGACCGGCCCAGCGCCGAACGGCCCAGCACCGAATTCGAACTCGACAGACAGCAGGGTTAGCTGAGACCGATGACCACCACCAAACCCACCGGCCAATCGAGTCCTACCGGAGCGGATGCCTCAGGATCACACCCGGCCCGGGGTCCCCGCAGCAGGCTGCGTCGCCGGGTATCGGGGATGCTCGCACTCTCTATCGCACTGCTTTCCGCAGGCGGGCTCTATACGGTGTTAGCCCCGCAACCACAGACCGCACAGGCCCAGGACGAGTCCGCGTTGGTGCGTCAGGGTGAGCAGCTCTACAACAATGCTTGTATCAGCTGCCACGGCGCCAACCTGCAGGGAGTTTCCGACCGCGGGCCCAGCCTGATCGGCGTCGGCGAGGCCGCGGTCTACTTCCAAGTCTCCACAGGCCGGATGCCCGCGGTGCGGCAAGAGGCGCAGAACACCGAGAAGCCGGTCAAGTTCGACCCCGAGGAGATCGACGCTTTGGGTGCCTTCGTGCAGGCCAATGGCGGTGGCCCCCAGGTGCCGGAGGGCGACCTCGGCGGCGGCAATTCCGCCAACGGAGGTGAACTTTTCCGGCTCAACTGCGCCTCCTGCCACCAGTTCACCGGGCGCGGTATCGCATTGTCTTCCGGAAAGTTCGCCCCTGAGATCAACGATGTGAACGCCCAGCAGGTCTACACGGCGATGATCACCGGACCGCAGAACATGCCGAAGTTCTCCGAACGGCAGCTGACTCCGGAGGAGAAGCGGGACATCATCGCCTACATCGACTCCATCAGTAATGAACGCAACAATCCGGGCGGGTACTCGCTCGGTGGCTACGGGCCGATCTCCGAGGGAGTCGTCGCCTGGATCATCGGAATCTCGGCGCTTGTCGCCATTACACTGTGGGTGGGAGCGAAGGCATGAGCGGCCACGACCTGCCCACTGGCGAGCGTCCCACTGGCGAGCGTCCCACTGGCGAGCGTCCCAGTGACGCAGATCTCGCCAAGATGAGCCAGGGCGACCTGGTCCGGCTCGGTCTAGCGCTCGACGGGGTAACCCTCGTGCACCGGGAGGACCCATTCCCGGTGCCGGGCACTCGCGCAGAGAAGCGCACCGAGCGCAAGGTGGCATTGTGGTTCGTCATCGCCGCCCTCACCGGCCTTGGCTCCGTCGCCGCCTACCTTTTCTGGCCCTGGGAGTACGCCCCGCCCGGCAGCCCCGACAGCGCACACCTGCTCTACCTGCTCTACACGCCGATCGTCGGGGTGCTGTTCGGGGTTTCGGTGTTCGCCGTCGGCGTCGCGACGATCATCTACGCCAAGCAGCTTTTGCCGCATGAGACCGCGGTGCAGCAGCGGCACATCGGTGCATCCGCTGAGATCGACCGGGCAACCACCGCCGCGATCCTGACCGACAGCGGAGCCCGCAGTGGCCTGGCGCGACGATCTCTGATCAAGCGAACGGCCGGGTTGGGCGCGGGTGCACTCGGTGCGGGGGTAGGCATCTTCGCGGTGGGTGGCCTGGTGCGAAACCCGTGGCAGGGCGGGGCCAATGCCGACCTGTGGGTCACGGACTGGCGCTCGGAGAGCGGCGAGCCGGTGTACCTGCGCTACGAGCACCATGAGCTCACCCTGGCCCGCCCCGAGGACCTCGACGCCGGAAGTATCGCGACGGTCTTTCCCTACAAGCGCTCGTGGTCAGCCGAGCAGGCGCACGCGGCGCTGCGGGGCTCGGACAACCCCGTGATGCTCATCCGGCTACGACCGGAGCAGGCGGTGCAGGTCGTTGAGCGCAAGGGCCAGGTCGGCTTCAACTACGGGGACTTCTACGCGTACTCGAAGATCTGCACCCACCTGGGCTGCCCGGCCTCGCTGTACGAGTCACAGACCGCCCGGCTGCTGTGCCCATGCCATCAGTCTCAGTTCGACATGCTGCAATACGCCAAGCCGATCTTCGGTCCGGCCACCAGGTCCTTGCCACAGCTGCACATCGACGTCGACGATGAAGGCTACTTCTACGCCAAGGGTGACTTCATCGAGGCGGTAGGACCGGCTTTCTGGGAACGGAGGTCATGAGCGCCATGACGAAACCGACCAACTCGACAAGCCGGGCCGCTACGACTGCGGACGAGCTCGACCAGCGGTTCCACTTGGCCGCCGGCGTTCGGAGGCAGATCAACAAGGTCTTCCCGACGCACTGGTCGTTCATGCTCGGTGAGATCGCCCTGAACAGCTTCATCGTGCTGCTGCTCTCCGGGACGTACCTGGCGCTGTTCTTCGACCCCTCGATGCAGGAGGTCGTGTACCAGGGACCCTACGAGAACCTGCGCGGGATCGAGATGTCCCGGGCGTACGAGTCGACGCTGGAGCTCTCGTTCGAGGTCCGCGGCGGGTTGTTCATCCGGCAGGTACACCACTGGGCCGCGCTGCTGTTCGTCGCGGCGCTGGTCATCCACATGTTCCGGACCTTCTTCACCGGCGCCTTCCGTAAGCCGAGGGAGACGAACTGGATGATCGGCATCGCTATCGCGTTCCTCGCCGGTCTGGAGGGCCTCACCGGCTACTCGCTGCCCGACGATCTACTTTCTGGTACTGGGCTGCGCATCATCTCGGCGATCACGATGTCTCCGCCGGTCATCGGCACGTGGGCGCACTGGGCGCTCTTGGGCGGTGAGTTCCCCAACGAGGTGATCATCCCTCGGTTCTACATCCTCCACGTGTTCATCATCCCGGCCCTCCTTTTTGCGCTTATCGCGGTGCACCTCGGGCTGGTCTGGTACCAGAAGCACACCCACTTCCCCGGGCCGGGGCGCACCGAGCGCAATGTGGTCGGGGTACGGATCCTGCCGATCTTCGCCACGAAGGCGGGCGGCTTTGCCATGCTGAACATCGGTGTGATCTGCATCATGGCTGGGCTGTTCCAGATCAACCCGGTGTGGAACTTCGGGCCGTACAACCCCGCCCAGGTGTCGGCTGCCTCACAGCCTGACTGGTACGTGGGCTGGCTCGACGGCTCCACCAGGTTGTGGCCCGCGTGGGAGATCTATCTGGGCCCCTACCTCATCCCGGCGTCGTTCTGGCCGACGATAGTGCTCCCCATCATCATGTTCGGCCTCGCGCTGATGTATCCGCGCATCGAGCGAAAGCTCACCGGCGACCACGCCGCTCACAACCTCCTGCAGCGGCCCCGGGACGTCCCGGTTCGTTCCGGTCTGGGCATGATGGCGATCAGCTTCATGGCCATCCTGCTGCTGTCCGGCGGCAACGATGTCATCGCCTACGTGTTCGATATCTCGCTGAATGCGACCACCTGGGCAGGCCGCATCGGGCTGCTGCTCGTACCGCCGCTGGCGTACTACGTCACCTACCGGATCTGTCTCGGTCTGCAGCACGCCGATCGTGCGGTGCTCGAACACGGCATCGAAACAGGCATTATCAAGCGCCTTCCCCATGGCGAGTTCATCGAGTTGCATCAGCCCCTCGGCGGTGTCGATGCACACGGTCACGCCATCCCGCTGGAGTACCAGGGCGCTCCGGTGCCCAAGCGGATGAACCAACTCGGTTCGGCCGGTGCGCCAGTGCCGGGATCGCTCCTGCGGCCGGATCCACCGGAGCAGACCAGGGCGCTGGAGAAGGCCCGCCATGAGGCGGCCGCTAACGGCCTGGAAGATACCAAGCAGTGGCGCAGCACCAAGGACGATGATCGGAAGCCAGCAGGTCGGCCGCAGCAGCCCGACGCCTAAGCCCCGCGGCGGGCAAAAGCCTGGCTGAAGATCAGTCGGTCTTGGGGCCGACATGGTACTCAAAAATTAGCCCGGCAACGCTTATAAGAACCAGGGTGAGGCCGACTGCGACCAGCCACCACTGAGCGAAAGCCAACGCGATCCCTACCACGCTTGCCGACAGCGCGATCCCGACCGGCCAATAGCTGCCGGGCGAGAAGAAGCCGAGCTCACCCGCACCGTCCGAGATCTCAGCTTCAGCATTGTCTTCCGGGCGCATCTGAACCCGCCGGGCGACAAACCGGAAGTAAGTGCCAACGATGAGGGTCAAGCCGCCGGTCAGAGTGAGCGCGACGGTCCCGGTCGGCTCGCCACCGGACCACAGACCATAGATCACGGCACACAGGAAGAAGAATGCGGTGATGATCTCGAAGATCCGCGCTTCGACCTTCATCGTGCTACCTCGCTCTCGAAGCTGCGGAATGGGCTGGGTTGATATCAGCAAATCAGTTACGCCCGGCAGGGTCGCGGGCTGAGCGGTCGGTGTCGAATGGGAACGTGGTCACTGCCTCGGACGCGCACAGTTCGCCACAGTTCAACTGTGCCAGCGCCGCACCAGCGGTGTACGGCTGGCCGGTCTGCGGATCGATACGGCCGCGCACTTCCAGGTAGCGGTCGAACAGGTCACCGGGCAAGGCCCGCAGTTCGAAGTTCATCATCGAGTGATAGGTACCGCACAACTCGGCGCAGCGACCGACAAAAGCACCCGTACGCTCGACGGTCGTCTGAAAGACGTTGTCGGAGTTGTTCTTCTCCGGCCGCGGGAAGACGTCACGCTTGAAGAGGAACTCCGGGATGAAGAACGAGTGCAGCACGTCGGGTGACTCGACCCGATACTCGACCACTCGATCCGTGGGCACTACCAAGATCGGGATGGTGGTGGATGAGCCGACGGTGGACAGTGGCGTGCCCGCCTGCGTCTGACGCGCCGGGAAGGTGCCGTCCGCGGCCCGCTCGTCCTGCAGGTACTGGAACTCCCAGTTCCACTGGTAACCGACAACTTTTACTCGCAGGTCGGGGTTAGCGACCGTGGCATTGACGAAGTTCTGCGCCGTAACGGTGTAGTAGAAGAGCACCGCCACGATGATCGTGGGGATGACCGTGTAAACAATCTCCAGAGGGAGGTTGTACTGGGTCTGCCGGGGCATATCGTCGGATCGTTTGCGGTGGAAGGTGACCGTCCACATGATCAACCCAAAAACAATCGCTCCGACTATCAGGGCGGCCAGTGTCGACCAGATCCACAGCGAGCGTATCCGTTCAGCCTGCGGCGTTACCCCCTCAGGCCAGCCGAATGCGAGCGCCTCATGCACCGAACATCCGGTGGACAAGAAGGCGACCAGTCCGGCCAGCCCGATAACTGTGAGCAGCCGGACCGCACGGGGCCGGAGCACATCGACCACGCCTGGTTCCTCCTCGTCGCCTGATGCTCTCATCAGCCCAGAAGTTCCGTCAGCCCCGAAAACTTAAGCCAGGTCAGTGACACGACTGATCCGGAGCTTAAACCAGCGCGAAGTCCACAGCTCCCCCGGGGCGCGCGTGTGTGGCGCACCCGCGCCTCCATACTTGGGGCGCTGTGGCTGCTCCGGCCCGGGGCGGCGCGGTGCGAAGAGAGGGTAGGCGTGTGTGCGGGTTGCTGGGAGTGGTGGCGGCACAGCAGGACGCGGCCGAGCGCGTGGCGGAGGTAACCGCGGCGCTGCGCTGCCAACGACATCGCGGCCCCGACGAGGCCGGGACCTGGCACGACGCCGATGTGGTGCTCGGTTTCAACCGGCTGTCCATCATCGACCTGGAGCACTCCCAGCAGCCCCTGCGGTGGGGCCCACCGGAGGCACCGGAGCGCTACGCGATCCTGTGCAACGGGGAGATCTACAACTACCTCGAGCTCCGCGAGGAACTGCGGCGCGAGCCGTACAGCGTGAGCTTTCTCACGGAGGGTGACACCGAGGTCGTTCTCGCTGCCTACCACCACTTCGGGCCCGCCGCGGTACAGCGGCTGCGGGGGATGTTCGCGTTCGTCATCTGGGACACCCAGCAGCGAGTGGCCTTCGGTGCTCGGGACCCCTTCGGCATCAAGCCGCTGTACACCTGCGCAGGCCCAGGTGGGGTGGCGTTCTCCAGCGAGAAGAAGAGCCTGCTTGCGCTGGCTCCCTCGCTGGGGGTGCCGGTGGAGCTGGACCACCGGGCGCTGCAGCACTACCTGACGTTGCAGTACGTCCCAGAGCCGGCATCCCTGCACACCGGGATCACCCGGATCGAATCCGGCACCTCGTTCACCCTCTCCCCCGGTGGGAAGCTGATCACCGAGCGCTACTTCCACCCGCAGTTCCAGCCCCACCCGGTGCACGGTGTGGCCGAGTCGCGGGCCCTGTACGACAAGATCACCGCCGTGCTGCGAGACTCGGTGGCCAAACACATGCGCGCCGACGTCACCGTCGGGGCGTTCCTGTCCGGTGGGATCGACTCCACAGCCATCGCTGCGCTGGCCAAGGAGCACAACCCCGACCTGATCACCTTCACCACCGGATTCGAGCGGGCGGGCTACTCCGAGGTGGACGTGGCAGCGGAGTCGGCCGCCGTGATCGGCGTCCGGCATGTGATCCGCACCGTGTCGGCCACCGAGCTGGCCGAGGCGCTGCCGTTGATCGTCTGGTATCTCGACGACCCGGTGGCCGATCCCGCGCTGGTGCCGCTGTGGTTCATCGCCCGCGAGGCCAGAGAACACGTCAAGGTGGTGCTGTCCGGCGAAGGCGCTGATGAACTGTTCGGCGGCTACACGATCTACCGGGAACCGCTGTCACTGGCCATGTTCGAGAAGGTCCCCGGGGGATTGCGGCGCGCTCTGGGTCGGGTCTCGGCACGCATCCCAGACGGAGTGCGCGGCAAGGATCTGCTGCGTCGGGGCGCACTGCCGCTGGAGCAGCGCTACTACGGCAACGCCCGCATCTTCCGGGACGACCAACTCCGCGACGTGCTCCGCGGGTATGACCCGGCCATCTCCCATGCCGACCTCACCGCTGCGCCGTACGCCGCCTCGACCGGCTGGGACCCGGTGACCCGCATGCAGCACGTGGACCTGTTCACCTGGCTGCGCGGCGACATCCTGGTCAAGGCGGACAAGATGACCATGGCGAATTCGCTGGAGCTGCGAGTGCCGTTCCTGGACCCCGAAGTGTTCGGAGTGGCCGCCACCATCCCACTCGAGGAGAAGATCACCCGCGAGACCACCAAGCACGCCATGCGCCGTGCCCTGCGCGACATCGTGCCCGCACACGTGCTGAACCGCCGCAAGCTGGGCTTCCCGGTGCCGATCCGGCACTGGCTGGCCGAGGACCTGCACGAGTGGGCCCACGGCATCATCGCCGAGTCCGCGACCTCGGACTTTCTCGACCTCGGGGCCGTGCGCCAGATGCTCGACGAGCAGCGCACCGGTTCACTGGACCACAGTCGACGGATCTGGGCGGTGCTGGTCTTCATGCTCTGGCACGGCATCTTCATCGAACAGCGGATCACCCCGAAGGTCCCAGAACCCCACTACCCCGTCCAGCTCTGAACCCTACTGATTGTCTCCCACGACCCCCCTAGCGACCCTGACCGGCGAAGCCGCTGGCCAAGGGGCCTCGCCGCCCTGCCACACTGGGCAGCGCCGAACCGACGGAGGTAGCAATCACCAGCAACCCGGACTACTCCCCAGTGCAGGGGACACCCCCCGGTCCGATGTCCGTGGAAGAGTTGGCCCGACGCAAGGGCATAGAGCACGTCAAGACCATCGAGGAACTCACCTGCGATGGTGTGTTCGACACGGACGAGGAACTTGAGGAGTTCCTGGCGTTCGTGGCCGAACAGCGCCACGCGAACCTTGCTTAATATCGTGTCCTAAATACGTCGTGCTGGATACCGATGTAGCGTCGTTGAGCTTCAAGGAGCACGTACCGCCTAGGCTGCTGGCGAAACTGACTGGCATGCCCACCTGCATTACGTTCGTGACGTTCGCAGAGATGACCCAGTGGGCGGTACAGCGGCAGTGGGGACCATCCAACCGGGAACGACTCAAGCGGTGGCTTTCCGGGGCTGTGGTGCTGCCCGGCAGTGAAGAGGTGGCCCACGTGTGGGGTGAAATTTCGGCCTATGCTCGGCTTCGCGGGCGTCCACGCCCACAGATCGGTGGCCAGCGCCACCGGAATCAGCAGTGCCATCGCCTCGGACTCCAGTGCCAGCCACACCTGCTCCCCGCGCAGCATGACCGGCCAGCCCCACCTCCGGTAGATCGCTTCGGCCTCTTCCGGTCCGGGTATTGAAACGGCTGCATCGGGTGAGGTCATCGGGCCACGTTCCGGTGTGCCGGGCGCAGGCTCCGCAGTCATCGAAGGAGCTTCCTGGATGAAATCGCGAACCTGCCCGGTCGCCACCGACGTGGCCGGGGTCTCTGGCTCGCCTGAACCTCGCTGGCACTTGCCGGTGATCACCAGATGGAGCACGCCGCCACCTTGGGACTGGAGGCGCTGGCCATCGGCGCCAACACCGGCTCAGCGAGAATCCTCACCGAACTCGCTCAGCTGAACGACACCCTCGCATCCTGGAACACCGTGCCCGCCGTCATCGACTTCCGCACCGCCATGAAAGACACGCTCCCGCACCAAACCTGACTGTGCCGACGCCCTGACAATGGTGACAGAGACCTAGATCTGCACCGGAGAAGGTATGGCTAACCAGCGGTACGCCCGCCACATCGGGATCGTTCACGTCCTGCGGTCGCGTCACTGGGTCTCGTCGGTGTCGCTCGCCAACCGCTTCGGGGTCAGCCAGCGGACGATCTACCGTGACATTGAGGCATTGATCGACACCGGCATGCCCATCGAGGCGGTCGCTGGCCGTGAAGGTGGCTACCGGCTGAACTCCGAGAGCCCGGTCGATCCCCTCATCCTCGATGCCGACGACGCGCTGCGACTGTACGTGCTCGGGCTCATCGACGCCGACCACGAGCACAGCGTCACCGAGACCGAACTGCTCCAGGCCGGGGGCATCAGCGCCTATGCCCGGGAGTTGCTGCGCAAGCTAAGCCAGCGGATCTACTTCGATACCGGCGACTGGTATTGGAAGGACGAGGGGTCCGGCCACATCCCGACCGTGCGATACGCGCTGCTCACCAGCACGGCCATCGAGATCAGCCTCCGCACCAAGCAGTCCACCGAGCTGACCACCTTGATCGTCAAGCCCTATGGCCTGGTCTGGAAGGGCGGCGAGTGGTGGCTGGTCGCCGCCCCACAGCGCGGTGAGGTGCAGCGCTACCGCCTCAACCACGTTGACCGGCTCGTCCGCACCGATCTCAGGTTCACCCATCCCGAGGACAAGTTCGACCTACGCCACTGGTGGACACAGACGCTTGAAGACCACGGCCGGGGACCAAACCGGATCGTACTGCGGGTGCTGCCAGCTGGCCGCGAGGAAATGCTGCGCCTCGGGCTCAAGCCTGACTCTGAGGTGCATCACGACGACGATGGAACGGTCCGGATCGTGCTCTACGTCGACAGATGGCTTTGGCTGGTACCGCTGATAGCGAGTTTCGGTAGCGATGTCGCGGTCGAGGAGCCAGCCGACCTGCGCGCCGCCGTGCGTCAGCATCACGCCGATGCGCTCAGGGTCTACGACGCTCAAGGCAACGGCGCTACGACGGCTGTGCGCCCAGCCGACTACCGCAACGACGACAGCCGCCTGCGTTCGACTCGTGGTCGCAACCCGCGCAGCGCCCGCGAGTAATCCGCTCATCTGGCTGCGGTCCGGTACACATCAAGCAGCGCAGGACCGGCGACTGCTGCGCTGTAGGCGGCCAGCAGCCGGTCCACCTCCTGCGGTGGTGGACCGGGCTCGGTGCAGCGGGTCACGATCGCCTTGGCCAATGCGTTGTCATCGTGGGGATCGGTGAAGTGGACCAGGTGCTCGGCGATTTCCCGCAACACCGGTATGTCTGAGCACAGCACCGGTGCCCCGGCGATCAGTGCCTCGTGGACCGGCATGCCGAACCCTTCGTAGAACGAGGGGAAGACGAACGCCGTACAACGGGCGTACAGCGCGGCCAGCTCGTCGTCGCTGACGTGGCCGGATACCGTGATGTCCGCCGTTCCCCTGATCGGAAACCCGCGCTCCCAACCGATCCGCCCGACGAGAACCAGGCGCGGCGGCACGATCTCGGGCGCGACAGTCCGAGCCAACCGGAACGCCCGGCACAGCCGCGGGATGTTCTTGGTCGGGATGTAGACCCCCACCGCGAGCAGGAACGGCTCGGCTGTGGCGTGGTCGTGCCGCGCCTTGCGTAGCCGTTGCGCGAAGTCGGCGGATACGAAGTTCGGCACCACCACGAGCGGGCACGGCAGCTCGCCGAGGACACCGATGATATCAGCCTGACTGGCGTGCGAGACCGTGACGACGGCGCGCAGGTTCGGGTCGTGGAGCTGGCGGCGCAGCCGCTCGTTCTGAACATCCCGGACCTTGCGAACCATCAGCTGGGGGTAGAGGTAGCGCCCGGGGTCGTGCAGCGTGAACACCGAGGGGAAGGACAGCCGGGTCGGCATCTCAAACGGGAAGTGCACCACTGACGGCTCGAATGCCCGGAGCACCCGGTTGAGTGTTGTCGTGCGCCGGTCGGCCACCGACAGCACCCGCACGCCCGGAAACCCCTGTGCCGCAAAGGCATCTGCCTCGGTCGCCCGGATGACCACAGCGACGCCGGGGGCCTCGCTGGTCGCGGTCAGTGCTTCCAGCAGCAGAAGGATGTAGCGCTCAACGCCGGTCTGGATCGCAGCTCTCCAGTACCGGGCGTCGATCGCCCACCCGCAGGCCGCGCTCACGTCCGCGCACCGGACCGCACGTCCACCGTGGCGCCCAGCTCGGTCACCCAGACCTCGGTGTCGGTGGTCAGCAAGTCCAGCACGGCCTCACCCAGCTCACCCCACCGTTGGTCGATGAACTGCGCGACCTGCTCGGGGCTGGCGTTCGGGTTGTCGAGGTACAGCGTCCCGACCACGTGGGTCACGTAGGTGTCCACGTGAGCCGTGCCACCACGCCCGTAGGTCAGGTTGACCGCGAGGTTGGCCGTGTACGGCCCCACACCCTTGATGCCCAACAAGTCCGGGATGACCTCGGCCGGCTCGCGACTCTTCCAGTCCTGCCAGGTGTAGCCACTTTCGGCCAGGTACCTGGCGACGCTAGCCAGACCCTTGGCGCGAAAGCCGACGCCACACCCCCGAAGCTGCTCATCGCTGGCCGCCGCCAGCTGGGTGGGTGTCGGGAACACGTACACCGTCGCCCCGTCGACCGTCTCGGCGGTTGGCTCGCCGAACGCCTCGGCCAGCTTGCGCATCATGCCGTAGATGCGGGCGAAGCTGGTGCGCTGGGCGCACACCACACCGCACAGCGCCTCGAACAGGTCGGGGTACAGCTTGCCCCGGCCAAGGCCGCGGTGCCGCAGCGCTGCCGCAAGCACCCGGTCCTCGGCTGCCAGCGCCTCAATGGCGTCGTATGGATAGTCGAGCTGAAGGCACCGCACCAGCGTCTCGCGGACCTGCTCCAGCCCTTCCACGATCCGGGCATCGAAGCTCACGTCAGCCTCCAGCCGGTCCGGCGCTGCTTGGCGGATGCGCGCCACCACGATCTGGGTGTCCTGGGTGCCGAGTCGCAGCGGGCGCACCAGCTCGTCACCGTCGCGCACCCAGGGATAGATCATGTAGGTCTCGCGAGCATGGGCGAAGTGGACGTGCCGGTTCACCGCCAGCTCCAGCCGATGGGTCTTCATGGCATCACCAGCTCGTCGAAGTAGCGCAGGAGCGGACCGATTGGCTCCAGCTCCAGCGTGACCCTTCCGCCGATCACAAGCGGAATCTTGCGGGCGGTGTGCCCGAACTCCACATTGGTGATGACCGGGAAGGCACCGCCCACACAGCGCAGGATCATCGCGTCCCAGCCGTTGTCCGGGGCGTCGTCGGGAGCGCAGTCGATCGGCACGCCGACCACCAGCGCCGCGATCCGCTCGAACACGCCGGCCAACCGCAGGTGTGTCAGCGCCTGGTCGATGGCCACCCACGGCACGAACACCTCTTCCAGCACCAGCACCGCACCCGTCACCTCCGGCATCCACGGCGTGCCGATCAGCGCACGGATCGTGCCGAGGTGCCCACCCACCACGTGGCCGGTGATCTGTTGGCCGCCGCCGCGGACCACGCGCCAGTCACCGCCCCTGACCTCGTGTCCCGTGACCGGGCCAGACACGATCTGCCAGAACGCGGCCTCGGTGTCAGCGTTGACCTCGGGCTGGAAGAAGTCGTACCCGGACGGGCCGTGCAGCGTCACCAGCCCCGCGCGGTGGTAGATCGCGTTGCCCAGGATCGACGGGTCGGACATGCCCGTGAATACCTTCGGGTTCGCCCGGATGAGGTCGAAGTCGAGCAGCTCCAGCAGGTGCGCGGCGCCCTTGCCGCCGGTGGCCGGCATGATGAGCTTGACGTCCGGATCGGTGAACGCCGCCATCAGGTCCGCGGCG
This sequence comes from Pseudonocardiales bacterium, assembly GCA_052390495.1. Taxonomy (GTDB): domain Bacteria; phylum Actinomycetota; class Actinomycetes; order Mycobacteriales; family Pseudonocardiaceae. The sequence continues at coordinate 19,071 of JBQTGW010000182.1, forward strand.
CGCTGCTCGGGCGGCCCGGCCACATACCCAGTTGCGGCCCCGACGCCCAGCGCCACCCGCACCTCGTAGCCGCGATAGGCGAAGTAGCGGTGGAGCCGGTCCAGCTCGTCCCGGCTGACCGGCGAGGACGTTGACACGATCATGACCGTGTCGCCGGGCCGCACCGCAGCAGGCCTGACAACGGGCACTAGCATCGGTGGCTATCCTTCCATCAAGATCAATTTGACTAGCCGGCTGGTCAGATGTCTCTCACCACGCGGAAGCCGACCAGATGACCGCAGTGTTCGGCCGCTTCGAGCGGGCGGACCGTGGTGCGCAGGAAGTACGCGTTGGCGTTGACGTCCCCGCCGCGATATTGCGGATGATCCCGGTAGCAGTCCGCGCACCACTGCCACACGTGTCCCACCATGTCGTGCACCCCGAACGGTGACCCTCCGTGGGCGTCATGGTCGACACTATGAAGCTCGCTACCGCGAGCCAAGCAACGCGGAGGCGCCGGTAAGTCCCCGCCCCACGGGTACCAGCGCCCGTCTGGTCCGCGAGCTGCGAACTCCCATTCCGCCTCGGTTGGCAGCCGCCCGCCGGACCAGGCCGCGTACCGCTGCGCCCAGCTCCACGGCACCACCGCCGGCAGCGTGCCGGTGTCTGCCACCGGCTGGACATCTGTCGCAGGGCCAACCACGTAGTGATCACCGGTCGTCCGGATCGCCTCCGCCACCTCGGCGCGAGGCAGGGTCCGCAAGTAAGCGGCGAACCGCTCGCGGCTGATCAGCCGCTCGTCCATCCACAATGACGCCACCTCTACGGCCGACTGGTCGCGCTCGCCAATCGGTTCAAGTCCGAAGACGGCCCGCACCACATCGACGTCCGCCTCGGTCAGACCGGGGTGGCAGGTGCCGCCGGGCACGTACACCTCGCGTGCGCCGTCGCGGTCACGCATCCGTCGCCGGGTCGGTGGACCGCCGTCGGCGTAGATCTTCTTGGCCAGGTAGCCGCCGAGCACCGCGAGCAGGTCGCTCGGTGTCTCCCCGTCCCGTGTCACGGTCGGGCCAGTGAAGATCCAGCCGCCCTCCGTTCGCGTCGTCCCCCGTGCCCAGCCGACCCGCGCGAACCACTGTTGGTATGGCTCGTTGCGGCCGTTGCCCTGCCACCGCGCCACCAGCGTCGTCGCCCCGCGTCCGCAGGCAACCGCCAGCACCTGGCCCAGCATCCGCCGCTGCGTGCCCGCCCACAGCAGTCGGCAGCTCGCCAGAAACGAATCCAGCCGCGCGGTCCCGTCCGGCCCATACTCGATCTCGGCGGACCCGATGACCTCTTCCGCGAGTTCCGTCCCGTGGTATTTGACCCGAAACGCCAGCAGAGTCCAGTTCGCGTCCTCGGCGATGGCTAACAGGTCGGCGACCGTGCGCCGTGGGCTGGTCATGTTGAACTGGTTGGTGCGGGCGTGCAGCTGCGCTAGCCGCTCCAAGGTCTCGGTGTCGTGCGGGTCCGCTGTGCACACCACCTCGGGCACCATGTGGCTGGATGCTTTCGCCATATAGAAGGTCGTTCGCTGCCGGTCTGATGCGGTGACCTGGCTGGCCGTATCCGTATCTGGCGGGAGCTGTCCGAGCAAATCCTCGACCAGCAAGGGCGCCGCGACCACCGCTGGCACGGTCAGGTCAGGTGTGTCCAGCCTGAGCCACTCCTGCTGGCCGGGGTTGTCGTCCACGAAGACGGTGTCCGCTGGCGCGATCCCGTCAAAGTGGGTCAGGATCTGCCTGAGCGTGATCGCTTTGTCAATCTCCGGCGTGGCCCATAATCCCGCCACCACCAGCTTGGGCGTCAGGGCGTCGAGCGCTCGCATCGCCTGCCCGGCCTCGTTCTTCGACACCGCCCCGACCAGCACGCCGTTGCGTTGCCTGGACTGCAGCGCGTCGCGCCACAGCACGTGTGACAGCTGACCCACCGGCCCAGCGGCAACCAGTGCGCTCTCGAAGCCATCCTCGGCCAAGGTGCCCGGCCACAGCACGCCATCGAGATCCGTGATGATTATCTTCGGGTCAGGCGAAAGCAGCGGTGCGAGCGCCCGCCAGTGCACCTGGGCCAGATCAACGATCCGGTTCCACAGGTAGGCAGCCCGGTCGTACCGACCAAGCGCCCTGAGCGCCTCGGCGACCGCGCTGAAGTCCTCGCAGGCGACCAGGACATCCAGGGAGGCGACCTGATGTACGGCGACGCACCGAGCCGAGGTCGACCGGGCCGTCGCCGTGATCGCCGCATTGGCCTCGGTGACCGCCTCGTTAAGGCCCACCGGGCCGTTGACCACATACGGCATTGTCTGCACCAGCACGATGTCGGCTGCGCCAGCGGCCTCGCGGATCAGCTCGCCCACCACGTCCGCCGTGTGCCTGACGCTACCGGACGTGCCGCGATAGATCTCGATCGCAGCAGGCGTCGCTGTTGACACCACGACCGCCACCTGTGTGTCGGCCACGTGGACTGGGTCGCCGAACTGGGCTGCCAGCCGCCGCACGACCGGCACCAAGGATCCCACTACCGCCTCAGACGGGATGGCGTTCACGCGCAGAGCCGGTACCAGCCCGGCCGGGTCTGCTAAAGCCGGACTCTCCAGTTCTGCCAGCCAGCGCAGGTATCCCTCCATCACCAACTCCCCTGTCTGCCGCCGATGTCGGCCGACAGCCGCACCACTTGGCCGGATGCGTACCGCCAGTGCTCGCCCGTGGCGACCTCGACCACCAGCTCGGCCACCTCATCGATCCCGAGCGCCCGGCCGAACGGCAGCGTCGCGTAATATTCGGCAAGGTTGTCGATTCCTTTGTGTACGAGCAGCCTCTCGGCCATCGGCGACGTCACGAGTGACGGCGCCACCACATTGACGCGGATGCCATGGGCGGCCTCCTCCTTGGCGAGCGTCAGCATGGTGGCCTCCAGCGCCGCCTTCGACGCGGTGTAAGGACCGTTGCCGCCGCTGACGCTGTGCGTCGCCGCAGAGCTGATCGCGACCACGCTCGCCGCGTGGGCGCGAGCCAGCGGTGCGATCGCCTGCCACACCGCCACGAGTCCCAGCGCGTTGATCTGCCAGAGCTCCTGGAACTCGTCGAGTGGAGTGTCCGCCACTGAGCGCTTGGTCGAGCCCATACCGGCCGCGTACACCACTGTCCGCAGTCGGCCGCCGATAGCCCGTAGTGCCTCAACTACCGACATGGCGGTCTTCGGTTCGCGAGCGTCGAACCGCGTCCAGATCGTCGTGCCATCGCGGGTCGGCCTCTCGTGGTCGCGGTAGGTTGCTACCACGGCGTGGCTACGCTTGATCAGCCGATCGACCACCACTGCCCCGATGGCGCCAGTCCCACCCACGACTAGGGCGAGCAGCTGGGAAACGCTGTCCATGCTCCCTCCGCCCTCCCGTTCACCGATGCTGCGGCGTCGGGATGATCGCGGTCGAACATCTCCGCAAACCGCATTTGGCGGATGGGAATTCCGAACCGCGTCCCGATCTCCTGTGCCCGCTGTACCGAGTCGTTTTCGCCACGCTGCACCAGCACCAGACAGTTGGGGAAGCACACGTACATGCGGGCGGAATCAAGTAGATGGGCGTAGAACCGCCCCGGCAACAGTGCCTCCGCAATCTGCATCGCCACCGCGAGCACCCACTTTCGGGTCACCGCCAGCTCGATCACCTCGACCGGCATCCGGCCGTCCAAGAGATACGGGTAACGACGCACCACTGTCGCCGACATCGGCATTGGGAGATCACCGTGCACGAGGCTTTCCTTAAGCACAATCCCGCGCACTGTCGGCCTCTCCACGCTCAGCTCCCGGCCACAGACAAGCCCGGTTGCTTTACCAGCCGGGTGTTGGCTCGCGCCCGCGTTACCGTCTCCTTCGACGTCCACGGCGTCTGCGAGTCATAGTAGTCGTAGTCCGCCCAGCCCTCCAAAGTGTCAGGCGGCTCGAACCCGTACTTCAGGGCGTCGTCGAACAGTGGCGTACCCGGGAACGGGCCAAACAAATGAACACGCGTCTCCGGCCTCGGTGACAGTTGGCCGACTGCGTCGATCAGTGCGTACGTCTCTTCAACTTCATCGTCGGTCTCGCCCGGAAAGCCGACAATGAACGTATAGCAGCCGAGAATGCCGCGCGCGGCGATGTCGCTGGCGACGTCGAATGCATCGTCGTGGGTGATCTCCTTGCGCACGACATCGCGCAGCACCCGGTTCGAGCCCGACTCGATGCCCATGAGCAACCGCCGACACCCCGACTGAGCGATCCCGCCAAGCAGGTCGACCTTCTGGCGCCGCGCTCGTAGCACATCATTAGGGTTGATCGACGCCGCCCACGCCAGCTCCAGGTCACGCGCCACAAGCTCGTCGCAGAACGCAACCGCCCGACGCACGTTGACGAAGAAGTCCGCGTCGTAGAACTTCACGCCGCTAATGCCGTATGCCGCCACCAGGTCCGCCACGTCGTCGACCAGGGCATCCGCAGCCATGGCCGAGTACCTGCGCTGATACGTCAGCTCGTAGCAGAACTGGCATTTGTATACGCATCCCTGCGATGACACGTAGTTCAGCGTGCGCGGCGCGACCGTCGGGTCATCCCGGATGTACTCGGCCACGTCCAGCAGATGCCACGGGTAGCGGCCCATGATGCCGGTCTTCGGCGGGCTGACCGGACCCCGAACCATCCGCCCATCGCGCTGCATCACCAGACCCGGCACCTCCGTCCACTGGCGATGGCCCAGCAGTACCTCGATCAGCGCCGGCATCGAGTTCTGACCCGGTCCGACGAGAACGAGGTCCACCAGCTCGTGCCGGGCGGTCTGCTCGGCCAGCACGTTGACGTGCGGACCGCCGAACACGACCGGCGGGCAGTATTCACGGGACTTGGCCTCGCGCACCATCGCAAGCGCGTGCCGGATCTGTGCCCCGCCGGTCATGATGCTCACACCCAGACAGATCGCCCGCTCCAGATGTCGGTCAAGGAACCGGGACCAGTCGGCCGCGTCGCACTGGTTGCCGTCGAAGATTAGGACATCTATCAATCCGCTGTCGAGCAGCGGCTTGGCCACGGTCAAGAGTGAAAACGGCATCCAATGGTACAGATAATCCTTTTCGTGCTCCACCCGGGGGTAGGCGAGGATCGCCAGTGGCCGCCTGGCTGGCGTCCGAAGCAACATCGTCATCCCGCGCTCACCGCCGCCAGCGGCACCGCCCGGGTCGGCCGCCGGAACGTCGCCGAGGCGTATGTCTCCACCGCGCTCGCGACGAGCCGCATTAGTTCGTCGTCGCTCCCTGAAGCTAATGCGTTAGCCAGCGGCACCGTGACGTCCTCGCGCAGCAGGCAGAACTGAAGCCGCTGGTCCGCCGTCAATCTCAGTGCCATTAACGCGTCATGACAGGGAAAGAACGGACATCCGGCGCACAAATCGCCGTACCATGCCCCGGTTCGGCTGTCCTTCGTGACCACCTCAAACCCGGACGGCATCGTCAGCACAGTCATCGGGTGACCCAGCCCGCCCTGGGTGCGCGTCTCGGTGCTGACCGCTGTCTGCGAAAACCGCGTGGCAATCACGTCCAGCGGTACATACAGGTCACCGATGGCACGCCCCCGCTTGACCGCAAGTCGCCGGGCGAAGCTCTCCGCGCCCGCGTCGAGATCTTTGATGACGTCGAGCAGCTTCAGCGTCCGTACCCCGATGCGCTCGCAGAACGCCGCGAGCACCGCCACCTCCTGATCGTTGACGCCGGCCATCACGACCGTGTTCACCTTCACCGGTACGCCGGTCGCCACACAAGCGCCGAGTGCGTCGAGCGCCATCGGCAGATCGTCGATGCCGCAGATCTCGTGGTGCAGCACCGGATCGAGTGTGTCGATGCTCATGTTGAACTGCGTCACGCCGGACGCGGCCAGCGCTGGCGCCCGCAGTCCGATCCTCGGATGCCTCGAGATCACCTCAATCTCGTCAAAACCCGCCTCACGACGCAATCGCCGCACCGCCTCCTCCAGCGGCCCGTACAAGGCCGGGTCGCCGCCGGTCAGCTTGATACTGCCGATACCCACCCGCCGCACCACCATCGCGACCCGGAGCAGATCATTGACCGCGAGTTCGGCCGTCGCCGCCGTCGCGACCGCTTCCCCGGACGGACGGCAAAAGAAACAGGCCCGGCCACATCTCGAGTTCACCGTCACTCGGAACTGCGGCAATCTACTGACAAAACCCTGACGTAGCATGATGCAGAGCGTGACGGGCCAGCAACACGGGTGTCAACGGGCTACGGCAAGGTTAGTGTCAGGGTTACTCGGGGTATGGCACGCAAACCCTGACGTCTGCGTCCTATGCGGTGCGGCCGTACGTTCCCCGCTAGGGTTTGGTCGATGATCGAAGGTATCCTGATCGCCGAGAGTCTCCGCGAGGGAACCAGCCTCGACGGCCTGCGGCTCGTCGTCCGAAAGCTGTCCCGCTGGACGATCTCAGACACCGCCGAGTACCAGCCGAATGTCTGGACGATCATCCAATTCAGCGGCGACGACCTCGACCCAAACATGTTGGCCAAGCAGTTCGCGGACGCTCTGGACACGCCCAGCTGGTACGTCGACTTCCATACGACCGAGACCAAATACGTTGTCTTCCCCGGCAAAGTCTTCCGCTATCCACGCGGCGACACAGGTCGTCGTGCCGAGGTCGTCGCCTACGCCAAGATGGTCGGCGTCCCTGATACTCAGCTCGACTGGAGCGACTGAACCAGCCTCTGAACTTGCTGCTCCCGCGGCCGGTCCACCCGACCACCCGTTGGTTTCGCAGTACTGGCCTTCATGCTCGGGCACGGCATCTTCGTCGGACAGCGGATCACCCCGAAGGTCCCCGAACCGCACTACCCGTCCAAATCCGCAAACCTGCGCCGCGCCGTACCCGGCTGGTGATCGGCCGCTATCCCGGTGGTTCGGTACTGCCGGAACGGCTGGCCAACCGGCCGCCGGGAGCTACGGGGGAACGTGCTTCCGACTCGACCGGCGACCGGCCGGGTCTCAGTGGTCTCGTCGGTGCGCCGACCCCGGGGTGAGGTCATCGGGCCACGTTCCGGTGTGCCGGGCGCAGGCTCCGCAGTCATCGAAGGAGCGGATGAGGCAGCTTGCGGTGGGAGGCTGCGCCGACCTGTGGTGTCCGCGCGGCACAGTCCCGGCAGTGATCGACAGCCGGGGTGGTAAGCACCTCGATACCGCACAGGGCCGGATAACGCCCCGAGCACCGGTGCAGGGCAGCGCTCTCGATCGGGACTTGGTGCAACATCCCGGTGCAGGTATCAACCACGGACAGGACAAGAGCTGCACGAATGACCGGACGCGGCCGGAAACAGTGCCGCGCCTTGACGTCCGAGTGGATCCGGGCGATGTTCATGACGGCGATCCTGATGGACAGCTCACCGCGAATTCCAGATCTGCCCGTGGCCTACCGGTATGGCCACATCGGACTCATTCGGTGGGAGTCGGCTGACCTCCGGTCAGCTGGCACGCGGTCACCCTCGGCCGGTCGGAAGTTGGCATGATCGCGGCGGATCAGGAAAGATCACACCACGATCGGGCGAATGGGCAGGGGTCATGGCTGGAGGCTCTCGGCATCGGGACGCTATCGCGCTGCTCGGTGCGTTCGTCCTGGTCATGGTCCCGGTGTGGATCGTCCGAGAGATCCGCAGCAGCGACAACCCGGCCGACTCAGCAACGTTGTACGGCGCTTATCTCGGCTCAGCGGCGCTCACGGTGCCGCTGCTGGTGATCCTGGTCCAGTGGTGGTGGAAGGGTCGCCGGGCACCGGCGCCACCGGCCACCGCCGGGCAGGTCATGGCGGCGGCCGACCAACTCGCAGTGAACATGCTCGATGACTGGCGCAGGGAGGCGACGGCGCGCCGGATCAGCGTGCCGGCGCCGGTCCGGGTCCGCTGGCATTGGGCACCGGCCGACGTGACAACCCCACCAGCGCAGGTGCTCACCACCCCGGTGGTGGGCACCAACCCGCGACCCCTGCCCGAACCGAACCCTGCCGAACCGAATCCTGAAGAACCGAATCTTGATCCGCCTGCGGTGCTGCTGGACGCCGGGGTCGTGACCCGCCTGCACGACGAGGTCTACCGGAAACTGCCGCACGGGCGGCTGGTGCTGCTCGGCGGACGCGGCGCGGGGAAAACCGGCTCGATGATCCTGCTCCTGCTGGCCGCGCTCGAACACCGCCAACGCGTCCCCGAGGCTCAGCGCGGGCAGGTCCCGGTCCCAGTCTGGCTGACCCTGGGCGGCTGGGACCCCACCATCCAGACGCTGCACCAGTGGGCCACGGCCACGATGTACCGCGACCACCCCTACCTGCGCGCCCTCGACTACGGACCCGACGCTGCGGGCGAGTTGCTCCGCGCCGGACGGGTGGTGCTGTTTCTCGACGGTCTGGACGAGATGGCTCCCGCAGCCCAGCACCAAGCCCTCACTCGGGTCGACCAGGAGAGCTCGGGCCTGCGGATCGTGCTCAGCAGCCGCCCCGACGAATACCGCAACGCCATCGCCGGGGGCCGGATGCACAACGCGGCCGTGATCGAGGTCCAGCCCGTGGACGCCGACGAGGCCGGTGCCTACCTGCTGCACGACCAGATCGGCGTCCAGCACGACCGATGGGCACAGTTCAGCACCTATCTCGCCGATCATCCCGACAGCGTCGCCGCTCGCGCCCTGGACAACCCCCTCACCCTGTCGCTGGCCCGAGACACCTACCAGAACCAGGACCCAAGCCCCCTGACCGATCCCGCCAGGTTCCCCACCGTGACGGCCCTGCGCGAACACCTCTTCGACCGCATCCTGATCATCGCCTACCCCGACGAGCACCAGCGAGCCCACGCCACCCGATGGCTGGCCTGGATCGCCCACCACATGGGCCCCGACCGCGACCTAGCCTGGTGGCGCATCCCCACCTGGATCCCCCGATGGTGGCATCGTCTCGCGGGCGGGCTCGCGTTCGGGCTCACGGTCGGGCTCGCGTTCGGGCTCACGGTCGGGCTCGCGTTCGGGCTCACGGTCGGGCTCGCGTTCGGGCTCGCGGTCGGGCTCGCGGTCGGGCTCGCGGTCGGGCTCGCGTTCGGGCTCGCGGTCGGGCTCGCGGGCGGGAGTGAGATCGGGAAAGAGCCACAAGTGATCATCCCCCGCTGGCCACGCCTCCGCGACCTACTCCAACTGCTCGCGTTCGGGCTCGCGGGCGGGCTCACGGGCGGGCTCACGTTCGGGCTCATGGTCGGGCTCGCGGTCGGGCTCACGGGCGGGCTCGCGGACGGTTCGGCATCTATTGTCTTGCTCACCCAACTCATCCTCGTGAGTACCGGAGCTGGTCGAGTCAACTTTATCCGGGTATTGAAAGATGCTCATCGGCGCCAAGTCCTGCGCCAAGCGGGCACCGTCTACCAGTTCCGTCACGCCGAACTCCAGGAACACCTCGCCAAGATTCACCGTCAGTGCACTCGACCTCCGACGAATACTGACAACCGAGGTAGGACCTCCGGCAGCGTGTAGATCAAGGCGTCCTCGACGGCCCGCGCGGAGGACTGTTAAGGCGTCGCCAGCTCACCGAGTGGCTGAGGTGACGACTTTGTGGTCGGGATGGTCCGCTATACCGGCGAGCGGAGGTTGCTCTCTGGTCCTCGATCGCGAGTTACGCCGCTGAGCGCACTCTGACAAATCTCTCCCTGGTCCGGCAGTCCCTGTGGTCGCCGAAGCAGCGGGCGACGTGACCGCCGGTTGGATTCCGCAAGTGCCCACATGGGGCTCATCGGCGCGGGCTGCACTTCATGTGGCCGCTGACGGCGGCAATCAGATCGTCCGGACACCGTTCCCCGATGAGGCGGGTTTGTCACGGCCGATAGAGTGGCGCGCGATTCGCTCACGGATTGCGAATAGGTACACCACCGTCTGCTTCTGGCCACATAGACCTCATAAGGGGGATTGGATGGGACAGCGACCGAAGGATCTGACCCCGCACGAGAGCCTGCACCACTATTGGGGTGCCGAGCTGCGGGCGTTGCGCGTTGGCCGTGGGTTGTCACTGGCCGAGCTGGGTAACTTCCTGCATTGCGATTCCAGCTACCTGGCCAAGATCGAGCGCGCCGAGCGCCCCATCCCCTCGGAACTGGTCCCCAGCTGCGACCAGGCCCTCCAAGCGCAGGGAGCGCTCATCCGGCTGCACGCCCTGGCCGAGTCCGACCGGGATCTCACGGTAAGAACAGCCGACCAGCCATCCGCGCATCTGGCCAGCGGCATCACCCATGTGGCCAACCAGACCGGTAACCTGACAGGCGGCGCGAGCCTCCCGGCGGCGCCAGGCACCGGCGAGGAGATCATCGTCCCGGCCCGCACCTCCGACGGAAGGGTCATCGTCGTGGCCGTCCCCCGCAGAGTCTTCATCCAGGGTCTTGGCTCCGCCGCCGTGGGCACGGCCACGACATTCGGTACCGGAATCTCCGGCACGCAGCCCGTCACGACCTTTCCGGCTGCCGACGACGTCCATCCGATCGAGCATTTCCAGCAGATGCGGCAAGTGCTCATCGACAACGACAATCTATTCGGCCCACACCAGGTAATCCCCATGGTGCGAGAGCAGCTCGCCATCATGGCGCAGCTCCGGCCGAACTGGCGTGGGGCCGACCAACGGGAGCTGATCCGCACCCAGGCGCAGTACAGCGAGTTGTGCGGATGGCTCTACCAGGATGCGGGCGAGCACCACCTCGCCGAGCTCTGGCTCGACCGGGCACTCGGGCTATCCCATCTGGCCACAGACCATGATCTCACCGTGTACATCCTGACGTGCAAAGCATGGCTGGCCAACGATATGCGGATGGCGACCGACGCCATTGGTGTCGGGGAACATGCCCTGAGTATGGCTTCGCCGAGCAGCCGGATCGCAGTCATAGCGGCCAGCCGCGCCGCGTACGGCTACGCGCTCAACGGTGATCACGCGAAAACGCCATGGGCATACGACCGTGCCCGCGAACTGCTCGACACCCTCGACGACGATCCGGATTCGCCGTACGGACCGTGGCTCAATGAGAAGTGGATCGATCGCAGTGAGACGCAGAGCTGGGCCGTCTTGGGTGACTATTCCCGTGCCGCCCAGAGTTTCCAGAACGCGATCGCAGACTATCCTGGCGGCTATCGTCGTGGTCGTGGTCTCTGCGTCGCCCGGACCGCGCTCGCCCATGCCGGCGATCACGAAGTGGAGCACGCCGTCACCCTGGGGCTGGAGGCGCTGCCGATCGGCGTCCAGACCGGTTCGGCCCGAATCCTCACCACACTGAGCCAACTGAACGACAAACTCGCCCGCTGGAGCACCGTGCCCGCCGTGGCCGACTTCCGCACCGCATGGAAAGACACGATCCCACACCAAACCTGACTGTGCCGAGACGAGGAGTCGATCACTGCGCACGTCCATACGGCCAGGAAGGTCAGCGCGAAGACCAGGACAGTGATCGTTGGTGTTGCTGCGGCTGGCGTGGCGGGACCGGGCGCTGCTCACTGGCTGCTGCGGATGAGCGGGAAGATCGTGGTCAGTGGGAGCGCGCGGCCGCCAAAGACCTGGCCGCCGGTGAGCGTGGCGAGGTGGTCCATGGCGGCGTTGCTGTTGTCGCCGTAGCGGATCTCGACCTGGCCGCCGTGCGCCGGATTCAGTCGTTGCTACCGACAGCCGGTCAGCGCTGGGCTGGCTGGGCTGGCTGGGCTGGCTGGTCTGCGGACTCGGCCGGAAGTGAGCCCGGGACTGTGCCCGCGTTGTCGTGGGACCCCCGGGCTTCGCGCTTCCCGGGGCAACCCCATCATCTGGTCATGATCTCAATGACGTGCGCGTCGCTGATAATCTTCCACGGCCCCATCTCTGCGTGATGCTGGGCAGCCATGTACGAGCTGATCACGAAGTCCGCAGCCCAGGTCATCGGCTCAGCAGTCTTACGCTCATGATCCATCCGTAGCCCGGCGCTCAGTGATCGTGACCGACGCAGGCGGTCACGGGTGCGAACATCGTGCTTGTCGCTGCGCGCACGAGACTCGAGCACGACCCGTTCAACGTGCTCCGTGTGTTCGAGCCGCGGCAGCAAGTAGGTGAGCAATCGGGCCCGCGCGCGTTCCTGGTGGGTGTTTGCGGTGACGGTGGTGACCACGATTGCGCCGTGCAACGGCAGGTGCGCGAGCGCTTCCGCGATCGTCATGCGGCGCTCCAGTGTCTCGTCGTAATGATGTAGAAGCGGCACGCAAGATCGTGTCATCCGCAGCAAACCGAGCGCCTTCGCCTTGGCGGCTGGTGGTTGGGCGCAATCCCGGTCGGCCGGTACTACCGGAACGGCTGGCCGACCGGCTGCCGGGAGCTTCGGGGCGGAAGCAACGTGGGGGAGCGCGCTTCCGGCTCGACCGGCAACCGGCCGGGTCTCAGTGGTCTTGTCGGTGGTGCCGGACCCGGGGTCCGGCGTGGAGCGCGGCCAGGACGTCTATCTCACGGCACAGTCTCAGCGCCTCGGGTTGGGGCGGGTAAGTCCAGGTGAGGGGACCGCGAGGAGTCATGGCGGGCGGGAGGAGCAGGCAGGTGGTGACCCGATGCACTCCGGGTGGCCAGGACAGCATCACCGGGAAGGGCTCGCCCGCGAGCAGTACCCGGTGTTCAGGTGCGTAGGGATGGGTGAGCATGGCGGAGGGGCAGTATCGATCGGCGAGAATGACGGCCACCTCGGTGGCCAACACCGCCGGAATCAGGAGTGCCACCGCCTCAGACTCCAGCGCCAGCCACACCTGCTCCCGGCGCAGGATGACCGGCCAACCCCACCCACGGTAGATCATTTCGGCCGCGAACGGCCCTCCTTCCGACCCGGGTGCTGGAGCGGCTGTGTCCAGTGCGGTCATCGGGCCACGTTCCGGTGTGCCGGGCGCAGGCTCCGCAGCCATCGAAGGAGCGGGTGAGGCGGCTTGCGGTGGGAGGCCGCGTCGGGCCGCTGTGCCCGCCTGGCGCAGTTCCGGCAGTGCCGGGCAGCCGGGGTGGTGAGGCTGGCCGCAGGCACCTCGATGCCGCACATGGCCGGGTAACGCCCCGAGCGCCGGTGCAGGGCAACGCTTTCGATCGGGACCTGGTGCAGCGTCCCGGTGCGGGTATCGACCACGGACAGGACCAGAGCTGCACGAGTGCCCGGACGCGGCCGGAAACGGTGCCGCGCAGTGGTGTCCGGGCGAAGCCGGGCGATGTTCATGACGACGATCCTGATGGACGGCTCACCGCGAATTCCAGATCTGCCCGTGGCCTGCCGGTATGGCCTCATCGGACGCATCGGTGGGCGTCGGCTGACTTCCGGTCAGCTGTCACTCGGTCACCATCGGTCGGTCAGGAGTTGGCATGATCGCGGCAGATCGGGAACGATCACACCACGATCGGGCGAATGGGCAGGGGCCATGGCTGGGAGCTCTCGGCACTGGGACGCTATCGCGCTGCTGGGCGCGTCCGTCCTGATCGCGGCCCCGGTATGGATCGTCCGAGAGATCCGCAGCAGCGCCAACCCGGTCGACTCGGCAACCCTGTACGCCGGGTATCTCGTCGCGTCAGCGATCGCAGCGCCGTTACTGATAGCTCTAGCCCTGTGGTGGTGGAAGGGGCGCCGGGCAAGGCCGGTGCCGACGACCGCCGAGCAGATCATGGCCGCGGCCGAGCAACTCGCGGTGCGCATGCTCGACAGCTGGCGCACGGAGGCGACGGAGCGCCGGATCAGCTCATATGGTCGGGCTCACCCAGCTCATCCTCGTGATCACCGGAGCTGGTCGAGTGAACTTCATGCGGGTCCTGGAAGGCGCCCACCAGCAGCAAGTTCTGCGTCAGGCGGGCGCGGTCTACCAGTTCCGGCACGCCGAACTCCAAGAACACCTCTCCAAGATCCACCACCAGCGCACCTGATCCCCGACAAGTACGCGACCACCCCGTTAGCACCTCCGTCAGCGTGGAGATTAAAGCGTCCTCGACAGGCCGCGCGGAGGACTTCTGGGGCTTCGCCACCTCGCGGAGCGGCTGGGCGACGGCTTTGTGGTCGGGATCGTCCGGTACATCGGTGAGCAGACGTTGCTCTGGTCCTCGATCGCGAGCTATGCCACTGAACGCACTCTGACAAATCTCTCCCTGGTCCGGCAAGCCCCTGTGGTCGTAGCCATCGAAGCAGTGGGCGACGCGACTCTCGGTTGGATTACGCTGTGGCTCATATCGGCTCATCGGCACGGGCCGTACTTCAGGTGGCCACCGACGACGTCAATGAGATTGTCCAGACACCGCTCCCCGATGAGGCCGGCTTGTTCACGGCCGATAGAGTCGCGCGCGAATCGACCACGGATCATGAATAAGCACCACCGTCTACTTGTGGCCACATAGACCTCATAGGGGGATTGGATGGGACAGCGACCGAAGGAACTGACCCCGCACGAGAGCCTGCACCATTACTGGGGTGCCGAGCTGCGGGCGTTGCGCGTTGGCCGTGGGTTGTCCCTGGCCGAGCTGGGCCATTGCGTGCATTCCGACTCCAGCTACCTGGCCAAGATCGAACGCGCCGAGCGCCCCATCCCCGCCGCCCTGGCACAGAGCTGCGACCAGGCCCTCCAGGCTCAGGGAACGCTCATCCGGCTGCACGCCCTGACCGAGTCCGACCGGCACCTGACGGCGGTAACAGCCGATCAGCCATCCGCGCATGTGGCCAGCGACAACACCCATGTGGCCAACCAGACCGGTAGCCTGGCTGGCGGGGCGACCCTCCCGGCTGCGTTCGACGCTGGCGAGGAGATCATCGTCCCGGCCCGCACCTCCGACGGAAGGGTCATCTTCGTGGCCGTCCCCCGCAGAGTCTTCCTCCAATGCCTCGGCTCCGCCGCCGTGGGCACGGCCACGACATCTGGTCCCGGAATCTCCGGCACGCAGCTCGTCACGAGCTTTCCGGCTGCCGACGACGTCCATCCGATCGAACATTTCCAGCAGCTGCGGCACGTGCTCATCGACAATGACAATCTATTCGGCCCACGGCAGATAATCCCGATGGTACGGGAGCAGCTCGCCATCATGGCGCAGCTCCGGCCGAACTGGCGTGGGGCCGACAAGCAGGAGCTGATCCGCACGCAGGCGCAGTACAGCGAGTTGTGCGGATGGCTCTACCAGGATGCAGGCGAGCACCACCTCGCCGAGTCCTGGATCGACCACGCACTCGGGTTATCCCACGTGGCCGCCGACCATGACCTCACCGTGTTCATCCTGACGTGCAAAGCACATCTCGGCAACGATATGCGGATGGCTACCGACGCCATTGCTGTAGGTGAACATGCCCTGGGTATGGCTGCGCCGCGCAGCCGGATCGCGGTCATAGCGGCTAGCCGGGCCGCGTACGGCTACGCGCTCAACGGCGATCGCACGGCAACGCAATGGGCGCACGACCGGGCCCGTGAACTGCTCGACGCGCTCGATGACGATCCGGATGCTCCGTACGGACCGTGGCTCAACGAGAAGTGGATCGATCTCAGCCAGGCGCAGAGCTCGGCCGTCCTGGGTGACTATCACCGTGCCGCCCAGAGCTTCCAGAATGCGATCGCAGACTTTCCCAGCCGCTACCGTCGGGCTCGTGGTCTCATCGTCGCCCGGACCGCGCTGGCCCATGCCGGTGATCACGAAGTGGAGCAAGCAGCCACCTTGGGGCTGGAGGCGCTGCCGATCGGCGTCCAGACCGGTTCGGCCCGAATCCTCACCACACTGAGCCAGCTGAACGACAAACTCGCCCGCTGGAACACCGTGCCCGCCGTGGCCGACTTCCGCACCGCCATGAAAGACACAATCCCGCAGCAAGCCTGACCGTGCCGAGACACGGTGGTTTCAACCGGTCTTGCCTTCCCGCTCAGCGGCGTCCACCGCCTGGCGGTGCAGCCGGTCTGGGAGTCTGAAGGTCACCTGCGGGGAATGGGTGCCCCCTCCGGACAGCGATGGGCGGCCACCACGCACCCACTCGGCTCGACGGGAGCATCCTCATCCAGGATGTCGACTAAGGCTTGGAGCGTGTCGAACTCGGCGATCATCGCCAGCGAGTTCGGTGGCACTACCGGCAGGATCCGCCGCCGCTGGTGGCCTGCTCAGCGTTACAGGTCGTCGTTACAGGTCGTCGAGGCTGGTGGCGGTGATGCGCTCGTCGTCGGGCAGATCGGCCAGCCGTTGGGCGATGGTGTCGATGCGCGGGTCGTCGCCGAAGGCGCGGCGCAGCACCAAGGCGGTCAGCTCCGAGACCGCCTGCAGGCCCTCATTCCGGCCCTCCTGCAGGCCCTCATTCCGGCCCTCCTGCAGACCTTCATTCCGGGCCTCTTCGTAGATCTCCCGGCCAAGCGGGGTGTCGCGGATCAGAACCGGCATGCTCGTCGCCAATCCCGCCTGGACAGGCCAGCGGTGACTCGTAGCATGAGTACCGTGACAACGAAGGCTTACGACCTCTGGTACGACGCGACGGCCGTCGGCGCCGACCTCGTCGTCCTGTGCTGGATCTCCCACAGCCCACGGGCCGTGGATCCGGCGTTCGACCCTCAGGTCGGCGACCGACTTCTCGTCGGCGACGACGAGGAGGCCCCGATGAGCGCCAGAGTGGTGCGCCGCGACGGTGATCGGGTCGCCGTTCAGGTGGAGCTGCCCACCGCGACGACCGCCGTCGCCTAGCCACAGTTTCGGGTTATCCGATCTTGAGCTGGCGGCTGCTTCGGTCGGCCCTACCCGCTACCGACGTGGCTCTAACTGTGCACTGCACAAGTGTTGCTGCCAGGAGATGGGGCCACGCTCCGCTGGTAAACTTGCCGGTTTGGGCGCTGGATGACCAGTACAGCGGCACGCATGGGACGCGGTCGAGCTGGCTCCCGCTTCGCAGGTGGTGGTGAGCGTCGCGCGACGCATTCGCCACGGGTCGAGGGAACTACCGCGCGGTCTCCGTGACGCAGCAGCATCCGGATCAGAGTTCCTTGCGTGATCGGACACGTGGCGAAGCGCTCGATCGGCTCGAACCACGCCTCGGCCGCTTCGTGGTGCAGGTGCTCGTCCAAGGCCAGAGCGATCAACACATTGCCGTCGAGGAGGATCGTCATTCGTCGTCGTTCAGTGCCCGCACATCCTCGACGGTGATCGGCCCAGCCCCGAGGTGCACGACCGGGAAACCGGTACGGGCGCTCGTGTATCGCCGGACCCGGCTCCCGCTGTCCAGGCCGCGGCGGATCAGCTCCGCGACGGTCACGCTCAGGCTCCGCCCGGTGTCCCTGGCGATCGACATGGCGATCCGGTGCAGATCCTCTGGCAGGTCGATCGTCGTCCGCATGTTGCCAGGATACGCATCAGTACACAGTGATGCAGCGGCATCAGTCCTGCTCCTTGGCCGCACCGAAGAACAGCGAGTCGGCCTCCTGCGCCAGCACCGGCACGTACTCCGGCTGCAGGCCACGCTCGGCGAGATCGGTGAACGCCGATCATCGAGGGACGGCGAATGGGCCCGCCGAAGCCCGTCCTGGCCCTGCTGCGGCGCGTTCCGCAAACCTCATTCGTACCGGCTTACCTCATCGGCGTCGGGCTACGACCCGAACACGCTCCGGAGTTCGCCAGGCGACCCGCACAGGATTCATGAGCGTGGATCGATCACCGCTCGGTCGGCGGCATAGCGGACGTCCGAGCAGGGAGCCGATAACCAGTGGACATGACGGCTGGATGCCTTTAGCGTCGCCGGCGTCAGCGTGGCCTTACGACTCAATGAGGTGCATTTCGTGGCTGTGCAGGACATTCCACGTAGTTTCACCATCCGGGAGAGCAGCCACCGCATCCACAACCCGCTCACCAGCGACAAGTTGGCGACCTTGGGCCAAGCGCTGGCCTTGCGATCGGGGACGCGACTGCTCGACCTCGCCTGCGGAACGGGCGAGATGCTCTGTACCTGGGCACGTGATCATCACGTGACTGGTATCGGGGTCGACCTCAGCACCGTGTTCACCGCCGCCGCCCGAGCCCGAGCCATGGAGCTGGGGGTGACGAACAAGATCACCTTTGTGCACGGCGACGCGTCGGACTACGTCGCCGACGAACCGGTCGATCTCGCCTCGTGCATCGGCGCGACCTGGATCGGTGCTGGCATGCCCGGCACCATCGAGCTCCTCCGGCGCAGCCTGCGCCCCGGCGGCATCATGTTGATCGGCGAGCCGTACTGGCAACGTGATCCCCCCGACCAGGTCACCATCGAGGCCTGCGAGGCCAGCACCAAGGACGATTTCCTGCCCCTGCCGGAGCTGGTCGAGCGGTTTCACGAACTCGGCTGGGATGTCGTCGAGATGGTCCTGGCCGACCAGGACAGCTGGGACAGGTACGTCGCGGCGCAATGGCTCAACATCCGCCGCTGGCTCGACGACAATCCCGACGACGACCTGGCCGATGAGATGCGGGCGGAGCTGACGACCTCCCCGCTGCGCCACACCAGATACCAGCGCGAATACCTGGGGTGGGGCGTCTTCGCCCTCATGAACCGCTGACCCGCCCTCACCGGCACCGAACGGACTGTGCCGGGCGGACCGGGCAGATTACCGGCTGACCCAGTACAGCGGCGCGCACAACGCGCAAGCTGTCAGCCTTGGCGGTGTTGTGCCTCGGATTCTGGGACTGTCCAGTCGTAGCGGTTGCCGCGATTGGCTACCCGTAGCGCTGCGGAGAGCAGTAGCTCGCCGACCTTGCTGGACAGCGTGGCTGCCAGCTGGCTGCGATCGCCGAGTTTGCCGTAGCCCAGGCTCGCGTCGGAGGAGAGCTCGATGGCCAATGCCGTCCAGTCGGAGGGGGGTACGGCGAGCAGGTCGGCGAGCTCGTCGCCGCAGAAATGGCGGATCAGGCTGGGGGGTGCGCCGCGCAGCGCGGGACCGAGTGCGCCGCGCATGCTCTCGATGAGCGCTGCGGTGAGCACTGTCCCGGCCTCGGACTCGGCGAACTGGCGCCGCCAAATCGTCTCCATCAGCGCGGAGCCCTCGTCGAAGGACGACGGCATCAGCCGAGGATCAACCCCCAGCAGGTGACCGACGACCGACCACACGTGGAAGCAATCATCGCGATCCTGGGCGGGCAGATCCACACCGAGCTTGACCAAGCCGTGCGGGAGGCAGGAACTGCGCGGTCTCCACGACCCGGCGGGTGGCGTTGGTGTGGATGCGCGTGGTGCGGTACAGCACCTGCGCGGCCTTGGACCAGCCGTAACACACCGGCAGCGAGTAGGCGTGCAGGATCGTGGCCATGTGCGGGCCGTAGCGTCCCCACAGTTGCTGGCCGCGGTCGATCGCCGCAGTGTCGGCCCAGTCCGGAAGCGTGGTGGTCTCGGCGAAATACTGGCCCAGCAGCGGCGGCAGATCCACCGGCACCCCCTCACCATTACGCCGGAAACCGGTGAGCAGGTCATTGACCCGACCCACCGCGTCCATCTCGAACACCTCCGCGATCGCCGCGTCGGCAACGGGATCGCCGACCTGGCGCATCGAATCCAACAGCTCCTCATCGACGGGGACAACGGTCACAGCAGGGCCTCCTCGCAGCTAGTTGATAACCCGGCGGGCGATACTACGGTGTGCATGACCCTCACGTACTCATGCACACCCTGCGACACACCCTGCTGGAGATCTACGTCCCCGCTATGGACCCACAGTGGGAACAGTTCCTCAACTCCGGCCCGGTCTATGCGCGCATCCACGCCGACCGGATGTTCACCTTCCAACTGGCACCCGACGACGATATGAGCTGAGCCAGCGATGTGGGATATTCCAACTGTCTGAATGCCTTTGGTTTCCGGGATCAGTGAATGATCGACACGATCTGGAGTGCGGCAGCGGAGAGTCGTTGGTCTCCTCTGGTGTGGGCGTGTAGCCGCTTGGCTGGGGGTAATGCCGCGGGTGCACAGGCGCCAAGTGGTACACATTCAGCCGGTGCACGGAGGGTATCAGAATCAGCTTTCGATGTGACGATGCGTAATAGAGAGCTACCTTGGATGCCACTGTTACTCACCCCGCACCGACAGCCCGGCTCCTGACGGCCGCAGACCCTCTCATGATCGCTGTTTCGGGGGGGGGGGGGGCGGGGGGGCGGGGGGGGGGGGGCGCCGCACCGCCACAAGGGGTGGGGGGGGGGGCCCCGCCACCGGC
>JBQTGW010000183.1:0-19726 GCA_052390495.1 Pseudonocardiales bacterium
GTGGTTGCTGTGGGTGGTCCGCCTTTCTGCCACACCGCCCCCCCAGTCGGGGGGGGGCCCCCCCCACCCCCCCCCCCCCCCCCCCAATTTTCCACGATCATGGTCGGGCGGCGGCCGGGAGGGGACCTGGCTGCCTCTGCTCAGCGACTGGATGTCACGACTACGCCACGGTGAGCGACCATGACGTTGCTCTGGCCTGCTGGACAGTGCGCACCGACTGAAATCCAACGACACTGAGGAGCGAGGAAACAGCACAGGCTCACGACATCTCCATGACATTCCCCGGCCAATCCGGCGATTCGGTCCTTGGTGTCAAGTGCTGAGTGCACCACCAGCCTCGACCAGCGCGGGTTCCACGACCTGGTGCACCGGCTGTCCGACCTGGAAGACACCACCATCCTGATGACGACGCACGATCTCGACGAAGCCGAGAAGCTGGCCGACCGCATCCTCATCCTCGACCGCGGCCGGATCGTCGCCGACGGCAGCGCCGAAGCGCTCTCCCACCGGGTGTCCGGGCGGGCCGAGGTGCGCTGGAGCCGCAGCGGTGCGCACTTCGTGCACCCGACGTCCGACGCCACCGGATTCGTCCGCGAGCTGTTCGCGCAGTACGGCGACGAGATCGCGGACCTGGAGGTGCGCCGCGCCTCGCTGGAGGACACCTATCTGGCCATGATCCACCGTCAGGAATCCGGCGGTCCGTCGGCGGCCGTCGTCGAGTTCGAGGAGGTGGCGGGATGAACCCGACACTGTCCGCGGTCCGGATCGGCCTGAGCCGGGGCTGGACCGAGTTCCGGCATTCCCTGTCCAGGCCGGAGGAGTACGGGTTCGATCTGTTGATGGCCGGAGTCATCCTGACCGTCCTGTACTTCCAGCGCGATAACGCGGTCGCCGGGACGCCGCTGTCGCTGGCGACGCTGGTGCTGCCGGGTGTGGTCGGCATGCTGGTCGCCTTCAATACCCTGCTCTTCGCCGCGCTCCTCGTCGCGGTCGAGCGCGAGGACGGGACCCTGCTGCGGGCCAAGGCCGCGCCGTTCGGCGTGGTCGGATACCTCGCTGGTCAGGTCGTGCGGATCCCCCTGACTGCGCTGCGGGGCTTGCTGCTGGTGCTGATCCCCGGGCTGTTCATCGTCGACGGCCTGGCGAGTACCGAGATCGGCGGATGGCTGACGCTGGGGTGGGTGCTCGTCCTCGGGCTGCTGGCCACCGTGCCCCTCGGCATGGTCTTCGGGGCGCTGGCCCGCAGCCCGCGCACCCCCGCGCAGACGGTGGGACTGCTCAGCTCAGGGCTGATCGCAATCTCCGGGATCTTCTACCCGATCTCCGCGCTACCGGACTGGCTGCATCCGATCGCCCAGGTGTTCCCCTTCTACTGGCTGGGGCTGGGCATGCGCTCGGCATTGCTGCCCGACACCGCGGCAGCGATGGAGCTCGCCGGGTCCTGGCAACACCTGGAGACGGTCGCCGTGCTCGGCGCCTGGGCACTCGTCGGCCTCGTCCTCGCGCCCGTGGTGCTGCGCCGGATGGCCCGTCGCGAGTCCGGAGCCACCATGGAGGCGGGCCGACAGAAGGCCACCCAGCGGATCGGCTGAGCAATGAGCGAGACCGTCCACAACCGCATCGCCATGCTGCGCGCCGAGCGGGGAATCTCCCGGCGCCAGCTCGCCGAAGCGCTCGAGGTGCACTACCAAACCGTCGGCTACCTCGAGCGCGGCGAGTACAGCCCAAGCCTGTACCTGGCACTGCGGATCGCGGAGTACTTCGAAGTTCCGGTGGAGGTGATCTTCTCCACGAACCCGTTCCCCCGCATCGGGAGCACCGACGAGCGTTCGGCGTAACCACCCGGTGGCTGGGGTTGACTCGTAGTCAGGCCGTCGACGGCTATGGTCATGACGTCAGGAGGATCTCGATGAAGCTGGGCCTGCACTACTGGAACTACTCGACCCCGTCCGAATCGGCAAGGATCGCCCCCACGTTGGCCGCCACCGCTCGCATCGCCGAGCAGGCAGGCCTGTCTTCGTTCACCGTGATGGATCATTACTTCCAGATGGAGGCGCTGGCCTCGGTCGACGAGCCGATGCTCGAGGGCTACACAACGCTGGGCTACCTGGCTGGCAGGACCGACCGGATGACGCTCGGGCTGCTGGTGACCGGAGCGATGTACCGCTACCCGGGGTTGCTGGCCAAGATCGTGACTACCCTCGATGTGCTGTCCGGCGGCCGGGCGAGGCTGGGTATCGGCGCTTCGTGGTACGAACGCGAGCAGCGGGGGCTGGGGGTCCCCGTGGTCCCGGTCGGTGAACGTTTCGAGCGGCTGGAGGAGACGCTGCAGATCTGCCTGCAAATGTGGAGCGAGGACAACGGCCCGTTCGACGGCCAGCATTACCAGCTGGCCGAAACGCTGTGTGTACCCCCACCGATCAGCCAGCCTCATCCGCCAATCATGATCGGCGGCGGGGGCGAGAAGAAGACGCTGCGACTGGTGGCCCGCTACGCCGACGCGTGCAATGTGTTCGGCACCACCCCCGCCGAGGTCGCACACAAGTTTGATGTGCTGCGCAAGCACTGCGGTGCCGAAGACCGAGACTACGAAAGCATCGAGAAGACGGTGCTGATCAGGCGACCCGCGCTGGTGGACGTCGACGCGTTCATGGCCGACGTGGCCGAGTACGCGGCGCTGGGCGCGACTGAGGTGCAGACCATGCCGGACAGGCATCCAGTCGAGTTCGCTGAGCAGATCGCCGAGCAGGTCCTACCGAGGATGTCCGCGCTCGGCTGACAGTTGATCAACCATTAGGAGCCGAATTGCTGTTTTCGGGCTCCCGGAACCGCGATTCGGCTCCTAATGGCTGCCGGGCACTGCGGCTGTTTTAGATCGGAAATTGTGGGCGGGTAGCCGCTTGGTCGAGTAGCTCAGCGACTGCCGAGTGGTTGTCGCCGAGGGCGAGCAACAGCCGACCGGGGCCGTCGAGGACCGAGCACGACCAGCGCAGTCCCGGCTGCTCCCCCGCGCCTTCCGGTGGCCCGGCGGTGCCCTCACCCACGACCAGCAGCATCCCGACGACACGGGCGCCACCGGTGCCTGCTGGGCCGGTGAGCACCGGGTCGACTCCGTCCAGCAGCAGGGTGTGCGCGAGCACGGGGACGCCGTCACGCTCGACGGTGAGTTCACCGTGGAAACGCCCGCCGCGCTGGCCCGCGCGGCCGAGTACCACCACCTCGCGCAACTGCGCCCGAGCCCCTCGCTGCAATGCGACCGTCACCTTGCTGCGTAGTTCCGCGCCGTCGCAGATGATGGTGGGTTCCGGGCACCAGTCCAGCACCGCCCCGTCCGCGAGTTCGGCAGCCAGGGCCCACCGCGCCGCCGCCGGCGGACTGCCCGCCTGCACCACGGTGGCCGCTGCGGAGCGCACGTGCAGGCAGGTGCCGGGGCCGAGGCGGACCACCAGGCCAAGATCGTCGCCGCCCAGTGGGCCACCTGCGGCCTGCACCAGGTGCATGCGGTGCGGGCCGGTCGGGCGCAGTACGACCGGTGGAGCCGAGCGCCATCGCAGCCGGGGGGCACCAGGCCCGGGTTCGACCGTGAGCTCGGCTCGGGCTTTCATTGACCGGCTCTCACCGGCGGGTGGGTGACCGGAGCAGGCTGCGTACCCAGCCGACGACCGGTCCGGCGGCTGGCTGTTCGCGCAGCGAGATCAGCAGGGTGGGCCGATCGCCCCGAGCCGCTACAGCGTCGCGGCGCATCACGTCCAGGTCGGCACCGACCAGGGGGGCCAGGTCGATCTTGTTGATGACCAGCAGATCGGAGCGGGTGACGCCAGGTCCGCCTTTGCGGGGCACCTTGTCGCCACCGGCGACGTCGAGGACGAATACCTGGGCGTCGATCAGACCGTAGCTGAAGGTGGCGGTGAGGTTGTCCCCACCGCTCTCCACCAGCACCAGGTCCGGGTCATACAGCGCGGTGAGCTCCTCCACGGCGTCGAGGTTGGCGGTGATGTCGTCGCGGATCGCGGTATGCGGGCAGCAGCCGGTGCACACGGCCCGGATCCGCTCGTCAGGTAGCACCCCGTTGGTGCGCAGGAAGTCGGCGTCCTCGGTGGTGTAGATATCGTTGGTCACCACCACCAGCGACAGCTCGTCGCGCAGCGCCCGGCACACCGCGGCGACCAGCGCGGTCTTGCCACTGCCGACCGGTCCCCCGATGCCGATCCGCAGCGCCCGGTCGGTACGTCCGGCCGCGGGGATCGGCATCCGGTCCACCTCGTCCTCACGATGCAAAAAGGGTCACCTCCGTACGGGCGTGCAGTTCGGCCAGCACCTCCGGCAGCGGCGTCCCGGTGCTGGGCAGCAGGCGGGTGTCCTGCTGGGCGACTGCCTCGCGCGCCACGCGGGTCGCGGCCAGCGCCACCTGTTCGGCCGGTCCACTCGCGCGCGCCTGCACCGCGGCGACGGCGATCGGGTCCAGCCCGAGCAGCCGCACCGCAGCGGAGCACGCACCGCCGAGCAGATGATGCACGGCGAGCAACGCCGCGACGGCGGCATGATCCCCAGCGGCGGCGACCACAACGCCGAGCACCAGCGGGTGGTGCGGGCGGCCCGTCGCCGAGAGCGCGTCCAGCAGCGAGGACGGCCAGACCCGCCGGGCCGTGCGCAGCAGCGCCGCGCCCTGCGCGCGGGACGCCTCCCGGGTGGCGGCCGACGGGATGCGGGCGCTCACGGCGGCATCCCAGCGGCCCCAGTCCTCCGGCGCGGAGTCAGCCGCCAGCAGGCAACCGGCCGCAGCGACGGCGGCGAGCACCGGACCGGTGCCGCGTAGCCGACCCGCCAGGAACAGCGCGAGATCAGCCTCGTCACGCAGCAAACCGCGCTCGACGACCGCCTCCACGCCACCGGAGTGCGCATGCCCGCCAGCGGGCAACCGCGAGTCAGCCAGCAGCAGCGATCCCAGCGTCACCATCAGAACAGGAAGTAGCGCTGGGCCATCGGGAGCTGCTCGGCAGGCGCAGATTCGACCACCTCGCCGTCGATCCGGACGGTGAACGTCTCGGGATCCACCTCGATGCGGGGCAATGCGTCGTTGAGTGGCATATCGGCCTTGCGTAACGCCCGGGTGTCGCGCACCGCCACCAGTCGGCGTCGCACCGCCAGTCGGTCGGCCAGGCCGGCTGACACTGCTGCGGGAGCGACGAAGTGCACCGAGGTCGCGGCGGCAGTGACAGCGGCTGCCCCGAACATCGGCCGGGGCAGCACTGGCTGCGGGGTCGGGATGGAGGCATTGGAATCGCCCATCGCCGCCCACGCGATCATGCCGCCCTTGAGCACGACGCTGGGCCGCACCCCGAAGAATGCGGGCTGCCACAGCACCAGGTCGGCGAGCTTGCCCACCTCCACCGAACCAACCTCCCCGTCCAGCCCATGGGCGATCGCCGGGCAGATCGTGTACTTGGCCACATACCGCCGCGCCCGCAGGTTGTCCGAGGTCGGCGGGTCCCCGGGCAGCGCCCCGACCCGGCGCTTCATGACGTGCGCGGTCTGCCAGGTCCGCAGGATCACCTCACCCACCCGGCCCATCGCCTGCGAGTCCGACCCGATCATGGAGATGGCTCCGAGGTCGTGCAGCAGGTCCTCGGCCGCGATGGTGGATGGCCGGATCCGGCTCTCCGCGAACGCCAGGTCCTCGGGCACCGCGGGGTTGAGGTGATGGCAGACCATGAGCATGTCGAGGTGCTCGTCGACGGTGTTCACGGTGTGCGGGCGGGTCGGGTTGGTCGAACTGGGCAGCACGTGTGGCTCGCCCGCGATGGTGATGATGTCCGGTGCGTGGCCGCCGCCAGCGCCTTCGGTGTGGTAGGCGTGGATGGTTCGTCCGGCGATCGCCGCCAACGTGTCGGCGACGTAGCCCGCCTCGTTGAGGGTGTCGGTGTGGATCGCCACCTGCACGCCGGTGTCATCGGCGACCCGCAGGCAGGCGTCGATCGCGGCCGGGGTGGATCCCCAGTCCTCGTGCAGCTTGAAACCACTGGCTCCGGCGGCGACCTGTTCATACAGCGCCTGCTCGCCGACGGTGTTGCCTTTACCCAGCAGCGCGACATTCACCGGCAGCTCGTCCAGAGACTCCAGCATCCGGGCCAGATACCAGGCACCCGGCGTCACCGTGGTCGCCTTGGTGCCTTCAGCGGGGCCGGTGCCGCCACCGATCAGGGTGGTGACCCCGGACCCCAGCGCCTCGGGCACCTGTTGCGGGCTAATCAGGTGCACGTGGCTGTCCACCGCGCCCGCCGTGAGGATCAGCCCGTTGCCCGCGATCACCTCGGTACCCGGTCCGATGACCAGCGCGGCATGCACCCCATCCATGACGTCGGGATTACCAGCCTTGCCCAGGCCGACGATCCGGCCGTCGCGCACCCCGATGTCGGTCTTGACCACCCCCCAGTGGTCCAGCACGAGCGCCCCGGTGATCACCAGATCCGGTGCGCCTTCGGCCCGGGACGCCCGGGCCTGACCCATCGACTCGCGGATCACCTTGCCCCCACCGAAGACCACCTCGTCCCCCCCGTGGGGCCCTCGGCAGCGGTCCTCGGTGACCTCCACGAGCAGGTCGGTGTCGGCCAGCCGCACCCGGTCACCCTCGGTCGGGCCGTAGAGCTTGGCGTAGCGACTGCGCTCGACCGTCCACCTACCCCCGCTGGGGGTCGCGCCCCCACTGACAGTCACGTTGGGCGCCGCCGGACCCGGATCCGGTACGTCCAAGCGCAGGCCGGGCACGGTCCGGGTACCGCCCAACGGCACTATCCGCACCACCCGTTC
The DNA here is from genome assembly GCA_052390495.1 of Pseudonocardiales bacterium. GTDB lineage: Bacteria > Actinomycetota > Actinomycetes > Mycobacteriales > Pseudonocardiaceae. The sequence continues at coordinate 6,808 of JBQTGW010000183.1, forward strand.
AATGCCTGGTTCGAAGCGCACCGACGTGCCTGCGGGCACCGCGAGCCGCATCCCGGTGGCGGCCGTTCGGTCCATTTGCAGCGCGGGGTTCGCCGCGGCGAAGTGGTAATGCGATCCCACCTGAATCGGCCGGTCACCGGTGTTCAACACGACCAGCTCCGGGCCGAGCTGCGGTCCGAGTACGACGGGTTCGTCGGCGAGCAGCAGCTCACCGGGGAACTGTTGCCCGCCGTTCACTGCACCGGCCGGTGCACGGTGACGAGCTTCGTACCGTCCGGGAAGGTCGCCTCCACCTGCACCGATGTGATCATCTCCGGCACCCCGTCCAGGACATCCGCCCGGCTCAGCACCCGCTGGCCCCCCGCCATCAGCTCGGCGACACTGCGCCCGTCCCGCGCCGCCTCCAGCACCCAGGAGGTGATCAGCGCAACCGCCTCGGGGTAGTTCAGCCGTAACCCCCTCGCGCGGCGGTCCCTGGCCAGTTGGCCAGCCACGTGGACGAGAAGCTTTTCCTGCTCATGCGGGGACAGCAACATAACGCGCCACAGTAGAAGTCGGCAGGTCCCGGCCGCCAGCCGGGCTGCCGGGCCGCCTGGCAGTAACAAACGACCCTGTAAATCGAGGGTCGACAGCCGTGTGCGCCATGCGACACACTTGCCTCCGCCTGAGTGACTTGACAGATGGGGGCGTGATGGCTAGCGGCTTCGTGGCGGTTCCCGATTGGTTCTCCCATGAGAACGCAGGTGCCGGGATGGCCGTGGCTGACATCGACGGCGACGGCAGGCCCGACATCATCGTCCTGACAGTGGACGATCCACCGGGACAGAACCTGGGGATGTACCGGGTCGGCCACGGGCTGAGCTCGGACGGCACGGTCAGCGGGTGGAGCCCGTGGCTCGCGGTGCCGGACTGGGACTTCCACCTCAACGCGGGCGTCGGGCTTGCAGTGTCCGACGTCGATGACGACGGGAACCTCGATCTGGTGGTGTTCCTGGTGGACGCACCGGAGGGGCAGAACGCCGCGTACTACCGAGTGGGTCACAACCTGGCCGCGGACGGCACGGTGACCGGCGGGTGGAGCCCGTGGCTACCGGTGCCGGACTGGTTCCCCCGCGAGAACCAGGGTGCCGACATCGCGATCGCCGACATCAACGGTTCGGGGCGTCCGGATCTGGTGGTCATGATGGTGGACGCACCACCGGGGCAGAACGCGACGTACTACCGGGTGGGTAACGACCTGGCAGCGGACGGCACCGTGGTCGGCGGATGGGGACCGTGGCTACCGGTACCGGGCTGGGGATTCTGGGAGAACACGGGGGCAGGCATCGCAGTGGCCGACCTCGACGGTGACAACACGCCCGAACTGCTGGTGTTCACCGTGGACAATCCAGTCGGGCAGAACGGCGGCTACTACACCGTCGGCTGGCACCTGGAACCGACCGGGCGGGCCCGTGACGGGTGGGGTCCGTGGAGCGGCGTGCCGGACTGGGGATTCTGGGAGAACCAGGGCGGGTCGGTCGCCCTCGCCGACCTGAACGGCACCGGACGCACCGAACTCGTGATCTTGACCATCGACAACCCGGTGGGGCAAAACACCGGCTACTACCGGGTTGTCGACCTCGTCCTCGACCTGGACACCGCAGCGACCCGGGGGGTGTGGCGGCTCCTGGACTTCGACACCCAGATCAACCCGGTCCATGCCGCACTGCTGCACACCGGCGACGTGTTGCTGTTCTCCGGATCAGGTAACGACGGTGACCGCTTCGCTGCCGGCCAGTTTCGCACCCGTGTTTGGCATTACCCGAGCCCCGGGTTCGACGCTCCGGACACGCCGATCGACCTGTTCTGCGCCGGCCAGGCATTCCTACCCGACGGCCGGTTGCTGGCCGCGGGCGGCACCGCTCGGTACTACCCGACGTTCTTCGGGCTGCGAGACGCGCTGGTCTTCGACCCCATCTCGCTGGCCTGGACCCGCGTGCCGGACATGGCTGGTGGACGCTGGTACCCCTCGCTGCTCACGCTCGCGGACGGACGGGTGCTGGCCATCTCCGGGCTCGGTGCGGACGGCCCACTCAACGAAGTACCCGAGATCTACTCGGACACGCCACCCGGCTGGTCATCGGTGCAGTCGCCGGGCCCGTGGCCGATGTACTCCCACCTGGTCCTGCTCCGCGATGGCCGCGTCTTCTACTCCGGCGGCCAGTTCGACATCAACAACGGTGTCCCACCCACGATGTGGAATCCCGGCTCTGGCGCAACTACCACAGTGCATGGGCTGACCGCACCGGGCATGCGCAACCAGGCCGCCAGCGTGCTGCTCCCGCCCGCGCAGGATCAGCGGGTCATGATCATGGGAGGTGGCGGCCCCGGCCACCATGGAGGCGCGTTAGCCGGGGTCACGGACGTCTGCATCGCCAACTTCGCCGCCGCGACACCCGCCTACGCACCCGCCGCACCGATGCGCCACGCCCGCATGCACCTCTGCGCGGTGCTGCTGCCCGACCGCACCGTGCTCGCCAGCGGCGGCTCGGCGCTGGCGGAGGACGCTGCGGTGGCCGCACTCGAGGCCGAGATCTTCAACCCCGCCACCCAGACGTGGACCCTGACCGCGCCAGCCCGACTGGCCCGCCTCTACCACTCCATAGCCCTGCTCATGCCCGACGGGAAGGTCATTACCGCGGGCTCGAACCCCGTGCAGAGGAACGAAGAGCTACGCATCGAGGTGTACTGGCCCCCATACCTGTTCCGAGGGCCGCGACCTTCCCTCGCACTGGCCACCACCCAGGGCAACTATGGCGGGACCGTGACGGCGACCACCGACGACCCCGCCCTGGCGTCGGTCAGCCTCGTCCGCTCTGGGTCTACCACGCACTCCGCCAACAACGAGCAGCGCCTCGTCGACCTGCCCTTCACGACCGGCGCGGCCGGGGCGCTCACCCTGCAACTGCCCGCCGAGCGCACCCTGGCCCCACCCGGCTGGTACCTCGTCTTCGCTGTCAACACCGAGGGTGTCCCCTCACAGGGAGCATGGCTACAGCTGAGCTGAAGGGTCGTACAGTCTGGCGAATGTCGGAGAATGAGCACGTCCACCAGGCTGGCGACGAAGCGATGGCGCGCCGGTTGAAGGCACTCGCGTGCACTGCTCCGTTGCACCAGTTGGATACCCGCAAAACCCGGCTGGACTGGGTCGATGGGGCCGACTACCAGATGGCGGAGATCGCACTGCAGGCCATCGACCAGGTCACCATCGCGATGGACTTCGACCGCGGCGCCGACCAGGAACAGGTTGTCCGCCGTCTGCTTCCATTCATCGCCGCCCAGTGCCCAGGCCAGCCGGACACCGAGTACGCGCAGGTAGGGCATTGGGTGCTGGAGAACCTGATCAACGTGGGAAGCCTGGATCGGGGCTTCCGAGCGGTGTACGGCGCGTTGGGGGCGGGCGGGCGCTATGAGCGCCGCCACTTCGACTTCAAGTTGCTGGTGGAGCTGGCAGGCCCGGACGGTGACGTCTACCTCCGTGCCACCGATGAGGCGATCAACGTGCTGGTCGGTGCTCTGGACACCGATGTGGAGTCCGCCCAGATCGCAGCCGAGGTCAAGCTGGAGAACCTGATCAAACGGGGCCGGCTCGGCGATGCGCGGCTGGCCGCCGAGCAGGCCAGGTACCGCACGGTGCAGTATGCCGAGATGTTGCGCCGTCAGCTCGATGCCACCCGCCGGGACGTACGCGCGGTGGATTGGCTGGCCACGGTTCCCGATCTGATCGAGGAGGCGCTGACCCACATCGAGGCCCGGTACCGCGCCGAAAACGCGATCATGACCAACATCGCCAACGCACGTGACGAGGCGACCGACACCGACCGCAGACGCCGGGCCGCCGAGCTGGTCGGCATCGTCTCCGACTGCGTGCGACGGCACACCCAGTTGCAGGCCCGGCTACAGGAGGCCGGGGCGACGTTTCGCACCGAGCAGGACCGCCAGCAGTTCGCCGGTGTCCTGCAGCGGGCCACCATCGATCTGTTCGGCCAGCTGATGACGCCCTGCCTCGGGCTGGACATCGCGACCGCGAACGGACCGACCTCGACGTTCTTCACCGCAGGTGCCGGGTTGCGGTTGCCCAGCGTGGTCAGCCTGGGCGGGCTGGTGGAGACCCTCCTGCTCCCGCCCAGTGATCGGGATCCGCTCGGCGAACCGATCCCGGAACCGGACCTGGCGCCGTTGCCGGACACCGATCGGTTCACCGACGAGCAGTGGCGCCAGGCCGATGCGCTGCTCGACCTCGGTGACGTGCCACGGCGGCTCTTGGGGTTGCTCGCACAGTCCCGGACTATCGACCCGGAACTGCCCGAACTGGTCGCGCTGCGAGTGCTGCACGCGGTAGGTCCGGAGGTGTCCACGGCACGGCGGCAGGGTGACCACTCGGTGCCATTGGCGGTGGACGACGGCGCGGTGCTCGACGATCCGGAGTTCGGTGGCCGGGACCTGCTCATCACCCTGGCGCAGGTCGCCACGGACACGGTGAACGAGGAGGTGGTGTGAACGAGCTTGGTCAGGACCAGCTGCGGGCCGGCGACGTCGAGTCGGCGGCGTCGCTCGTCGCACTGGGCATGCGCCCGAAGCTGCTGCCTTCACGGGACCCGGTGTACGGCGACCTGGTCCGGCGTTACGGCACCGACGACCGCTTCAAGGACCTCGTCAACCGGGTCGCGGCCGGGCTGGGCCTGGTCGTTCTGGCGGTGACCAAGCAGAGCGGTGCGGTGCTCGCCGCCACCGAGGACTCCATCTTCGAGATCAAGATGGACGAGTACGCGCGCCGGACGGCGCTACAGAACCGGCAGGTCGAGAAGATGCTGCACGGCCTGGCACACCTCGCCGTCGCGGCGCTGGCCTTCCCACGACCGGACGATCTGGGCAACGACTCCTACGTGGGACGGGTGTCGGTGGAGCAGGTCGACGGCGCGGTCCGGGAAGCCTGCCGGCTGCTGGACGAACGCGCGAAAGCCGCCGAACAGAACAACGACCCGCGCGCCGACGCCCCGGAGCTCGAGCGGGTGTGGCGGGCCTACCTGCGGCGCCCGGCTGCCGCAGCGACCAAGGATGGCCGGGTTGCGCCGGACACCACCCGGGGCATCGTCGGCAAGGCCTTGCGCTTCCTGGCCGAGCAGGGGTTCCTGGTGGCGATCAGCGGCGACGGTGGTACCTACCGGACCACGCCGCGCTACCAGGTGCAGGTCCGGGAATTGGCCGCGCAGCGGACCTTTACCGAGTTGCTTGAGCTGGGCGTGCTCCCCGTGACCGGTGCCACCGGCACCCTGGACGTCACCAACCAGGACGCACTGTCCTAACGCGCCCCATGGGGTGAACGCCACCCAGAAGGAGATCGATGTACGAGCTGTCCCGAGTCCGGTTGTTCTCCGTCGGCCCACCCGGCGCCCGCTACCAGGACGTCTGCCTGGACCTGCGCGGGGTCGGACCGGTAATCCAGGTGGCGGTCCAGGAGGACCTGTTCGCGGTCGACGACCTCGACCGGGCACCCCGGCGGCCGTCACCGGCATCGGTGCTGTTCCTGGAGAACGGCGGCGGCAAAACGGTGCTGATCAAGCTGATCTTCTCGGTGATGCTGCCCGGCCGCAGGCAGGTGGTGGGCACCACGAACACGCGCGTGCTGGAGAAGTTCGTGCTGGCCGCCGACGTCGCGCACGTGGCCCTGGAGTGGATGCACACCCGCACCGGTGAGCGGTTGGTCACCGGCAAGGTCTCCGAATGGCGCGGGCACGTGGTGTCGTCGGACTCGGCCAAGCTCAGCGACGCATGGTACTCCTTCCGCCCGACCGCCGAGCTGCACCTGGACTCGCTTCAGTTCACGGTGGACCGCAGGCGCGTCACGATGAGCCGGTTCTCCGAGAGCCTGCACGAGGCGCACCGGCTGGCACCGGAGCTGCAGTTGGTCTGGGAGACCGGTCATCGGGACTGGACCCAGCACCTGGTCGCGCTCAGTCTGGATCCCGAGCTGTTCCGCTACCAGCGCGCGATGAACGCCGGTGAGGGTGAGGCGGCCGACGCGTTCTCCTTCCGCACCGACGAGGCCTTCGTCGATTTTCTGCTCCGCGCCGTGCTCGATGAGGAACACCCGCGCGGCCTGGCCGACGTCGTCGAGGGTTACGCGACCAAGCTCGCCCAGCGCGCGGACCTCGTTCTCGAGCGTGAGTTCGTCGACGGCACACTCCGGCTGCTCGAACCCCTGGCCGCCGCGGAGCAGGAGGCAGCCGCGGCCCGCGATATCGAATCCGGTGCGCGACACGACGCGCAGCGGCTCGCCGCGTCCATCGCCGCGCGGCAGGTCGCCGAGACCGACCGGCTGGAGGTGGTCCGGGCACACGCCGAGGACGTCGCGGGCGCTGCCCGGACCGCGGCGCAGGAGGAACGGCGCCTGCAGGAGATCTCCATCGAGCTGAACCGCCTCGTCGCCGGGCTCCGGCTGCGCGACGCGGAGCTCGCCCGCGACGAGCAGAACACCCAGCGGGATGCGGCACATCTGTTGTTCACGGCGTGGCGGGCCAGCGGTCCGGTGCTGCGCGAGCGGGAGGCCGCCGCCGAGGCGACCCGGCTGCGTGCGGTCATGGCAGCGGAGCAGGAGCGCGCCCGCCCCGCGCTCCGCGCCCGCGCAGTGGCTGCGGGCCGACTGGCCCGTGCCCTGGACCGGCTGGCCACCGAGGCCGAGGCGACCGCCATTTCCGCAGCTCAGCGCGCGGAGGTCGTAGCCTCCCAGGCGGCTGCCGAACGCAGCGAGCAGCTGCAGCTGACCACCGAGGCAGCCGGTCATCGGGCCAGTGCGGAACAGGCCGGGAACGCGCTGGCAGACATCCAGGCGCTGCACGCGCAAGCTGTGCGCGACGGAGTAATCGGCGCCGACGACGATGTCGCCACCGCGGCGGAGCAGGCTCGGACCGCGCAACACGACGCCGCTGCCGCCGTCGAGGCCGCGCTGGCCGAGCAAGGCGAGCTGCGGACCCGTCGCCGGGATGCCCAAGCGGAGCTGGATACAGCCCGACAAGCCGACACGACCTGCCGAACCGCCGTCGCCGATGCGGAAAGACACCGAGCTGAAGCGGACGCGGCCCGAAGGGCACTGGCAGGCGAACCCCGCTTGGCGGAGCTGCTCGGGACCGAGGACGTCGATCCCGAGACCGAGTCCGCCGCGCTGCTGGAACGACTCGACGCCGCCGTCGGCGCGGCCGAGGCCGAGCGAGGCGCCCTGCAGATCGAGCACCAACGGGACACCAGGGCGTTACGCGCACTCGGCGAGGGCGGCCTGCTACCCGAACCCGCAGAGGTTGAGGAGGCGCTCGCGGTTCTGGAGGCCAAGGGCATCACGGCCTACTCGGGCTGGCGCTATCTCGCGTCGCTGCCCGAGGCCGACCGTCCAGGTGTGCTGGAACGGCTCCCGCATCTCGTCGGCGGGGTGCTGCTCAACGACGCCGCAGAGATCACCCGCGCCCGCGACGCGCTGCACGACGCCAAGCTGCTGCCCGGCGCGATGGTGGCCGTCGGCGTCACCAGGGCGATGCACGAGGCCGCCACTGCGCCCGGCGCCGATTTCGTAGTGCCGCCGAACCCGGCGATGTTCGACGAAATCGCCGCGGAACGGGAGCGCGCGACGCTGGCCGCGGCGGGTGAGCAGCGATCACTGCAGATGACCGGGCTGGCGCAGACGCTGGGCCTGGACCGAGCACTGATCGAGCGGCTCCGGCAGTGGCAGGAGCAGTACCCGCCGGGACGGCTGGACGAACTCGGCGCAGCCGTCGCGACGGCCCATGAGTCCGCCGAGACTGCCGCCACCCGGTGTGAGGTGGCAGCCCAGACTGTGACCGGTATCGACCGGCGGGGCGACGAGCTCGCGGCTGCCCTACCACAGCTGCGCACCGCCGAGGCCGCCACTCGCGACCGGGCCGACCGGCTCGCAGCGCTCGAGGTTGCGACGGCTAAGCGGCCCGCGCTCGCCGAACAGGCGCGCATCGCGACGGTCCAGGCTGACGAAGCGGACGGCTTGGCTCGTCGGGCCGGTGAGGTTGCGGGCAGGTTCCAGGTCGAGGCCGGTGAGCTGCGACGTACCGAGGACCGGCAGTCCGGCATCGCCAAGAACACCCGGGAGGAGCTCGCCCAGCTGCCGGGCACCGACGAAGCAGCCGCCCCCGATTCCGAGCTGGATACCGATGAACCACTCGGCGTGCTGCGCGTCGAGTACCGCAAGGCCGACGCGGACTACGCCGCCGTGCAGGTCGGTGCCGACCTGCAGGCTCGGCTCGTCGCCGCCGAGAAGCAGGCCGAACAGGCCCGGGTAGCCGTCGAGGAGATCGACCGGCCGACCCGGGACCGGGCGACAGCGCTACTGTCCACACCGGACGGCGCCGATGCCGGGTCGCGAGCCGCGGCCACCGAGCAAGCCGAGCGCGCGCTCGACACCGCGCAGGGCCGGTTGCAGCGGGCGGTGACCCAGGTCGCGCTGCTGGAGCAGACCTACACCCAGTACAAGCAGCAGCAGCGCTCGTTGGAGCCCTACGGCCCGCCGCGTGACGTCGAGCATGGCGTCGCGCTGCTCGCCGAGGTCGACCGGGATACCCGCGTCGCCCAGACGAAGGCTGCCGAACTGGCCCGCAAGCAGGTCGTGGTGGAGGGCGAGGTAAGCCGGGTCACGGCGTCGGTCGAGGGTTTCCGCGCGGTGGTGGCGGGCCTGGACGACCTCGCCCCGGAGACACCCGACCCGGACGTCGTGATCTTCGATGGGGACGTCGAGGCGGCGCTGACCCGCTGGAAGACGGCGAAGAGCACGCTCCGCGAGGCCGCGACGCTGCGCGAGGGCGCCGAACGCACTGTCCGGGAGGCGGTGGACCTGGTGGCTCAGCACGCGCAGCAGTCGAGGTTCGACACAGTCACCAGCCCGGTGCGTCGGCACATTCTCGGCGTTTCCCGGGCAGCCATGCCGGGGCTCGCCGGCGAGTGGGACCAGGCGTTGCGGCCCCGGCTGAGATCCCTCGACGACGACCTCGGCAACATCGGGCGGCACCGGGCGGGCATCATCACCGTGCTACACGGCATGGTGAACGCGGCCCTGCGCACATTGCGGCTGGCGCAGCGGCTGTCTCGGCTGCCCGATGGGCTGTCCGACTGGTCCGGGCAGGAGTTCCTCCGGATCCGTTTCGACGATATCGAGGAGGCGGTGCTGCTCGACCGGCTCGGCGAGGTCGTCGACCAGGCGGCCACGGGCGTAGTGCGCGGCGGGCGAGAGCAACGTGACGGCGTGTCGTTGCTGCTGCAAGGGGTGCATGCGGCGATGCCCAAGGGGGTCCGGGTGGAGATGCTCAAGCCGGACGTGGTGCTGCGCACCGAACGGGTCCGGGTCTCGGAGATCCGCGACGTCTTCTCCGGTGGTCAGCAGCTCACCGCGGCGATCATCCTCTACTGCACCATGGCGGCGCTACGGGCCAACGACCGAGGTGAGGGTCGACGGCGGCACTCCGGTGTGCTGTTCCTGGACAACCCGATCGGCCGCGCCTCGGCCGGCTACCTGCTGGACCTGCAGCTCGGGGTGGCCCGAGCCCTGGGTGTGCAACTGATCTACACCACCGGACTGTTCGACGCCGGCGCGCTGAGCGTCTTCCCGCTGATCATCCGGCTGCGCAACGACGCCGATTTGCGCGCGGGCCTGAAGTACCTGTCGGTAGACAACCAGATCCGCCGGGTACTCGACCAGCTCGACCCGCCAGACGGGACCGGCCAACTCTCCGCCGTCCGGATGTTCCGGCGCCCGACTCCCGCTGCGCAGTGAGCGGATCGGGCCGGGCTGGCAGGCTGGCGGAACGGCTCGGCAGCTGGCCTAAGAAACGAGTCCCCCTGCCGGAGCTGTGGCGGCTGTTCGATGCGGTCGATCCCGCCACCCGGGGCAGCGCGCAGCGCCGCCAGCTCTTGGCCGACTGCTTGACTGAACTGGGTGCGGCCGGGGTGATCGAACTCCCCTCAACCGCGTCCTTCGACCGATCCCAGCGCCCACCGCTGCCGCGTTTCGTGACGATCTCCTCCTCCACCAATCGATCTCACAGTCCCACCCGGGCTCCGGTCTGGCACCCCGACCTGTCGTGGGCCGCGACGCTTCGGCTGACCGGTGCCCAAGCGCAGCTGCTGGAGCAGGTCAACGGTTGGCTCTTCCGCAACGCGGGTCGAGACCAGCCCCCGGTACCCCTGCGTGAACGCTCCCTGGAACTGCTGGGCGAGGAGAAGGCCCTCGACACGCTGATCGGAACCTCGCTGTTCGGACCAGGACGATTGACCCTGGATCTGCTGCGCACCTACCGCGTCACGTTGCCACTGCACGTCACCTCAGTGGGCCCTGGGGATGTGCTCCTGGTGGTCGAGAACAGCGACACCTTCGATTCCCTGCGCCGCGCGCTGACGGGGGCACCCGGCCGGATCGGCACCCTGGCCTGGGGTGCCGGCGCCGGGTTCGAATCCTCTGTGCTGTCGGTGGCCTCAATGGAGCCAGTAGTCCGGGAGATCCGCTACTTCGGGGACCTGGACGTGGCCGGCCTACGGATACCAGCCTCCGCCTCCCGTCTGGCGCTACAGGAGGGCCTCCCCGCCGTGCAACCAGCGACCGCGCTCTACACCGCGCTCCTCGCGGTAGGCCGCCCCCGCAGTGCGCAACTCCCCCTCGACGCGCAGCGCGCAGACGAACTCGTCGCCTGGCTCGACCCCCAACACCGCCAGCCCTGCCGACTGCTTCTCACCGAAGGCCACCGCATCGCCCAGGAAGCAGTCGGCCTGACCTACCTCACAACGACATCGGCCTGGCACAACCTCTAGCTATACTACGACGCGGAAACATACCGCAGATTTTTATGCTGACAAGATTCGAGCCGCACTCTCAACTCTTGACGCAGGCTCGATAACGGAACACCAAACCGGCACGGTTGAGCCTGACTCACCGTTCAGACGAGAGGGCGATACGGGACGCTTCTCGCGCGGCACCAACCTGGAGAAAGAGAGCATCCAACCCTTCAACCGTAGTGTGCATCACGAACCCGTCACGCCCTCCGATCGTGAATTCCACCTCGCCCTCGCGATCCACAAGATACTTGATGACGACATCACCTTCGATCTTCATCCACATGGATACTTCGACCACTGAGTTACCAAACATCGCTGGTCCCGGCCCCTTCTCGTCGTATCCGAATTTTTTTACCCCACTCCGTACCGCATTCCACACCGTCGTCGCCAGACTCCACCCCTGCCGCTGCGCTGGTAATCATGAGCGAGTCGACCATACGGCAGCAGGTCGGTGGGCCAAGTGTCTTGGCCGGACAGCTCCGCCACTTACTCGGCCTCATCGAAGAGCTTCCCGACACCCTTGATGTCCGCGTGGTCCCCTACACCTCGACCGGTCACCATGCCATGGGAGGCTCGGCATTTCATCTGATGACCTTCCCCAGCGGCACGCTGCCCACGCTGGTCTGGCAGGAGACAGTCACCTCGACCCAGCTCATCCAGGAGCCGCAGACCGTTCGCGAGTACGGCCTGGCCTACGCGGAGATCTATAATGCTGCTCTCAGCAAGCCAGACAGCATAGACCTGATCAAAAAGGTCGCCATGGAGCAGTCATGATCGAAATAGCTCGACGTGAGACGACGGGCAGCCCATTTGTCCGACACAATGGGGGCGTGCAGGGCATCAAGTTCGCGCAGTCGGCGCGCAAGCACCGGATCGGCCGCGCCCACGTCCTGCACGTGATCGAAACCGCCCCCTATACCCGCTACCCGGCCACCGACGACCTCGATGCCCGCATCGAATGGATCGGGGCTCGACGACCGCGACATCGAACTGGAGGTCATCGCCGTCGAGCTGCCCGATCTGTGGCTGGTTACCCATGTCATGCCCACCGCGCTGAGGAGCAAGCCATGACCGAGAAGTTTCGTGTGCTCGACGGTGAGGTCGACCTCGAACGCGAGGACGTGCGCGACAGCCAGAACCGGCGCATCGACGCCGAGTACGTCGAGCGCGCCGTCGCCGACGTACATGCCCGCCGGGGTCGGCGCCCGCTGGCCGATGACACCCCTGCAGGCGAGCACTCGCCGCAGGTATCGTTCCGGGTACCCGAGCAGACCCGCCGCCGCGCCGAGGAACGCGCGCACGCCGAAGGCCGGTCGGTGTCCGATCTCGCCCGCGAGGCGCTGGAGCGCTATCTCGCGTCCTGACCATGGTTAACCGTCCATACTCCGTGCCCTGGCGAGCAAGGAGGTGATCGGGACCGTACGGATGCGCTAGTGGCGCATCCGTACGGTCCCGATCACCAAGACGCCTGAGCTGGGCTTCGCGCTCGAGTGGGGCCACCATCTCGCCTCACCGTCGCGGGCTGATGACCCAACTGCTGAGCCGATGCTTGTCGCGTGTCAGCGCGCGGCCCACGGCCGTAGGAAGCCACCGGGCGGTGCGGGCGTGACGCGCTGGTACGTCGCGTCGCTGGCCGATGGTGACACCCACCTCGCCGAGCCTGCGCCCCACACCCACCTGGTGATCGCGCAGTGCGACGGTCGACGGTTCCGGCCTCTCGCGGCCCTGGCTGGTGCGCCGCTCGACCGGGACCAAGTCTGCCCTGCCTGCGGGCCGCGGCCAATCAAGCCGGACACCGAGCCCGGCGGCAACCCCGCGATCCCGACCAAGCCGCGATAACCGTGCTCACGCTTACCGTCCGGTCAGCGACTACCTCGTTTCCTTCCACAATTGGCCGAGTGGGAGCGTGGTGAGTCTCGGGCCGAACGGCGTCGCTTCCGCAGCGGTGCTCAGCAGGCAGCCGAACTGAAACCGATCACCCAGCCGATCGGCGAGGAACCGCAGCCCTTTGAGGTCCTCCACTCGAGGGGTGCCCGTC
>JBQTGW010000184.1:0-1577 GCA_052390495.1 Pseudonocardiales bacterium
ACGGAGAGCAGCCATCAACGCGGAATAGGGGCTTCGGGCGGGAGCTGGCGGATCGTGGGGTCGTAGGGGTCGAGTTCGCCGGGGGCGAAGCGGCAGAGCTTGATGGCCCACCACAGTGACCGGCCCGCCTCGCCCACCAGCTTGTAGGAACCATCGGGCAGGAGCACTGCGTAGCCGCCTTCCTCCAGCGGGAGCAGAGCAGCAAGCCAGGTGCTGGAGCCCGGAGCGTAGGAGGGGCAGGCTGGCTGGAGACAGACGATCTCGCGAGGAGGCATCGGTCCGTGGCGAGCACGACGCTTGGCCCAGGTACCCGCTTGTCGGTGCGGCCGTACGAAACCGGCGACCAGGAGGCGGTACTGGCGCTGGTCAACGCCGATCTGATCACCGGGCAGCCGGTGCCCACCGCGTTGATGCTCGCGGACGCTCTGGCCGGCCGGTCCATGGTCGACGCGGGATGGTGGGCCGAGCTCGACCGGCCGACTACCGACGTCGTCCACGACCCTCTGGGGCGTGTACTCGGCGTCATCTCCTACGCGGCGCGGCCCTCCGACGGCGTCGGCTTCATCCTGTGGCTGCACGGCCGTGAGGAGCCCGCGGTCCTGGCCACCCTCATCTCGCACGCCGTGAGCGTGCTGGGGCGGCGCACGGTGCACGCCTTCGAGTTCGCCTCCGCGCTCGGCCTCGGTTTGGAAGGGCTGCCCGCGCGGAGGCGCTCGGCCACCCGGGTGGCCCTGGAGGCTGCCGGGTTCACCGGCCGCGACCTATGGCGGTACATGCACGCCGCCCTGCCGATTGCTGGGTTACCACGCGCCGCCCACTATCGCACCGAGCCATCCGAGGACCCGCCAGGGCGGCGCCTGGAGGTCCGCGGCGGGGACAGACTGAGCGAGCTGTGGGCCGAGGCCATGATCGGGTGCCCGGTCGCCGGGGTCGGCGTGCTGTGGTGGATCGGTGTCGACCCCGCCCACCGCGGCCGAGGACTTGGGCAGGCCCTGCTTGGCTCCGCCCTTGACTTGCTCCATGGTCTGGGCGCGAGCGAGGCAATCCTCTTCGTCGACGACGACGCCGGTGCCGACGACCCCGAGCGGAGCCGGACCGCAGCCAACCGGCTCTACGACCGCACCGGCTTCACTGAGGTCGACCGGCTGTGGAGCTTCACCCGCCACCCCTGAGCCAGTTCAAGGACTCGCACGAGTTGACCCCAGTCACGCCCTGACCACTACACTCGGGCACTGGCCTGGGGTTCTCCTTATGCTCCAGGTCCTGACCAAGGTCGCCTCCGACGAGAGCTGGGCACCGGCGTTCATCGCACCGGTCAGCCAACGCTCGGTGGACCGCGGCGGGGAGCTTGCGGGCGCTGCGGGTGCTCGCCGATGCTGGGAGCATGGATCGGCGGATTCTGCTCACTTTGCTGGGTTCTTCGGTGTGCGCGCCTGCCCTGGAGTGGCTGATCGCCCGTCCGGAGGTTGTGGCGGTGCTGGCCCGCCCGTCGGGGTCGCCGTTGTCGGCCGGGTTCGTCGAGGGGCTTGACGGCGTTGTCGGTGAGTTGCGCCGGATGGATGATCAGGGTGGCAGTG
>JBQTGW010000185.1:0-3331 GCA_052390495.1 Pseudonocardiales bacterium
GGTGACCTCGGCCAGCCAGGCGGACCACTGTTCGGTGGTGAAGGCGATCACTGGGCTGTCGGCGAGTTTGCTGTCCCTGATCTGCGCGCCCTCACTGGTGAAGTCGACCTCGACGCAGCCGTTGCCCATGTCTGAATAGGTTGACTTGCGCCACCCCGCACGGCGCTTCGCGGTGGCCATGGGTTCCTCCGAAGGGTCAAGTCGGAACGGATAGACGCGACCGGATCGCCTCTGTGGTTCGCGCTGGTGACAGGGCAACCGCGCGAAGCCGGTCAACGATGCGAGTGTACCCCACGACCTGTTGCTGGTCCTGTGCGTAGACCGCTCCGTTGACGACCTCTACGTACACGATCGACTGGGCTGCGGCGAAGTCCAGCAGCGTAAACGGACCGACCAGACCGTCATGGAGACCGAGGGCGGTGGGCAGCACGAGTACCTCGATGTTGTCTCGCTCGGACATCACAAGAAGGTGCTCCAGCTGTGCTCGCATGGTCGTGGTACTGCCGATCGGCCGGTCCAGTACGGATTCCTCGATCAGCGCTGTCAGCCCCAGCGGTGCGTCTCCCCAGCCGCCACGGCACCGCAATGAGCCGCGACGCCGTGGAACGACGGCTGACCAAACACACCGCGACCGCCGCTCGCGTCGAACCCACCCTGACCAAGAAGAAGGTTTCACCACACGTACTGCGACATACCGCCGCAATGCGCCTGCTCGCAGCCGGCGTCGACAGCACCGTCATCGCCCTATGGCCCGGCCACGAGAGCGTCGCCACCACCCAGACCTACATCCACGCCGACCTCGCCCTCAAAGAACAGGCACTCGCGCGAACCGCGCCACTGGAGGCCACCCCCGGCCGCTACCAACCCTCCGACACCATCATGGCCTTCCTCGACAGCCTGTGACGATGCCGACCCCGCCGCCCGGGACGCCCCCACCAGCAGCATCTCCAGGCAACGGGTCGGCATAACCAGTACGTCCCCATAAGACGCCTTATGCCGAACTCGGCATAACGCCTCGGTGGTGACTTGACCGCAGACGATCTGGCCCGGACCGGCGTCGCCGAACTGCTGGACAGAGGCAAGGATTTCGATCCCCACGTCGTCGGGGCCGATCTGGCGCGTTACGCCGCCCGTGGGGATGTCGAGCGCCTCGACCTGGTGGGACTCAACGCCTGTGACCTCCCAGATGGCCCAGTTCCGATCGCGGGCTGGGAGTTGGTGTGGTTGGGTCGGAACGGAGTCCGAGATCTGATGCCCGTGCCCGCTGCCGCCGACTTCGTGCCCAAACTCGGCGGCTGGGACCTGACTGCCGCTGCGGCAACATGGTGGCTGCGCCGCTCCACCGGCCTCAAGGTTCGTCTTGGCAGCTTGCCTTTTAGCTTGCTGCGCAACTCCTTGACCCGAGCCGCCCTGCCTGAATACGCCGTCGAGCCACTAACGGTCCTTGCGCTTGCCGACGACGCACCGCTTCAGCCGTTGTCTTATTATGTCATCGAGCGTGGTGTAGCGGTGCGCCTTATCAAAGGGAGGAACCTGTATTACTATCCAGTCCAGTACTGAAGATGTGAATGCGGCGCAGTCGGCATGGCACGGGTGCCAACTGCCGCCAAGCGCCGACCAGAGGGGTCGACCGTCCCACGATCTGGAAGCGACACGTCCTGGAACCGCGATTCGGTTCCGAATCGCGGTTCCAGACCCTCTCTGAACAGCCATTCGGAGCCGAATTGCGGTTTTCGACACCCCGGTGACCGCGATTCTCGCATCGCAGGAAGGTGATCTTTTCGGGCATCGGGGAGCTTGGGCTGGCGTTCACGGCGAATCGGGCACAGTACCCGGGTGCCGTGTCGCTTCAGGTGTCGTAAGTCACCCAGCGTGAAAGTGCGGCTGTAGCGTTAACCAGCTCATTCTTGCGGTGATTCGGGCTAGGCCACTGTCCGGTGATTTCGACGATCTTTTCCGGCTTCGGATAAACTGGGAGGCAGCGACGTGCGGTGCTGGCTGAGCCTGCTCGCCCACTGGCTCGACGGAAACCTGACCAGCAGGAAATCGGCGGCGAGCGGCGAGGGGTTGGCGTCGGCGTGGCCAGGCTAGGGCGACTTCGCTATGGCCGGGACCTCACCCGGCTCAGCGCCGACGATCCCGCATGAGCGTTATGTTGACTAGCAGGCAGCCCGGCGGAGGTCGCCGACGAGTTCGGATTCGGGCCGGGTTATCTCAATCATGTCGTAACGGCTACGGGAATGGGCGCGCGACCGGGCACGTGGTGAGCAACGCCGGGACCCGGCTGGTCCGGTCGACCCAGGCGGACACTGTGGGATCGATGTAGGCCAGCACGGCGAGCGTGTCGGCGTACCTGGCGCGAAGCGGCTCGGTCCAGATCCGCTCATGGTGAGCAAGCCGGTTTCGGAAGCTGTGGAGCCGCTCGACGGGCTGCTCGATGATGCGGCGGTCGCGATTGGGGGCGCGTGGGAAAGCGCCGGCGAGATCGGGCCACAAGGTGGTGTTGTACCGGCGGGCGAGGAAGAACCGCCAGAATCCGAACGACAGTTCGCTGATGGTCTGGCCATCGCTCGTCGGCTTGTTCTTCGTGGCGACCCGGCTGCGGGCCTTGGCGATGTCACTCCGGGCTTTCTCGGCAAGCTCACGGGTGGGGTCGTCGAGCCATGATCCCATCCGGCCTGCGCGAGTGTGCCGCTCGGTGAGCCGGTCAGCCAGAGCATTACGGAGTGCAACCTCAAGGTGTCCGACCGTCTCCCACATGGCGCCGGTCGTCTCGGTGTTCCACAAGTACAGTGCGACGGCGGCCTCTTGGTCCCCAGCGACCGCAGCGAGGTACCCGTCGAACCGGGGTGCGCTGAAGCAGCGGATGAGTGTTGCGCAGACCGCGCTGACGTTGTGACTCGGGGACACTCTGCGGTAACGTAGCGGACGAAGGCCCCGGAACGGTCCCTGGTAGCCCTCGGGCAGGCCATACCGCCGGGGTTTCGATTTCTCGGCCTACGTGCCCGGTGAGCTTCAGCGAAAGTGATCGGCTACGGGCGAAGAATCCGTTGCTCGGATGCCGGGTTGGGCCAGCAACGATTCAGTGCAGCGGCCAGCTCCAGGGACGGGGAGGGGGCGAACTCGCCGTCGGTGGCGTCGAGGCGGAAGGCAGTCCACTTGGTCTCGTCGAAGATCAGAGTTTGCGTCGTGTTGAGGCAGCGGACGGTCCAGGCGTCGGGGCTGACGGTGACGCTGACGGCGCGTTAGGTGCTGGTGAGGCGGCCGGTGGTGACCTCGGCCAGCCAGGCGGACCACTGTTCGGTGGTGAAGGCGATCACTGGGCTGTCGG
>JBQTGW010000186.1:0-28974 GCA_052390495.1 Pseudonocardiales bacterium
AACGGCTCCTCAGGCGGCGTGGGCCTGTGGCTCACCCACCACATGTGCAGCCTCGTGACCCTCGGCAGGGATGACGATGGGTTCACCATCCGGCTCGTCATCGGCACACCGAGCCTCTCAGCGTGACCGAGGCGACCCCAGATCTCGGCTGTGGTCAGGCGGTCCGGCGCTGTGGTCCGTCGGTGTGGTCGGGCTGGATGGCGACCGCGGTGCCGCGGTGCTGTGCCGTCGGTCGCAACCGCGGAAGGTCATCGGTGCCCGGGTCGATCGTCGAATCCACCACTGGCGCCGGGCTCGACCAGCGCCACCGTGACCTGGTGCCACCGGGCACGCTGCCCCCGGCCGGGCGCCGCCGGTCGAGCACGATCACCAGGACCAGGCCGAGCAGGACCAGGCCGTGCAGGAACAAGCGGCTGGGGTCGACCCGACCGGCTGCGAGATCAAGCGCCACGAGTGCGGTGAGCACCACCACGAACGTCGCCAGCGTGGGCACCACGCCGGAGGTCCGCGACGAGCGCCAGGCGACCCAGACAAAACCGACCCCGAGCGCGAGGTTCCACGCGGCGCTCTCATGCGCCAAGTGTTGCAGCGAAGCGCCACCCAGCAGGGCTTCCGGGTGCTCGTGCCGGTCGATCCAGACCGCGAGCACCCCGCTGAGGGCGACCGCGAGCTGAGCGATGCCGACCACGGCGAGCAGTACCCGCAACGTGGTGATCAGCCGGGGCAGGCGGGCGCGGGGAGCAGCCGCGAGGATGGCTCCGACCAGATCGGGTACCTCGGTGGCGACGGAGGTGCGGGCCAGCCGGGTGACGTGCGCGGCGTCGTCGGCGAACTGGCGGCAACCGGCGCAGGCATGGAGATGGGCATCGACCAAGGACCCGTCAGCGGCTTGTTCCTCGCCGTCCAGCCTGGCCGAGACGGCCTCCCGGCAGTGCGCACAGTCCATGTTACAAATAGTCGTCCGGGGCGCAACCGGAGTTCCCGCCGCCCTGCCGGACCTGCCCGACGTCCTGCGCAATCGGCGCATCTCAGCCGCCGGCGACCTCGTCGCGACCGTGCCCGGCCAGACCGCTCACCAGGTCTTCGCGGGCCCGCGCCACCCGGGAGCGAATGGTTCCGACCGGGCAGCCACAGACCTCGGCAGCCTCCGCATAGCTCAGGTCGAGCACCTGGGTGAGCACGAAGGCGTCGCGCCGATCGGGGTCGAGCCCGAACAGCAGCTCCTGCAGGGCAATCCGCTCATCGAACCCCGCCCGCAACGGACCCGGGCGCGGGTGCAGCACCGACTCCCAATCCTCGACCGGCGTCGTGCGGGGCCGTACCCGGGCCGCGCGGACCTGGTCAGCCGCCACCCGGCGGGCGATCGCGAGCAGCCAGGTCCGCGCCGACGAACGACCGGCGAACCTCGGCAGGCTGCGCAGAGCCCGCAGATAGGTTTCCTGAGCCAGATCCTCGGCGCCATGTGGCCCATTGAGGTGCGCCAGGAAGCGGTGCACGTCGCGCTGTGTCGCCCGGATGAACGCGGTCAGGGCATCGCGATCACCAGCACCGGCCGCCAGCGCCCAGCCAGTGACCGTAACGTCATCGACCCTCGGCTCACCCATACGAGGGAGCGTAAACGGTACTGTGCAGCTGCCTCGCAACCCACCCGAGCATCGCGAGCGCGATCACCATCCACACCGCGAGGTAGCCGAACGCGACAGCCGGCGACGCGAACGTGTAGAGCAGGCCGGCCACGACGCTGGCGGCGACGTTGCCCACCGCCTGGACCGTGGCGAGTAACCCGAACGCCGAGCCGCGGATCTCCTCCGGGGCGAATCTGACCCGCTGCCCACGGTGGTGGCTCACCTGATCTCCGACACGCTGGACCGGGAGGTCTGCTCGACGAGCTGTGGTCCGGCCGGGCCAAGCGGGCCGAGCTGTGGGTACCCGCCGACACCGGAATGGACCTGCCGTGGACTCCGGCCGGTACCGTGAAGGTGCTCGACGACCGGCTCGGTCACACCGGAGGCCCGATCAGGATGGACCGCCGCTTCTTCCTCGCCGTCAGCGGGGGCGCGCTCACCGTCCCGGCCTGGGCCTACGCCGACCAGCGGGCTGCACGCCGCGCGCACTGCGGGCGATCGCTCGGTGGGCGTATCCCTACTGGCCTGCATGACCGAGACTGCGGTGCACCGGGGTCAGCTGGCCGATGGTATCGACCTGGGCCGGGCCGCCCGGGACGCGGTCGAGCTGGCCAACGCCGCGTAAGAGGCGGCTCGGTCCACTCCGGCTGCGGTGCGCGCGCTGGCCGCCAACCGGTTCGCGCTGGCCCAGGCGGCGGCCGGGAACACTCGCGGTTTCCACGCCGCCGCGGACGAGGCCCGTGCCCTGCTCGACACCCCAGGTGCGCTGGATACTCGCCCGGCCCACCTGAGCTCGTTCGGGCCGGAAGCGCTGGAGCGCATGCTCGCCCAGGGCGCGCTCACCCTGGCCGCAGTCACCTCCCGGGACAGCCGCCGCCTGCTCGACGACGCGGACGCGGCTCTCGGCGGCACCGGCACCGATGCCGCCATGCCGAGCCACGCCGTGTTCCACGCCGCGTGCCTGTCCCGGGCGCACGTCGCGGCCGACGACCTGGACCGAGCGGTGCCCGCCGGGCTCACCGCACTACGACGCCGCCTGCCCACCGTCCGCTCCCGGCGTTGCGAGCTGGTGCTGCGTCGACTGGAAGCCGACCTCGCCGCACTCCCACCCACCCGCCGTCCAGCCCCCGTCCGGTCCCTCCAAGACCAACTCTGCGCCGCCCACACCACTTAATGGGAGTTACCGGGTCAGTCGTTGACAGACTCGGTACCTGGTAGCCGCCAGGGGGTGGGCACTCCCACCTCCTGACCCGTCTGCAGCGACGGGCTCCTACCTGAACACGCCAAGGGCGAACGGCACGGGCGATCGGTGGTGCAGTCGCTCCGCGGCCAGACGAACCAGGGAGGCATGCTCGTCCGACGCAGACAGCACCGTATCCTGCCCATCCCATCCCATGCCGAAAGCCGCCCGAGTCCTCGCCGCGCTCAAGCGCGATGGCTGGACCGAGACCCGCCGCCGCGGCTCGCATCGTGTTCTCGTGAAGAACGATCAGCAGCGCATCTGGGCTTACCATGAGGGCGTCGACTTGGGTGGACCAGCCATCGCCCGGATCGCCAAGGATTACGGCTACACCCTTGCTGAACTGCGCAGACTATAGGAAGATGATCACATGAGCGCTACGCTGCGAGCCGAGTTCTTCTTCGATGACGAGGCGAACACCTGGCACTATCGGGTGCCTGCCCTGCACATCAACGGCGGCGGCACAGCGACCCGCGAGGACGCTCAGCGCGACTGCCTGGACGCGATCGCGTTTGCCCTGGAGGGCAACCCGAACGAGTACGACAGCGACACCCAGGCGATCGCCCTTGAGGTATCCGTCGCTCCTGCCGCCTGACAGTCAGCACTTAAGCACAACTGGTCATAAAAACAGGTCAACCTCGGTCCCCCAGGGGCACCGCCCGCTACGTGATCACCGAGACGGCCAGCACGATCAGACCACGTCATCGGTACCAGTACCGTGCAGGTTCTGAGCGATTGGCTCCGTCATACCGGAGGCTCGATCGGGATGGACCGCCGCATCATGATCTGGTTCCTCCATCGGCTGTCAGGTTTCTTTGAGCTGCCACACGTGCACCGTTCCGGGGCCACGGCCGGAAGCTTGCCGCTCGCCGTCACCGGTGGCTAGCAGACGGCCATCGGGGCTGAACGCGACTCCACGGGTCACGATCACCCGATAGCCATGTTCGGTGCTCATCGCAACCATCCTTTCCCGAACGCAACTTCGAGATCGCGCTCGATGGCCCGTAGCGTCCCGGCCGGGATATCACCAGTGTGCTGAGCCACGATCGTAGAACCATCTGCCCCGTGAGTGGCGTTGGTGGCTATAGCGACGATTGCCACTCACGGGCGGCGCAGCCGCAGATCCCGGGAACCACCTGCCCCGTGGCTGCGACTAGTAGGGCAGGGCCCGACGAGCGCGGCCGACGTGGAGGAGGATGCCCGTGGTGCTGCGCGAGACCGAGCCGGGAGGCGAATCCGCCGAGCCCGCTGGGTCGCGGTGGGTAAGCACCACCGGGGTGGCGACGGCGGCGATGGTGGTCGCCATGTTGGCGCCGTACACGGTCAGCGCGCTGGGCCCATCGCTGGTGGATGACCTGCAGCTGCCCCGCTCGGCGGTGGGGGCGCTGGTGACGGCGACGTTCGCGGTGGCCTGCGTGGCGTCCCTGGTGGCCGGGCGGGTGGTCGATGTCAGTGGTCCTCGGCGGGGGATGGCGGGGCTGGCGGGGCTGGTGCTGGCCGGGCTGCTGGCTGCCGCGCTGGCCCCGGGGTACGGCTGGCTGCTGGGGGCGCTCGCCGTCACCGGCCTGGCGCTGGCGCTGGCGAACCCGGCGACGAACCTGCTGGTGGCCGCGCGGGTACCCGGCCCGAAGCGGGGGCTGGCGATCGGCGTCAAGCAGTCCGGGGTGCCGCTGTCCGCGTTCGCGGCGGGGCTGGCGCTGCCGCCGGTGGCGGCCGCGGCCGGCTGGCGGGCCGGGATGGCGGTCGCTGCGGTGCTGCCCGTCGTGCTGTTGATCGTGGTGTGGCGGTCGGTGCCGCGCGATGCCCCGAGGCAGGTTCCTGAACTTGGTGACAGTGCCGACGTCGAGGTGGAGCGCCGGGGGGTGTTCACCTCGACGTCGGCACTGGTGACGTCCACATTGGCGCCGTGGCCGGCCGGGTTGATGGGTTTCTCGCTGCTGCTGGGCATCGGGCTGGCCGCCGTCAACACCTACCTGCCGCTGTACGCGAGCCAGCAGCTGGGGCTGTCCGACGCGGCTGCCGGGTCAGTGCTCGCGTCGTTCGGCGTCGCGGGCCTGGTGGCCAGAGTCGTGTGGACGCGGCTGGCGGACCGGCTCGTCGACGTGACGATGGCGTTGCGGTGGCTCTCGCTGACCGCAGCCGCAGCCACCGTGCTGCTGGCACTGGCCGCCGGGTCGGGAACCTGGCTGGTCTGGGCGGGCGCGATCGGGGTGGGCGCCACCGCCACCGCCGCCAACGCGGTGTCCATGCTGGCGGTGCTGCGCCGGGGTGGGGCCACCGGACACGCCTCGGCGCTGGTCTCGCTGGGGTTCTTCGGTGGCTTCGCGGTCGGGCCCACCGCGTCCGGTCTGCTGGCGGACCACGCGGGCTGGGGGTTCACGTGGCTCGTCGTGGCCGCGGTGTTCGTCGCCGCTGCGGCAGCCAGTGCACTGCTGTCGAGCTCGGCCCGGCGCGGAGTGCCGCCGTGATCCCGCCCAGGATTCAGACGGCGGGGGGACGGACGGCGAGAGTCCCGACGGTGATAGTCCCGACGGCAGGGACCCCGCCGCACCTGGACATGGCCTTGGAGCTGGTGCTCGACCGGGTCGGACGAGTCGCCGAGCAGGTCGATGACCGGTTCCCGCTGTTCGCCGATCCGACGACCGGGCAGTGGACCACCAGTCGCCGCGGCTCCTGGACCGGGGGCTTCTGGGCGGGCCTGTGGTGGTTGCGGGTCGCGGTCCTGGGGGACGGCGAATCGGCTGTGGCACGTGCCTGGACCAGACGGCTCGCCCCCCGCGCCGCGGACGACACGGCGACCCGGGGGATGACCTTCTGGTACGGGGCGGGCAGCGGGTACCGGCTCACCGGTGATCTGGTGGCCGCCGAGGTGGCCACCCTCGGCGGTGCAGCGCTCGCCGCCGCCTTCGATTTCCGGCATCAGCTGGTGCCGTTCGGGTCGGCGTTCGACCGCCCCGGCCGGCCGCCGAGACCACGCGCGGTGATCGACCCGCTGGCCGGGGTCGTCGCACTGCTCTGCGGTGGTGCGGCGGCCCGCGCCGGTCGGCGGCAACTCGCCCGAGCCCACGCCGCCAGGCATGTCGAGCTGTGCCTGTCCCCCAACGGGGCGGTGCGCTCCGAAGTAGCCCTTCGGGCGAGTGGGGGCGGTTCGGCGCGGGCGGGTAGGGGTGAGCGGGCGCGGGTGCCCAGGGGCGGCGGGGCAGCTGGCCGCCCCTGGGCACGGGGTCAGGCTTGGGGGATGCTCGGCTTCGCTGTGGCTGCCCGTGACCTGGACGCCGAGTTCGCCGAACCGGCCCGGCGCTGTGCGGCTTGGTGGCTGGAGCAGGTCGGAGCGGGTGGGATACCGCACGCCGTGCTGGCTGACCCCATCTGCCCGCTCGACACCTCTGCAGCCGCGATCGCCGCCGCAGCGCTGCTCACCCTGGCCGCTCTCGGCGGGCCCGGTTCGGCGGAGCAGCACGCCGCGGCCGTCTGTACCGTCGAGAACCTCGTCGAGCACCACCTGCGCGACAACGGAGTCCTCGGCGAGGGGTGCTACGACCACACCCGGGACCTGGCTCCCGCACATGAGCTGGTGTGGGGAACCTACTTCCTCGCCGCGACGCTCGCGGTGCTGTCCGGGCGAGTCGAGCAGACCCCTTGGTGAGCACCCTCATGCGCGACGGTTACACCGACCCCGAAGATCTCGGTACGGCCCTACGGCAGGTCAGCCTGGTTGGCCGCGGATCGCTCCTGGCGGGAAGGCCGTCGAATGGACGTTGAGGTAGTACTGGTCCGGGCTGTCGATCACGGCTTGAATCTTCTCCTTGGCGATGAGCGTGGGTCCGACCCGCGACGGTCAATCATCTGTTCAGCCCACGCCCGGCCCGGTTCGCCTGCGCAGGGCCAGTGCACCGAGCACCGTGCCGATCAGCCCGAGCACGGCGCCGACATGCCGACCACGAGCAGCGGTCAGGGCTTTCCGCTCAGCGCAATCGAGGTTCCCCTCGGCGGTCAGGAACTTCAGCGGGTGAGAGAACGACCACTTCATCGTGGACCCCCGAGCTACCCGTGCAGGTCTGCGCCCGGTTTCACGGGGATCGCCCGAACGGCGGCCACCGGAGCTGAGCGTGCCGGAACGAATCTTGCGCGGTCAGCTCGCGGGTGCCGGTGAGCTCGTCGAGGTGACCCACCGCGGCGACCAGCTGGTGCTGACCGGCGCGCAGCTGCCCGGCGGGGCGCTGGAGTGCCTGCTCGACCGGCGCGGTCCGGACGCCACCACGCTGGACGAACCGCTGGCCCAGGCGGCGTGCGGGCTGATGGCTGTGCACGGCCGGGCCCGCGGGCGCCGCGCCACCCGGCTCGGGGTGGACTATGCGACCATCGCAGCCGGGCTCGCACTCACCCACGGTGCGCTGGCCAGCCTGCTCGCCCGGCGCCGCGGCGCCACGGTGGACGGGGTCACGGTATCGGTTGCGGGCACCGCGCTGCTCACCGTCTCGCAGTACCTCGCGGCCGACACCGCTGACGAGCCCGACCTGATGGCCCGGTCACGCCCGGGGCACTCCCCGCCGTTCCGTTCGTCGGACGGGGTGGCCTTCGAGCTGGAGACCCTCGACGCCGAGCCGTGGCGGCGGCTGTGGACCAGTCTGGGCGTGGCCGACGCGGTGGCTGGCCGGGCCTGGCGCCCATTCATGTTGCGCTACGCCACCGCACTGGCCCCGCTGCCCGCCGAACTGCACGCGGCCGTAGCGACCCGCTCATTCACCGAGCTGATCCGCGCCGCCGCGGCAGCGGGCATGGCCGTGCAGCCGCTGCGCACGCATGCCGAGCGCCGCTGCGAGCTCAGCCTTGAGCTCCAGGGGCGAGACCCGTTTGCCGCGCCCTGGGCCGTCGAGCCGGTGGGACCTCCGGTTGCGGGGCGAAGCTCCCCCGACGCTGGGTCCGGCGACGGCCCACTGGCGGGACTGGTGGTGGTGGAGGCCGGGCGAAGAGTGCAGGGTCCGCTGGCCGGACATGTGCTGGGGCTGCTCGGCGCCGACGTGATCCGGATCGAACCGGTCGGCGGGGACCCACTGCGCGGGATGCCGCCGATGGCCGGGGACTGCTCCGCGCGTTTCCTCGCGCTCAACCGCGGCAAGCGGCTGGTGGAGGCCGACCTGCGGGATCCCGCGGGCCGCGCCGCAGTGCTGGACGCGGTGCGCGACGCGGACGCGTTCCTGCACAACTGGGCTCCCGGCAAGGCGGCGGAACTGCGTCTGGACCACGACGCCCTGCACGCCGTCAACCCACGGCTGGTGTCCGCGCACGCCTCTGGCTGGGGCGATGCCCTCGGCGCGGATCCACCACCGGGCACCGACTTCATGGTGCAGGCCTACGTCGGCCTGGCCGACCACCTCACCCCGGCCGGTCAGCCACCCGCCGGTTCGCTGATGACGCTGCTCGATGTACTAGGTGGGCTGGTCGCGGCCAGCGGAGTGCTAGCCGGGCTACTCAGCCGCGAGCTGGACGGCCGGGGGCGACGAGTGCATAGCTCACTGCTGTCCGCCGCCACCGTCCTGCAGGCCCAACTAGACGAGCGGGGACCGACCGGACGGCCTGAATGGGGAGTCCTCGGCGTTCCACTACCCGCGACGGACGGTGATCTGGTGCTCAGCCAGACCGCCGAGCCCCACCACGTCAGCGCCGCACTCGGCGTCAGCGATCTGAGCAAGGTGCCCGCCGTGATCGCCGCCCAGCCAGTCACCGAATCGCTTCAGCGGCTCGCGTCGGCAGGCGTCGATGCGGTGCGTGCCTGCCCTGACCTGGCTGAGCTGGCCGCTGATCCGTGGGCCGCCACCCTGCTGCACCGCGACCGCTGCACCTTCGTCCGCTCACCATGGACATTCACAACCCGATAACAGCCAGGCGAACGCATCCAGTTACCAACTGGCTTCGGTGCACCGGGTCAGTCCATCAGCCCTACTGGACCGTCGTCAGCTGACGGGACAACCGGCTCCTCATCGGCTGAGGGAACAACCGGTTCCTCGTCAGCGGAGGGGACCACGGGTTCCTCATCGGCCGATGGGACATTCGGACCAGTTGCCTCTGCTGCATTCAGGTCAACGATGTCGGGTTCGCCCATACCTTTTCTCCCTTCGGATCATGCACCCCAGGCAGCACGGTACAGAATCAACCCTGATCTGTCCTGGCGACACTGGTTAGTGGCAACGCTGCTCACATTCAGACGTACCCGAAAAGGCCGATCAAGGTGTACTGCCCCGAGCACGGGTAGCCGGTTCCCCGTAAACACAACACTCCGGCTACGGGCGGCGGAATGTTGTGTTTTGTACTTACCTACGCACGGACGCCACCTGGTCCGACCGAATTCAGCAAGGTCTGGCTGTGGAACGGGGAACAGCTACCAGCGAGAGTGTCCAGCGAGTGACTGCGGCGTTAACATAACTCCTCTTGCGGTGATCGGGAACTCTTCTGGGTGATGCGGCGACTACTGCTACGTGAGGTTGCCGGAGCCACCCGTGGAGGTACTCAGCATGAGCCCGCTGATCACCCGTGACCTGGTGCCCGCAGCGCTGCGGCGCTGGTGGAGACATATCGGCCACTACCCGGGGCGGGATCTGTTCACCCTGTTCGCCGAGCAGGCGAACGCCCACCCGCACCGCCAAGCGGTGGTGGACAGCCAGGGGGTGCGCACTTACCGCGAGCTGCACGACGGCGCGTTGCGGCTGGCCGGGTCGCTGGCCGGGCTCGGGGTGCGCCCCGGTGAGGTGGTCGCGGTGCAGCTGCCCAACGGCTGGCGCGCGGTGGCCGTCGATCTCGCGGTGGCCGCGCTGGGCGCCGTGGTGCTGCCCTACCCGGTCGGCCGCGGCCGTCGGGACGCGTTCGCGCTGCTCCGTGGTTCCCGGGCGGCCGTAGCGGTGGTCACCAAGCAGACCGGTGACGATCACAACGCCGAGATCGTCAAGTCGATGCGCGGTGAGCTGCCGGATCTGCGCTCGGTGGTGGTGGCCGGGCCGTCGGGCTCAGGGTTGAACGGCTCAGGGTTGAACGCGATGCTGTCCCGGGGGCCGACGCTCAGCGTGCGTCCCGAGGTCGATTCCGCGGGGCCGGCCCGCATTCTGGTGTCCTCCGGCTCGGAGGCGGCGCCGAAGATGGTCGTCTACTCCCACGACGCGCTGACCGGCGGCCGGGGCGCGTTCCTCAGCAAGCTGCACACCGCTCCGTGGCCGATGCGCAATCTGTTCCTGGTGCCGCTGAGCTCCTCGTTCGGTTCATCGGGCACGTCGGTGACGCTGGCCCGGTTCGGCGGCACCCTCCTCGTCCAACCCCGCTTCGACCCCACAGCGTGCCTGGAGCTCATCGCCACGCACCGCCCGCACCTGGTCTTCGGGGTGCCAGCGATGTTCCAGAAACTGCTGGCCAGCCCCACCCTGGCGACCACCGACACCTCGTCGTTGCACGCCGTGGTGGCGGGCGGTTCGCGGGTCGACCCGGTCACCGTCACCGCCTGTCGGGAAGCCCTGGAGTGCGCATTCGTGAACTGCTACGGATCGGCGGACGGGGTCAACTGCACGACCCGGCCGGACGCGGATCCGACGCAGCTGCACAGTGCCGTCGGTAGGCCCGACCCGGCGGTGGCGGCCGTGCGGGTGGTCGGCACCGACAATCGCGACGTCCCGGACGGCGAGGTCGGCGAGGTCTGGGCGCTGGGCCCGATGAGCCCGATGTGCTATGTCGACCCGGAGCTGGACAGCCGGTATCGAGCCCCTGGGGGCTGGGTCCGCACCGGTGATCTCGGACGCGTTGACGCCGAAGGGCAGCTGCACATTGTCGGGCGTAGCAAGGAGATCGTCATCCGAGGGGGCCGCAATATCAGCCCGGTCGAGGTCGAGTTGCTGCTGGCTCAGCACCCGGCGGTGCTCGCGGCGGCCTGCGTCGGGGTGCCCGATCCGGTGCTGGGGGAGCGCCTCGCGGCGTGTGTGGTCACCCGCCTCGCCGCGGCGCCACCGACACTGCAATCGCTGGCCGACTTCCTCGTCGAGGAGCATGGGCTGGAGACCGTCAAGCTGCCCGAGCGGCTCAAGGTCCTCGGCGAGCTACCGCTCAACCCCGCTGGCAAGGTCGACAAGGCGGCCCTGCGCGCCCTGCTGCACCGGGACAGCGCCGCGTGAGCGCAGCGCCAGTGATCTTCCACGCGGTGCACTGCCGGTACGGGCGGCAGATCGTGGTCGACGGGGTCGACCTGCAGGTCGCCGCCGGTGAGCACGTCGCACTGACCGGCACGAACGGTTCGGGCAAGACGACCCTGCTGCGCGCCGCGCTCGGGTTGCACCCCCTCGCCGGCGGCACCGTGTCGATGGAAGGGCCGCCACCCCGCTCGCGGGCGGACTGGACACGGCGCCGTCGTGAGGTGGCCTGGGTGCCGCAGCGGCTGGCGCCGGGGCGCTTCCCGCTGCTCGTCGACGAGCTGCTGGACAGCGCAGGCGCCGGAGCCGACGCAGCCAGGAGCGCGGCGGACCGGCTGGGGGTGGGCGGGCTGAGCGCCCGGCCGTTGCACACCTTGTCCGGCGGCCAGCTGCAGCGGGCGTTCCTGGCCCGCGCGCTGGGGTGCGTCGAGGCCGGGGCGCGGGTGCTGTTCGCCGACGAGCCGAGCGCGGCACTGGACTTCGAGGGCCAAGAGCAGGTCGCGAGCCTGCTGGCGGGGCTGCCGGTCACGGTGGTCGTGGTCAGCCATGACCGCGCGGTGGCCGCGGCGTGTGACCGGGTCGCCGAGATGGCGGCGGGTCGGCTGCGGGTGCTCGAGTGACCGATTTGTTGGAGCTGCTGTCCCTGCCCGCCGTGCAGCGCTCCGCCGTCGGATTGCTGATCGGATCGGTGAGCCTGCCCGTGGTGGGGGTGTTCATCGTCGGGCTGGACATCATCGCGGTGCGCTTCGCCGTGATGCATGTGGCGCTGCTGGGCATCGCGGTCGGGTTGATCACCGGGCTGGACCCGGTGCTGTGCGGGCTGGTCGCCTGCGCGCTGGCCGGGGCCGGGGTGGCGCCGTTGTCCCGGGGGCCAGCCGGGCCTTCGGGCGCGATGGGGTTGCTGATGACCTTCGCCATCGCCGGGGCGTTATTGCTGCTCTCGGTGTCCGGGGTGAACGCAACCGGGGCGTTCGAGCTGCTCTGGGGGTCCATCCTGGCCACCCGGGTCGTGGACCTGGTCGTGCTTGCGGTGCTCGCCGTGGTGGTGCACTGGCTGTTCTGGCGACGGCGGCGCGAGCTCGGGCTGGTGCTGTTCGACCGGGAGCTGGCGTTGTGCTCGGGAGTCAACGCCGACCGGCTCGTGCTGGTGCTGCTGGTCGTGATCGCGGTGGCGATCGGTGGCGCGATCCGGCTCACCGGCGCGCTGCTGGTCGACGCGCTGACCCTGCTGCCCGCGCTCGGGGCCCGCAATCTGGGTCACTCGCTGCGTTCGATGGTGCTCTGGGCGATCGTCCTCGGGCTGGTCGGCAACACCATCGGCTTCTTCGTCGCGCTGGTCCTGGACCAGCCCCTCGGACCCGTCCTGGTCCTGGTCGCCGGGACGCTCACCCTGCTCACCTACCTAGTCCCCAAAGGAACCTTCGATGCACGCACCCCGTCGCACCCTCGCGGCCACCCTGCTGGCGTTTCTCACCCTGGCCCTGACCGCCTGTGGCAGCACTGACCAGCCCACCGCTGGGCAGACCACCGCAGTCGCAGAGCCGCCCACGGGACCGGTGGTGGTGGCCTCGACGACCTGGGCCGGAGCGTTCGCCAAAGCCGCGGGCGCCGAGAACGTCACCGTCGTGGCGCCCGCCTCGGTGCCCCACCCGCCCGACTACGACCCGAAACCCAGCGACCTGGCCGCGGTGGCTTCGGCCGACTACGTGCTCTACGCACCGTTCGACTCCTTCGCCCCCCGCCTGCGCGACGCTGCGGGCGGCGACGGGCAGACCGTGGAGGTGAACCTGGAGAACACCCCCGGCGCCATCCGCAGCGAGGTAACCCGGCTCGGGGAGCTGTTCGGCACCAGCGCGCGGGCCACCCAGTGGCTCACCACCTTCGACCAGCGCTACGCCGAGCTTTCTGCGCAGGCCAAGACAGTCGTGCCGCAGCCTGCTCCGACGGCCGTGTCGCACCTGTTCATGGGTTACTGGGCCGAGTTCGCCGGCCTGTCGGTGGCAGGCACCTTCGGCCCCGAGCCGGTGACCCCGGGCAAGCTGGCCGAGCTCACCGCGCTGGCCCCCGGTGTAGTGCTCGCCAACGCCCACCTGCCGAACAATCCGGACATCCCGGGCGCCAGCATCGTCGAGTTGATCAGCTTTCCGGGCTCGGACCTGGACCTGCTCACGGTGTTCGAGGAGAACACCACACGACTGATCGCCGCGTTCCGCACCTAATCCGCCGCGCGGGGCCGGGACGACCGGCTTCGAGCCGGTCCTGCGGGCAGGCCAGCGTCGCTGTCGGGCTCACCTCGGTTCCGTGGACCGGGTGCTGATCGCCCGCCCCCGCGGGAACGGCCACGGCCGCGGATGGCGCTCGACGAGCAACCCGGGAACCTGCCACCCCGCAGCTCCAGAGCCAGTACCAAACCCACCGGACCAGCACCGCAGATAACGACCGGGTACACGAGGGTCATCCTGGCATCCAAGGCACCGTTGCGACCGGTGCGATGGAGTCATGCCTGCTAGCATGCAGGCATGACTCAAGTGACTTGGCGGGCACCCGACGAGGTTGTCGAGCGGGTGCGTCACGCCGCCTACCAGCGTGGCAGCAGCCTCAACGAATTCATGACCCGCGTGCTCGACGCCGCTACCGACCCCGAGCTGACCGATGATGAGTCGCTTCGAGTCCGGGAGCGGCTGGCCGCTGCCGGACTGCTGGCACCACTCGGCCCGCCTCGCCCCCGCCCTGCCGACGACGACCTCGCCCGCGCGCGGCACCAGGCCGGCCAAGGTCATCAGCTCGCAGATCTGGTCCGCGACAATCGCGGATGATCGTCTTCGCGGACTCGTCGGCTTTGGTGAAGCTCTACGCTGACGAGCCGGACCACCACCTGATCCGGGGCCTGGACACTCTCGTCGTGTCCGCGTTGGCCAGGGCGGAGGTACCGGCGGCGATCTGGCGCAAGCACCGGATGGGCCAACTCGACCTGACCGACACCGCGATCCTCATCGCCGCATTCGAGGCCGACTACCACGGCTCCGCCATCGACCAGCCCCGTTTCGGCGTGGTTGCCGCCACCACAGCCGTTCTCGAAGCCGCATCCCGGCTGGTCGGGGTGCACAGCCTCCGTGCCTACGACGCCGTGCAGTTGGCCACCGCTAACGCCGCCGCCCAGGTCGTGCCGGACTGCCGCACGGTGGCTGCTTTCGATGCGACGTTGCGCGTGGCCGCTGTCGCAGAAGGTTTCGCACTGATACCAAGCTGAGCAACCGTCGGTAGCGTCATCCATCGCTCGGGAGGTGACAGCGGGATGGGAGCAGAAGTGCCTTTAGACCATATGGAGTGCGCGCGGCGAACGATACAGGAAATCCAATACATCACGATCGCCACAATATGCACCGGGACAGGCAGTCACCCATGGAACAGTCCGGTATATTCGGCATTTGATTCTGACTACAACTTCTTTTGGGCGTCAGACCACCAGAGTCAGCACTCGAAGAATATTCGGGACAACCCTTGCATATTCCTTGCTATCTACAATTCCACAATACCAGAGGGAACGGGTGCTGGCAGGGGTGTCTACATCCAGGCACAAGCCAGGGAACTATCTGATCCCGATCAGATTGCACGCGCTCATCAACTCATGGCAAGCAGGGCAGGAAAAACACCTCGCCAGGCGAGCCATTTTCTCGGTGATATGCCCCGGCGGATCTACCAAGCTACGCCAGAAAAAGTGTGGGTCAACGATGTCGTCGAACGGGACGACGTCCGCATCGACGTCCGTGTCGAAATTGATCTCATCGTACTTCGGGCCGAACACAATCCTGTTTAGAGTGTGTCCGCGCCCCCGCTACGCGGCCGTGGGTGGCCAGCCGGGCACAAGAATTGGTGGTCAGGCACCATCCGCCAGCGGCGACTGCCCTTGCGGGAGACTGCCCGGGTGCCGGAACACCAGAACACTTACATCCATGGCCACCACGACAGCGTGCTGCGGTCGCACCGCTGGCGGACGGCGGAGAACTCCGCCGCCTACCTGATCCCGCACCTGCGACCGGGCCAGCAGATCCTCGACGTCGGCTGTGGTCCCGGCACCATCACCATCGACCTCGCCCAGCTGGTGACGCCGGGCAGCGTGATCGGCCTCGACAAGGCCGCCCAGCCGCTCGAGCAGGCCCGCGCCGACGCCGCCGAACAGGGCGTACGTAACGTGACCTTCGCTGTCGGCGACGTGTACAACCTCGCGTACCCGGACGACACGTTCGACATCGTCCACGCCCACCAGATCCTCCAGCACCTGCCAGACCCGGTCGCCGCGCTCGGTGAACTGCGGCGAGTATGCCGGGCCAGTGGCTACGTCGCCGCCAGGGACGCCGACTACGCGGCCATGACGTGGTACCCACCGGACCCCCGGCTCGACCGCTGGCTCGACATGTACCGACGCGTCGCGCGTGCCAACCACGCCGAACCGGACGCTGGACGGCGCCTGCTCTCCTGGTGCCGTGCCGCCGGGTTCGGTGAGACAACCACGTCCGCAACGGCCTGGTGCTACGCCACGGCGGAGGAACGCGGCTGGTGGGGCGGGCTGTGGGCGGAGCGGGTCACCAGCTCTGCGCTCGCTGGGCAAGCCCTGGACCTGCACCTCGCCACCCGTGAAGACCTCGAAGACATGGCGGAGGGCTGGCTCCACTGGAGGGACCAGGACGACGGGTGGTTCGCGGTCCTGCACGGCGAGGTGCTGTGCCGAGCTTGACAACGCCCGCGTCCGATATACCTCAGAACTCACGGCAAATAAGGCTTGCCCATATACCCATAGATGGATACTGGGCACTGTTCCGATGGAGGAGGATGTTGCTCAACTGTTAATCGGTTAAAGTCAATTGTATTCCTGTAATTCCGGGGTGAGCCTGTATATGAGCCAGATTAGGTAAGTATATATCCGCTCCGATTAACTGCTCTGCCCTGTGGGTCGTAAGTAAAGCTAACGTCCGGCAGCCAGCGGTGCGTGCTGAGGTAAGGCCAGGTGGTGCATCCTCGATGGCAAGACACAATTGTGGGGGGAATCCGAGCCGTTCGGCGGCCAATTTGTAGGGGGCCGGGTCTGGTTTCCCTGCAGTGACATCTTCGGCCGTGACGAGTACCGAGGGTACTGGTAGGCCAGCCGCTTCGAGGCGGGCCCGGGTGAGATCCCGAGTCCCCGAGGTGACTACGGTCCAGCAGTTCGCTGGTAAGGATTCAAGTAGTTCGGCTGCGCCAGGCAACGCCTGCACACTGGTGGTATCCTCTATACAAATCTGCTCGTATTGATCCAGGGCTTCATCAACAGTTACGGGTAACAGTTGCGCGTAACCGTTGATGACGTCACGTGATCTCCGTCCGGACACTTGGCCTAAGACTTCGTCAACAGGCAGGTTGTAGCGGGAAGCCAAGGTTCGCCAGCAGTATTCTATTGCGTTACTGGCATCAATGAGGACGCCATCGTTATCTAAGAGCAACCCACTGCAGATTAACTCTTTATTGGTGGTAGTACCTTGAGTCATAGCGTTCCTCGCGGGTGCGGCAGTAAGATCTTAGGGCTGGCGGTTACTACTGGACCGTATGATCTCGTAAAGATTTTGTACGGATTCGAGCCGGCTATCCCCAGGAGCAACTATACCTATTACCTCCCGAGCACGAATCAGCGGCACTCCGATACGCGATTCAGTCGGCAAGTCGAGTAATGTTTGACCCGCGACGCGGCATCCTTCTGTTAGTTCGCCATCGCGTATTAAGCAGGTTGCTCGGTCCAGCCTCACCAAGGCTGAATCAACCACATCGGCCATTGAAAATTCTAGCGCACGGTCCTGTGCCGCTAGCGCGGCTTCGGTCTCGCCTAGGGAGGTCAGAGCAGTCTCTTGGCAGAAACGAAGAAAATGTTCGTAAAATCCGAGTACGTTTGTTGCGGTGTCTGCGGGACCAAGGTGCTCGAAGATGGCCTCCGCACGATGAATTGCAGCCAATGTCTCATCACGTCTACCTAGACGTCCCTGGGCGCGAGCCTCCATTGCCGCGGCCATCGCGCCACCGACATTAGGATGAGAACCTGCGACAGCTTGTGCCTTCTGGGATAGCTCGACAGCGCGTTCTACCGGTCGGCCCCACCAGAGATACGACATACTTTCGTAAGCAGTGGCCCAAGCTTGGAGAGCTCTGTCTCCAATTTCGTTCGCTGCGAGCTGTGCGGTATGAAACCATGATTGACTATCGGGACTGATATCATTAGCGACAATTCCGATGAGGCCCGCAAGCTGCGCCATGACTCGATACAATCGCTTCTGAAGCTCAAGGGGTTGTCGCCGACTTAAAACTTTTTGTAATTCGTCGAAATCGTAGATAGCTTGTGCTAAGAAAGTGGGGGGGGGTGTGGTAAGTTCAAGGTAACCGTAGTTGTGTGCAACCTCTTCCCATCTATCCACGGTAGCTACACTTACTGACCTTGTCTCCAGGAGCCGGTCTGCCTGCATGCGGACTTTTCGGAGGGTATCAAATAGCTGAGCTAGCTGCGCTGAGGTCATGGCACCGCCTTGCGCAGCCAAGGAAAGTAACAGCATGCGCCGTTTATGGTCAGTCACGTGCTCCTCGTTAGTAGCGTCTATCGCACGATTACTATCATCTACTTCCAGCCAACTTTCAGCTTCTCCGTCCGATTGTACACGTGGTAACAGATATCCGTGGTCAACGTGACTCACCGTTGACGAGGTTGACACTTCCGTCGTTGCGTCCGTCGTTGAAGGAATCAGCTCTGTAGCGTCTGAGGAAGGCGCGAACATCTGTGCCGCGCTGACACCAGGAAACATCACTTCGAGTACCTGACAGTGATGCGGATATGGTAGTCCCTTCAGGTCGCCAGCCTGCCAACGGTGCAGTTGCGCGCGGCTCGGACAGCTACCAACAAGGCTGTCATCGATCGCTAGGGCGGCCTTGTCATACTGTAGACGGAACGTGCGATAAGTCTGCCAGTGCTTCTCCCGGAGCATGTTCTTGAGCATGACTGGCTTGGCCACGATGATCCTCCTTTTTAGTCCACCCGCCACCCACTCACTGCCCTGGGGGTGGACTTTCACCGACCCGTGATGCTTTCCTGGTCAGTGGTTCCAGTAGTTTTGATCTTACAGAGGGTAGCAGAGGCCGCAGACAATTCTCCTCAGCCTTGGGCCATGTCGAAGAACCTGCTGTAGTGCAGCTGGTGAGCGACTGTGACCGTTGTGGTCGGCCCGTTGCGGTGCTTGGCGAGGATCAGGTCCGCTTCGCCGGCACGTGGGTCGTCGCGTTCCCATGCGTCCGGCCGGTGGATCAACATCACCATATCGGCGTCCTGCTCCAAGCTGTTATGCAGGTTGACGCCGTTTGCCACGAAATTGTGGGTCCCAAGAACTGTTGCGTCATAGACAGGCTGCTCGCCGATACTCTCGATGGAGCGAATCTCGTCCCAGAAAACATCGTTTGTGGCGAGCAGATCAAGGTCCGAGTTCTCGAGAACTGTAGCAACCCTCGCTAAACGAGAGCGGCTCGCGCTGTGCTTCCACAAGTTATTGCCACAGAATTTCGTACCCATAGCGGCAGAGAAGGCTCGGTGCGTCATGCCACGCTCGGCGAGGATCGAGCGGACCCTCTCCCACACCTCGCGGGGTACGGTGTCGACATTCATGTTGCCTTCGATGCCGTGCAGCGCTTCCAACGCGCGGCTGGCAATTATTCCCCGGGCGCCGTGGCTCCCCACTTCGGAAAGGAACATGCGCTGATTGTCCAAGCCGGTGACGCTGACGTGGTAGCTGTCGCGATACCCGGGCTTGTGCACCACGGCAATTCGGGCCAGCACCCCCACCCGCAGCAACAGCCGGGCCACGTCGTCCGCGAGACGACGGCTCGTCGTCCCGTAGTAGATCTGGACGCACCGGTCCCCCCCATGAGGGTGCAGGATGGAGCCATCTGTTGCCCACAAGTACCGCAAGAACAATGCCGCCTGGGCACGGGACAGTCCGAAGACCTCGTCAGGAATGAACTTCTCGTAACTGCGGAGCCCGAATATGCCTAACTCATCGAGCCAAGCTGCGAAGTCGGTACTCGCGTAGCGCAGTGGCTGACGCCGGACGAACGAACCGTCGCCGATCAAATGAGCAAGCAGGACTATGTGGGATTCGGGCCAGTCTTGTACCTGCAGCGGTTCGGGCACGGATCGCGGCACGGCCACCCGGGACCCGCCGCTGAGTTCGCCAAGCGGGAGCCAACCGTCGACGGTGAGGAACGGATGGTTCGCTGTCGCCTCGACGATCCGGCCGGAGCGGAGGGTGACCCGGAATGTCTCCTTCGTGCCGCTGGGGAATGCATGAGTCAGCAACCGGGGAACCAGGCGCAGCCGCTCGTCCAGCGACCACACCGGGACGTTCCATTCGCCGCGCTCGAGCAGCTCGCCGAGGGTGACCTCGGCACCGGTGTCGGCACGGAGGATTCGGGTACCTGCGGTCAGGCAGCCCGATTCACGGAGGTCGGCGAGCATGGGCTTCTTGTCGGTGCGCTGTTCGGGCCCTCGGTTGAGCTGGGAGATCGTGACGACCGGGACTTCGAGCTCCTTGGCCAGTAACTTGAGGTGCCGGGAGAACTCGCTGACCTCCTGCTGGCGGGACTCGACCTTCTTGCCCGAGGTCATCAGCTGCATATAGTCGACCACGATCAGGCGCAGATCGTTGCGCTGCTTGAGCCGCCGCGCCTTGGCCCGGATCTCCATCATCGTCATGTTCGGCGAGTCGTCGATAAACAGCGGCGCCTCGCTGATCTCGCCCATCCGCCGGGCCAGGCGGGTCCAGTCGTCGTCACTCATCCGGCCGGAACGCATGTCCGCCAGCCGGATCCCGGCTTCGGCGGAGAGCAGCCGCATCACGATTTCGGTGCGGCTCATCTCCAGCGAGAAGATCACGCTGGCCATCCCGTGGGCGACCGAGCAGGACCGCGCGAAGTCGAGCCCGAGCGTCGAGTTGTGCGTCGGAATCATGGCCTGCCCAGCCAGGTAGAGGTGGTCACTGGCGCCCACCTGCACGCAGCGCACCGGTACCGAACGCACCGGCCGGACATCGACGATGTGTCGTGCGCCCGAGCTCGCCGACGGGTAAGGGCCATGAGGTTCGGGCGCCAGCCACTCGCGCTCCGACCCGAACACCTCATCCTCGGTGCTGAAGGTGACCGTGTGGCCATGGACCTCGCCCCGGTAACCGAGGCTGGTCACGAGTTCGCGAACGTCGAGCGCGAGCCGGGCGGAGCGCACGGAGCACTGCATCCATCCGACGGATGCGACGTGGCCGTCGGCATCGAGCAGGCCGGCGAGCAGGGCGCGCCGCTGCGCGGGCGAGGCTCGCAGGTAGGCCACCGGGATGTGGTCGTCCAGCCCTTCGCGGGACGCGAGCCAGACACCGAGCGAGTAGGGCGCAATGGGCAGCTCCCGCTCGGGCAGGTCGAGCGGCAGGCAGTTGGGTACTGAGTGATTGGGTTGTGGGTCGGTGGTACCGCACCACAGCGTGGCCGCGATCTCCTCCGTGGTCCGCACGCTGCGGCAGCTCTGCTGGGCCCAGCGCGGTGCTGAGCGGGTCTCGGTGAGCCATTGATGCTGCCCGTCGGCAACGATGACCGAGCCGTCGGAGAACTCGACCTCGTAGCACGGTCGCCCGGACAGCACGTCGGTCGCGGCTACCACCGGCGTCGGCCGCCCGTCGGCACCGAGCAAATCCTCACCTACGGCTACTGCTCCCATTGTCGTCCAGCCCGTCGGGGTTGGCAGCGGGGTGTCCAGCGCGAGCGCCTTCCCGATCCCCGGGCGGGCCGCGATAATCACCATCTGACCCGCGTGCAGGCCGTTGGTCACCGCGTCGAGGTCGACGAAACCCGTAGGCACGCCCGCCGAGGCGCCCCCGCGGGACGCGATCGCGTCGATCTCGTCCATGGTGGGTTGCAGCAGTTCCTCGAGCGCGACGTAGTCCTCGCTCATTCGCCGTTCGGTGACCTCGTAGACCGCGGCCTGGGCGCGGTCCACCACCTCGTCCACGTCGGCGCCGTCGGACCCGTGATAGCCCAGTTGCACGATCCGGGTGCCCGCCTCCACCAGCCGACGCAGCACCGCCTTCTCCGCGACGATCTCGGCGTAGTACCCCGCGTTGGCCGCGGTCGGCACGGTCGAGATCAACGTGTGCAGATACGGCGCTCCGCCCACCCGCAGTAGCTCGCCGCGGCGTTCCAGCTCGGCGGAGACGGTGACCGCATCGGCAGGCTCGCCGCGCCCGTACAGGTCGAGCACTGTGTCGAACAGGGACTGGTGAGCGGGCCGGTAGAAGTCTCCGGGGCGTAACACCTCCACCACGTCGGCGATGGCGTCCTTGGACAGCAGCATCCCGCCGAGCACCGACTGCTCGGCGGTGATGTCCTGCGGCGGCTGCCGGTCGAAGAACTGCCCGGTATCTCCACCCCGGGCGTCCCCGACCCGCGCGCCGCGATCGTCCACCAACGCCACCGTTGGACACCTCCCCTTCCCCCACTGAGCAGACTGTCGAAATCGGGCAGACCTTCGATCGAACACATGTTCTACCCTATGGCGCCGACAAAATCCGCACGAACAGCATCCGTAAGGCGCCGGGCGAGGCTAGGGGCGACACGGATGAACAGGCAAGCGACCCTGGGGACAGGCTGTGGACAACCTCCGGAGGAAGCAGCCCAACCCTGCGGGCACACCTGTGGACAACTCCGGAAAACTTGTGGACAACCAAGCACAAAAAGAGCGATATCGACTGGTCAGAACCCCTATACATAGCTGTGGACAGAATTTTCGGGCCAAGATTCGGCGTGTCCGCGATATGCCGCTCGCGCTGGCGTGTCGGGTAGCCCGGAGCACTCAAGTACGGCGGACCCTGAGGCCACCGAAACCACCTGGTGTAAGAGAGTAGTCACCTGTGACCCGCTAGAAACAACCTAAAAGTGCCCAAATGATCACAAGGCGTTAGTATGGTCTTCCCTCAGTCGGGCTACGCCCGACCCGCCCTCAGGGAGGCATCATGCGTCGTCCACAACCTCGGCATCGGCGGTCCCGTGTTCTGCTGGGGGCAGCCACAGCCGGACTCGCGCTGCTCACCACGATGCCCAGCGCCGCGGTGGCACACCCGGACCACGGTCCCAGCGAAGCGGGAAGCAGGGAGCTGTTCGTCGGCGAGGGAGTCGCCACCGAGAAGCAGCACGACAGCGACAAGGGGCACCTGCCACCCGTACACACCGGCGACGTGGAACTGGTCGGTAAAGGCGAGGTCACCAACCCGTCCGGCGCGGGCAACGAGGGCCGGGTCGCGGATGTCAGCGCCTACGGTGACTACGCCTACCTCAACGCTTTTCGCGAGCCGACCTGCGCGGCAGGTGGGGTGCACGTGATGGACATCTCCGCTCCGGCCAACCCGGTTGAGGTCGCTGAGGCGTTCATCCCCACCAGCCCCGGGTCCTACGCCGGGGAGGGCATCCAGATCATCCCGATGGCCACCCCGGCGTTCACCGGCGACCTGCTGGTGCACCAGAATGAGACCTGCGACCCGGCCCAGATCGTCGATCCCACCAAGGCGGGGGGCATCTCGCTCTGGAACGTCTCCGACCCACGCCACCCACAACCGGTCACCCTGCACACCGGTGACTTCACCGCCGAAGACGGCAGCGTCGAGCCTGCGCCGAACGACACCCATTCGATGCGGGCATGGACCAACCATTTCGACGGGCGCACCTACGTCGTACTGGTGGACAACGTGGAGTCCACCGACATCGACATCCTCGATATCACCGACCCGTATCACCCGGTGCTGGTCAACGACACGCTCGACCTCACGGCGCTGTTCGGCGTCGACCAGGAGAGCCCATCGAGTCTCACCCAGGTCTTCAGCCACGACATGGATGTCTACCAGGTCGGCCTGCGGTACGTGATGAACATGAACTACTGGGACGGCGGGTACACCCTGCTCGACGTCACCGACCCGCGACCGGGTGCCGTGACGCTCATCGCCGAGAGCGACTACGCCGAACTGGACGAGGAGCGCCTCGCCCGCGGTCAGGAGATCGCCCCCGAGGGCAACTCACATCAATCCGAGCTGTCGCCCGATCACAAGTATCTGCTCGGCACCGATGAGGACTTCAACCCCTACGTGCTCGCCGCGACGATCAACACCGGGCGCTACACGGGCGCCGAGTACCCCGCCGCACAGGCAGGCGAGACCCCGTTGATCGACTCCGAGCACTCCCTGAGCGGGCCGACCACCTTCGTCGGGCTGGGCTGCGAGCCGATCACCCCCGGGTCGGGTACCGCGCTGATCGAGCGTGGGGTGTGCCCGTTCCAGCAGAAGCTGGACACCATCACCGCGGCTGGATACACCGCCGGGATCGTGTTCAACGCCGCGGTCGACGGCTGCGACTCCCTGGTGGGCATGGCCGCCGAGGGCCGCGTCCCGTTCGTCTTCGTCGGCAGGCAGGCCGGGCTGCAGCTACTTGATCTGCCGGAGATTACTGAGGACAACGCCTGCAGCACAGCCGCACCTGCGCCGACGGCAGGCCAAGCCGTCACGCTGGTGGCCACCTTCGACGGATGGGGCTACGTCCGGCTGTTCGGCGTCGAAATCCCACCACTACCCGACCACATGGCGGGCTCAGCCGACGCTGGTCCGATTGTCGGCTCGGCGGGCGCAGGGTCGCTGCAGCAGATCGATACCTACACGGTGCCGGAAGCGCAGGACCCGGAGTTCGCCATCGGCTTCGGTGACCTGTCCGTACACGAAATCGCCATGGACCCCGACGACCAGGGCGTGGCCTACCTGTCCTACTACTCGGCTGGGTTCCGGGTCGTCGAGTACGGCAGTGAAGGCATTACCGAAGTGGCCTCATTCATCGACGAGGGTGGCAACGATTTCTGGGGCGTCGAAGTCTGGCGCGATGAGCAGGGCGACCAGTACGTCCTGGCCAGCGACCGCGACTTCGGCCTCTACGTGTTCCGCTACCCGCCCGCGGACTGATCGGCCGCGGGCGGGTCGTCCCAGTTTCGCGGGAGGAGTGCCGCGGGCTGGTCGTCGCAATGACGGCTCAGCCCGCGGCGGTAACCTCGACCGGTACGGTCACCGAGATTTCGGGGTGCAGCCGCACGGTCACCACGTATGAGCCGGTGGACTTGATGTGCTCACCGAGGTCGACCGCCCTTCGGTCCAGCGTGGGGCCACCAGCGCGGCGCACCGCATCGACCACATCGGTCGTGGTCACCGAGCCGAACAGCTTCCCGCCGGATTTACCTGCCTTGGCTTTCACCGGGACGGCACCCAGGTTGGACAATGCACCCGCCACCTCACGGGCGTGGTCGAGATCGCGGATCTGACGGATCTGCTGAGCTCGGCGAATGGTGGCCACTTGCTTCTCCGCGCCCTTGGTGGCCACGATGGCCAGGCGGCGGGGCAGCAGATAGTTACGGCCGTAGCCGTCTTTGACCTCCACCACATCACCGGGCTCGCCGAGGTTGGGCACATCGGCGGTAAGAATGATCTTCACGAGTGGCTCCTTCGCCGACTCAGCGTGCGGTCGAGGTGTAGGGCAGCAACGCCACCTCGCGGGAGTTCTTGACCGCGATCGCGACGTCCCGCTGGTGCTGGCAGCAGTTGCCGGTGACCCGACGGGCGCGGATCTTGCCGCGGTCAGAGATGTACTTGCGCAGCAGGGCCGTGTCCTTGTAGTCAATCAACAGATCTTTGTCTTTGCAGAAGATACAGATCTTCTTCTTCGGTTTGCGCACCGGTGGTTTGGCCATGACTATGACACTCCTGAATCGTTCGCGCCCAGTGGTCCTTGAGTGCCGGCTCGGCCGGCGGTTGGAATGTGATCAACGGGATGTGATCAGAACGGGGGTTCCTCGTCGTAACCGGCGCCGCCGGACCCAGCGGGCGCACCGGCCTGCGGAGCAGAACTCCAGGGGTCATCAGAGGAGTCGGCGGACGATCCCGACGCTCCGTAGCCCCCACTCGCCGAGCCGCCCTGACGGCTGACCTTGTTCACCTTCGCCGTCGCATAGCGCAACGAAGGGCCGACCTCGTCGACCTCCAACTCGACAACGGTGCGCTTCTCGCCCTCCCGGGTCTCAAAGGAGCGCTGCCGCAGCCGCCCGCTGACAATCACCCGCATACCCCGGGTGAGCGACTCTGCGGTGTTCTCAGCGGCTTGGCGCCAAATATTGCAGCGCAGGAACAACGCGTCGCCGTCTTTCCACTCACCGGTCTGGCGGTCGAAGGTGCGCGGCGTCGAAGCCACCGTGAAGTTGGCCACCGCTGCACCGGACGCGGTGAAGCGCAGCTCAGGGTCGGCCGTGAGGTTGCCAATCACCGTGATGACGGTATCGCCTGCCATCTCAGGGCCTACCTCCCTTGCTCCGGCGGGTGGCCGCGGCCGGGTCGCGCCGCAACACCTTGGTGCGCAGTATCGATTCGTTGAGCGACAGTTGCCGATCGAGCTCAGCAACGGTGGCGGGCTCGCAGGAGACATCGACCACCGCGTAGATACCCTCGGTGCGCTTGCCGATCTCATAGGACAACCGGCGCTTGCCCCAGATGTCGACCTTCTCGACACTGCCGCCCTGCGTCTTGACGACGCCGAGGAACTGGTCGAGCGATGGGGCCACGGTGCGCTCGTCGAGCTGCGGATCGAGGATGACCATCATTTCGTAATGACGCATGAAGACCACTCACCTCC
Organism: Pseudonocardiales bacterium; assembly: GCA_052390495.1. GTDB lineage: Bacteria > Actinomycetota > Actinomycetes > Mycobacteriales > Pseudonocardiaceae. The sequence goes on from JBQTGW010000186.1 coordinate 25,782, forward strand.
TGTGGGCTGGTCGGCCGCGGGCTCTCCGCGGCAGGAGGGGTCTGGTCGCCACGTGGGTGAGCACCTACCCGGCGACGCCGAGCAGAATAGCAAGCCGCCGCCCCACGATAGACATCGCGGGGCGGCGGCTTGTGCCAGTGACTCTAGTGCTAGTGACTCTAAAAAGCTGTAAATCTAGTGAAGCAGGGCGGTGCAGCCCGACCTGATCAGCGCCGAGTGACGACCACCCAGCTGCGGATCAGTGCGGCGGCAACGGTGGCGAGCATCAGAACCGCCACCAGTACCGGCAGGGCGATTCGTTCGGCACCGCTGGCGGGCAGCGAGGTGGCGTTCCCCGCAGCCGCAACATCGCTGGCCGCAGGATCTGGCGCTGCTGCCAAGCTCCCGGAGCCGGCCGTACCGAACAGGTTCGTGTTCAGCAATCCGGTCTGGAGCTGCCCGAACGAACCGGGCCTACCCACCAACATGGACAGGTAGTTGTAGTTGGGCACCGCACTGCGGAAGAGCCCGACAGAGAAGGGGGAGAAGTGCGGCAGCTGCGGCCCGAGGGCTGGTGCCACCGGTTGCGGCAGCGCAGCAGCAGGCGGCGGAGCACCGGGTGCAGGCGGCGGAGCCGCTTGTGCCGGAGGGGGCTGCTGGGGGGCCACGCCAAGCGAGCCGACCGCACCCTGCGCCGCCTCGAGCACCGGCGCGACTACCTCTCCGACGGGAGCAAGCCCAGGAAGCGCCACCACGGTGAGCTGACATGCCGGGGCAATCGGCCCCAGCAGGTCCCGCACCATCGGAGTAGCATCGAAGGTGGTCGACCCACTGGTGGGCACTTGACCAAGACTGATCACAGAAAGGCCGGCTACCCGCACGCCGACCTGCTGTCCAGGAGTTCCCCGAACGGTGTCTCCACAACCACCTACGAGGGACTCCGCTGCCGCCGCCTGCAAGGGTGCCGGGGCGGCCGTCGCTGATGCCGCCCCGAAAACGCTCGCGGCGCACAGTAACGTGGCTGCCCCTGCAACCGTGGTCACCCTCGCCCGTGTGCCCATAAGGTACCTCCGCGTCGCTCAGTGCCCGGTCGTGTCGTGAGGGTAACGACCATACTTCCTGTCTGTGATGTTGACCAGTACTTTCTGCGTATTTGAGATGACGCTGTGCGTCCGGCTAGCCGACTAGCCCCTGTGGGTCCGCCGGGACACTGGAGCGGTGCACGGCTGGCCGGTCTATAGGCTCCCGCTATGCGCATCGGGGCCCATGTCCGTGACGATGACCCGCTCGGTGCCGCCACCGAGCGTGACGCGGCGGTCGTGCAGTTCTTCCTGGCTGATCCGCAGGGCTGGAAGGCGCCCGGCCCGCACCCCCAGGCTGATCAGTTGCGAAGCTCCGACCTGGACGTTTACCTGCACTCGCCCTACGTGATCAACGTGGCCTCGCTGAACAACCGGATTCGTATCCCGTCGCGCAAGCTGGTCGCCCAGCACGCGGCCGCGGCGACCACGGTCGGTGCGCGGGGGCTGGTGGTGCATGGTGGGCACGTGACCAAGGGGGACGATCCAGCCGCGGGCGTCGAGAACTGGCGCAAGATGTTCGCCCGGCAGGCCGACAACGGCGGTTTCGGCACCCGGATCCTGGTGGAGAACACCGCAGCCGGGGACGGCGCCCTGGCGCGGCGCTTCGACGACCTGGCCCGGCTGTGGGATGCGATCGGTGAGTACGACGTCGGCTTCTGCCTGGACACCTGCCACGCGTTCGCCGCGGGCGAGGAGCTCGCCGACGCGGTCGGTCGGATCACTGCCATCACCGGCCGGATCGATCTCGTGCACTGCAACAACTCACGCGACGAGTTCGGTTCGGCCCGGGACCGACATGCCCCGTTACATGAGGGCACCATCGCAGCGGAGCTGCTGGTCGCGGTGTGCGCCGCGGCGAACGCGCCGGTCGTGCTGGAGACCCGTCCCGATTCCCAGGCCAAGGACATCGCCTGGTTGCGGGCGCAACTCGCCTCGTGAGCACCACACGCACCGCACCGGTGGCACTGCCCAGCCGAGCCACCGTAGGGCGGTTGACGCGCGCCGGCCTGGCCACGCTGGTCCTGTTGTGCGGGCTCACCCTGCTGCTCGGCTACGCCAACAAGGCCCGTTGCGTCGGGCCGGAGTTCGACAGCGACGGACGCAGCGGCCCCGGCTACGACATCCGCAAGGACCGCGACGTGTGCTATTCGGACATCCAGTACCTCTGGGTGACCCGAGATCTCGACGAGCACGCCATCCCGTACCTGTCCGGGGGGATCACCGAGCAGGGGCAGCTGTTCGGCGGCACCGTGGAGTACCCGGTACTGACCGGGCTGCAGATCTGGCTTTCCGGGCTGCCCGCAGACAACGACGGGGAGTACCTCTTCTTCTCGGCGCTGCTGATGGCGCCGTTCGGCCTGCTCACCGCGGCATTACTGGGCCAGTTGGCGGGCTGGCGGGCGCTGTTGTGGGCGCTGGGTCCTCCGCTGGTGCTCTACGCATTCCACAACTGGGACCTTCCGGTGGTCGCCACCACGGTGGCTGCCGTGTGGGTGATGCATGCCTGGCGCACGGACCGCACGCTGGCGCAGCGCGGCGTGCTGGCAGGCGTGCTGCTCGGGATCGGGTTCGCGTTCAAGCTGTACCCGGCGGCGTTCGTAGCGCCGTTGGCGCTGTATGTACTGACTGGTTCGGGCCGCACCCGGGACGTTGCGGGGGCGTTGCGGGTCTGCGCCGCGGCGGCGGGCACAGCGGTGCTGGTGAACCTGCCGTTCGTGGTGCTCGGCTACGACGGCTGGCGTGCCGCGTTCACGTTCCAGCAGCGACGCGACGTGGACCTCACCACGAACTCGATCTGGTACTGGGGATTTCGGCCGATGTCGAACACCGATGCCTTCCAGGAGGCCATGAACTGGGTCACCCCAATGGCAGTGCTGGCCTCGTTCGCGCTTGCCCTGGGGGTGGGCTGGCGGCGTTACCGACTCGAGGGGACTTACCCGTGGGTCGCGGTCTCAGCGGCCATGCTGTGCGGGTTCCTGCTGCTGCACAAGGTGCACTCCCCGCAATACACCCTGTGGCTGTTGCCCTTCCTGGTGCTGCTGCGGGTGCACTGGGGCTGGATCGCCGCCTACCTGACAGCCGACCTGGCCATGGGCATCGGAATCTTCCGCTGGTACTACCACCTCAACCAG
>JBQTGW010000187.1:0-2520 GCA_052390495.1 Pseudonocardiales bacterium
GGCCTGCTGTATGGTACCCACCCGGTTGTGGCCTGTTTCGCGCTGCCCACACTACGTCCCCTGGGTCCCCCGGGGTACACCGCGGCGACTGGAGAGGGCGCGCAGACGAACTGGCGCGAGTTGGTCGCGGTCACGCTCGCTTCTTGAACGTGGAACCCCGAGCGGCTCGACCAGCGCGGGCTGCGCACCCGCCCCACCAGCCGACACCCAGCCCAACAGGTCTCGATCAGCAAGCTGGCCCGGATGCTGCGCGACCGCTACTACCTCGGCTACATCACCTACCGCGGCGAAGAACTCTCCGGCCGCCACCAGCCGCTCATCGACCAGCACCTGTTCGACCGCGTCCAAGCCGTCCTCGACGCCCGCACCACCTCCGGAGAGCGGCGGCGGTGCACCACCACTACCTCAAAGGCCGCCGATGGTTTTACCGGGCCGTTTCCGTCCAGGTGACCGGTAGTTCGTGGACGCCGTAGATATTCATATCGGTCTTGAGTTTCACCTCGCTGGCGGGGATGGCGAGCTTGAGGGTCGGGAAGCGACGCAGCAGTCCCTCGAAACCGGCGCGCATCTCGATGCGGGCCAGCTGCTGGCCGAGACATTGGTGGATGCCGTGGCCGAAGGACAGGTGACCGCGGGCCTTGCGGTGGATGTCCAGGGTGTCGGGGTTGTCGAAGCGCTGGGGGTCGCGGTTGGCGGCCAGCAGCGAGACAACGACGGTCGATCCCTTGCCGATGGTTTCGCCGCCGAGTTCGATGTCGTCCGTGGCGTAGCGATAGAAGATATCGGCTATGGACAGGTAGCGCATGAGTTCCTCGACGGCGCCGGGCATCAGGTCCGGGTTGGCGCGCAGTTCGGCTAGCTGCTCGGGGTGCTCCAAGAGCGCGAAGGTGCCCAGTGCCAGCATGTTGGCGGTGGTCTCGTAGCCCGCGAGCAGCAGCAGGAAGGCGGCGCCGGTCAGCTCCTCAATGGTGAGGTCGCCATGGCGGGCCAGGTCGGACAGGATGTCTTCGCCGGGGGCGGCGCGTTTGCGCGTGACCAGTTCGGCCAGGTACGTGGTCAGGCCGGTGTACGCGGCCATCTTCTCGTCGAGCGACACGTCCTTTTCCAAGAACTTGGCGGTGTTGACCTGGAAGTTCTCCCGGTCCTCGTAGGGGACACCGAGTAGTTCGCAGATCACCAGGGACGGCACCGGCAGCGCGAACTCCTTGACCAGGTCGACCGGCGGGGTCAGGCGCGCCAGCTCGTCCAGTTGCCGCTCGGCGATGTCGATGATGCTCTCCTCCAGCTGCTTCATGCGTTTGACGGTGAAGGCGCCGGTGAGCATGCGCCGCAGCCGGGTGTGGTCCGGCGGGTCCATGGCGACGAACAAGCCCGGCACCTGCGGGGACGGTTCGGTAGCGGCGGGCATGCCGGGGGTCTCGTACGGCACGTGGATAACGCCGATGTCCAGGCGGGAGCTGAACCGGGTGTCGGCCAGGAGCTGGCGGAGCGCTTCGTAGCCGGTGACGAGCCAGCCCTCGTGCCCGTCGGGGAAGACCATGGGACTGACGGGGCGAGCCTCGCGCAGCCGGGTGATGTGGCTGGGCGGGTCGAAGGGGCCCGCATCGCGTTCCATGGGAAGGCCGTGCGGGATGGGAACCGTTTGACTCATCGGATTTCCTTTCGTGGCGGTTGTTGCGGCCACAATCGCCGACGGACCGGACATACGACTGACACGGCTCTGACACCGACCATGCCGGAGACATGGTCGGCCAGGGCGTGTCCTGTGGGTGTCTGTGTAAGGCGATTTCGCCTCTGTTGCCGCCCCAGGGCAACGGCAAGTTCGCCGACTGTGGTGTGATCGTCATATCGAGTCACAGGTTGAGGGTGAGTCCACTCTGTCCGGAGCGGGTGCGCCGGGATCTCGGCCAGGTTTGCGCCCTCTCTGGGCACTGCGGGATCTTCCTGGTGCCGGGCCGGTGCCCCCTGATCGCTGTTTCGGCAGAATACGGTGCTCACCGCGCTGTGTTCTTCCGAAAAGGTGATCAGGGGCCGGGCTGGTGGCTGGTCGCGCCGGGCACGGCGGTCACCGGCTCCGGAGAGTGAGAGGCCTGTGCCTCCCCCGGTGTTATCGCCGGTCGATGCTGCCTCAGCATGACCCCGCCCGCCCTGCCGGTCACCTGACGTAACGTGCAGCTACAGGCCGCGACCATGCCGTGGCCCTGTCGTGTCCTCACCCCCCACCCAGGCCAGCATCCGGTTCCGGATGGTGCTCTGCGGGGTGCCCGTCACAGGGATCCGGTTCCGGATGGTGGTTCCGGTGCTGGACTTGGATCGCGGTGGTTCCGGAGTAAGGCGACGGCGGGGATGGGGATCGAGGGCACCTCGGCGGCCTGGGGTCTCGTGGTGCTGGGAGCGAGGCATGATCGCCGGAAGTGGGGTGGGGGGGGGGGGGGGGGGGGGGGGGGGCCACCCAACCAGCCCGAAGCGCCCCGGGGGGGGGCGGGGGGTGGGGGGGGTGGAAAGGGCCCCCCCCCCCCC
>JBQTGW010000188.1:0-19501 GCA_052390495.1 Pseudonocardiales bacterium
GTAAGACCAAACGGGAGATCAGGCGCTGTCTGAAAAGGCTTCTTGTTCGTGAAATCTATCAGATACTCGTGGTTCCACACAAGACACAAGAGAGGCAACTTGCCGCTTGACAATCATAGGAGCATCATCTCCCGCGATGCCGCGCGGGCTCGGGTCGCTGCCTATCTGCAGCAGTGGGGGGACCGAATTCAGCGGAGCGTATTCGTCTGCGTGGTTGCTCCGGAAGACTTGACCGAACTGATTGGCCGGGTGGAGGAGATGATCGATCCTGCGACTGACGCCGTGCACCTCCTGCCCACCTGCGCCGCCTGTTGGTCGCGTCTGGTGGTGCGCGGCCAGGCCGACGCGACCCCGGACAAGCCCTACTGGGCGGCACTGTGACTACTCTAGGTGAGCGCTGTTACTCTATTTGGGGGACGGCTCGGGAAGATCCATATCGTGTCTCGCGTGCAAGCCCGCTACCAGCAGAAACACCCTTTCTGCACCCTTTCAAGATCCACAATTGGCCCCCTCGCGAGCCTCGCGTGCAGCGCCCCTCCATACCTGCTGGTCAGCGCCTCGCGGAGGGGGGTAGGGTTACGAACCACCTCACGCCGAAGGGCGTATAGAAACTAAAGCTTCGTTCGCCAATTGGCGACTTGGTCCTCGTTACGAACCACCTCACGCCGAAGGGCGTATAGAAACCTTGTCGATGCTTGCTACGGTGCCGAACTTTCCCTTGTGTTACGAACCACCTCACGCCGAAGGGCGTATAGAAACTTCACATGCTCCTCGCCACCCGCCCATTTGAAGGCAGTTACGAACCACCTCACGCCGAAGGGCGTATAGAAACATCCCGGCCCGCACGGGGCGAGGGGCGCGACGCGGGCGAGTTACGAACCACCTCACGCCGAAGGGCGTATAGAAACACAGCCATAGCCCCGAGGGCGTTCAATTCCGGCCTGTTACGAACCACCTCACGCCGAAGGGCGTATAGAAACGGGTGAGGTACCACTGTCCGGGAAACCAGTCCCACCAGTTACGAACCACCTCACGCCGAAGGGCGTATAGAAACCTGGTGAATCCCTTCGCCATCTTGCCTTCATTGAGGTTACGAACCACCTCACGCCGAAGGGCGTATACTAAGAAAAAACTTAGGCACTACCCGGTGTGGAATGGAGAAAGGATATTCGTGACCGGTGGCTCGCCAAGACCTGAGCAGGAACAATGTCCGGTGGTCGATAGGTGACGAGGTGGATGCGGCGTGGCGGGCGGCTGAGGTGGCTGCTCGGGCTGCGGGTATCGACGCGACCGGGTTGATGCCGTTGCGGGTCGGGGAGAACGTGATTCTGCTGCTGCCCGGTGCTCGGGTGGTTGCTCGGGTTGCTCCGAGTGTCGCGTTGCTGGGTTTGGTGCGGCGGGAGTTGCGGGTTGCGACCTGGTTGAGCGGAGTCGGCCTGCCCGCTGTGCGGCCGTTGGTCGGGGAGCCGTTCGTGGTCGGCGGGCTGGTGGTGTCGTTCTGGGAGTACCTGCCCGAGGTCCAGGCGACCGATCTGGTGACCTTGGCCGGGTTCCTCCGGCAGTTGCACACCATCCCCCTTCCACGGAATCCTCCGTTGGGGCCGGTGCAGCCGTTCGTCCGCGTCACCGAACGAATCGAGTCCGTATCGACGTTGGGTGAGGCTGATCGTCGGTTCTTGCGCGCCAGGCAGGTTGATCTTCTCGCCCAGTGGGAACAGGTGTGGTTCGAGAGGGCGCCGGCCGTGGTGCACGGTGACGCCCACAACGAGAACATCGTGCGCTGCGGTGATAGGCGGATCGTGTGCTTGGACCTGGAGCGGGTCGGCATCGGCCAACCGGAATGGGACCTGACCTTGACCGCAGTCCACCACGAGTGCGGTTGGCATTCCGCGACCGACTACGCGGCGTTCGTCGATGCCTACGGTTACGACGTGCGGGCCTCGCCAGCCTGGCCGACGCTCAAGGCGATCCGGATGTTGCGCATGACCACCTGGCTGGCTACCGCCGCCACACGTGACCCGGTCCGGGTCGAGGAGCTGCGCGGTTCCGGCTGGCTACTTTGCGAGACGGTACCGCGCCGGTGGGCTGGGACGGATTCTGACTCAGGCGACGGCCTGGGTGACCCGTTTGGCGGTGCGCCGCAGCTCACGCACCTTCGATCGGAAGGCCGCATCACGTTCGAGCGGGGCGGTGGTCTTGATGAGCATCCGGATGTCGTCGGCGATCCGCTTGGAGCGCAGGAGTACCGCCTCGCCGAGGGCCTGGTCGGCAAGGCCGAGGCCGCGGTGGGGGTCGTCGAACCGCAGGACAAGGCAGGCGGCATGGATCAGAACGAAGCTGCGGGACCTGGCTTCCTGAGTCGGCTGCAGGCTATAGGAAGCTTGCAGCCGGTGTTCGGCCATGCTGGCGATGCGGGCATCGCCCGCGCGCATCGCCGCGTAGAACAGAGCGCGTCCGCCATCGCCGGTCATCAGCGCGTCGTTGTCGTGGTACCAGGCCCAGGTCGGGTCGTCAGGGTCGGCGGCGCGCTGACCGAACAGCTCATCGGCCTGCCCGATCGCGCGTTCAACGGCGGTGACATCGGCCTGGCGGCCGAGCGCGAAAGCCTCCACGTTGGTCAGGACAGCCCGCGCGACCGGGGACAGGCTCCGGTCATCGCCATGCGCGAGCCGCATGAGGTCCACGCAGAGATCGTTGCGGTCCAGTTCGACGGCTTGGCGGGCGGTGCTGGTGAGGGTATGCACCCGCTGTTGCACGTCACCGGCCTCGGCAGCGAGCTGCAACGCAACGAGGAAGAATCGGCGGGCGGCCAGCTGATCACCGCAATCGAACGACATGAATCCCGCCACGTCGGCCAGCCGGGCGGTGCCCGATTGCCAGGCCCGGCGGACCTCATCGGACATGGATGATCTGGCCAGCACCTCGCAGCACCATTCCAGTTGCCCGGCGGCGGCGTTGCCGGACATGCCCCCACCGAGCAGCACGTCAGAACGCATGAAGAACTCCACGATCTGGTTGAGCTGGTCGACGTGGTGTTCGTCGATCCGGGCCGGGACAGCGGTGCGGTGCAGCGCCCCGCGCAGCATGCCCGGTAGGTGCGCCGACAGTGCGCCGAGTCCGGCGGCGCCGGCGTAGCGGATCAGGTCCCGGTCGATCATGGCGTCCTCCGCCCAGGTCGGCTCACCCGTGACGATAGACGACGCCACCACCAGCGTCGTCTCGCTCGAACGGGGACAGGAAACCCCAGGTCAGCGTCCGAAACGGCACCGAGCACCACCCCGAAGGCGGACCGGTAGGCCGCACCCGGCCAGCTGATCTCCCCTCGCTCGACCTTGGACACGTAATCAGCGTCGATCCCGCACCGCCGCCCGGTGGCCCCTTCGACCACCTCAGCAACCATCTCAGCGACCTGGGCCTGCGTCAGCACCCGGGTACGTCTTGCGAGCTGGAACGCCCGATTCGGACGAGCGGTCATGGCTGTCCCCTTTCACCATTCGTTGCCGCGGACCCTATTACGGCCCCGGCACGGTCGATCTGCCGGATAGCCGAGAAATAAGGCCCTCCCCCCGGGGTGCTCCACAGAGAAATGCGAAGGATGCGGTGATCCTCCTAGAAAGTCTCCTAGTCGGCCCGATTAGGTAGGCGAACAGTGCGCGGGAGCTCAAAAAGACATGTCCGGGCGCCAGGCCACCTCGAACCAGCCGACCAGCTCGAACAGGGCGCTACTGGCCTGGCAGTTCCGTCCCGCAGCCGTACCCGATGCCCGCCCTGGCAGAGCCCGGGACGCCGTTACGGGCTCTGCCGAAGTTAGCAAACTTGCTACAGTCCGGCTGTGGGTGCGGTCTGGAACGCTCGAAGCCGAGCCGGAGGTAGACGACTGGTTGTCCACGCTGCCCACTCGCGATGTCGCCCCGGCTCCGGTTCTATCTCGATCTGTTGCGTGAGCTGGGTAGCACTTTGTCGATGCTGTATTCCCGTAGTCTTGGCGAAGGGCTGCGTGAGCTGCGGTTTCATCTACGTGATGAGCAGCGGCGAATCACTTTCTGGGTCGGGCCGGAGCGGCGGATCATCCTACTCACGACCTTCCGCAAGCAACGACAGAATGAGCGTCGAGAGGTCGACCGGGCGAAGATTGCGTTGAGGCGTTTGCAGAGGGAGCTGACCAATGAGTAGACGACGGACACTGGAGGAGATCTACGCCTCCCGTGGTGATAGCGACAGTGACAAGTTCCGTGCGGAGTATGACGAAACTCGCCGTGTGTACGAGTTCGGTGCGCTGGCCCGCGCGCTGCGCCTGTCGGGTGAGCTGACACAGCCGGAGTTTGGCTTCCCGCATGGGCACTACCGCATCGGCGATCGCCCGGCTCGAAGGCGGGGGGACGTCGCCGACGTTCGCCACCCTGGAGCGCCTGGCCGCCGCGCTCAACGTGCAGCTACGGCTGGAAGTGGCCGGTAACCGCGAACTACCCACGGTGATCTTCGGCGCGGCTTGACAGGGCAATCCCTACTCGTTTGGGTTCGGTCCTACCAACGTGGGCCGGGTGGTGGATAAGTGTGGTCTCGGCGTTCGAGGTGCCACACAGGCTACACACGGGGGTGACGTGTGACAGACGGCCTCCGCCAGGAACAAAGCGATCTCGTGCGGAGTATGGCGACCGGAAGGCTGGGTCACCCTCCAGTGGGGCGGCACAGTCGGCGCCGGGGTGCTCTGCTCGCGGATGTCCTGAGTGGCCCTGACCAGGGCGCACCTGGAACGGGTCGGTACCTCCAACTGGCACCAGAATCGGTGCCTGCTCCGGTACCCTGAGGCAATGCCCGCACTGAATGTGGAATTCAACGACGACGAGATGTCCGATCTGCGCGCCGCAGCTGAACGAGAGGGCCGATCGCTACGGGCGATCGCGCACGATGCGGTCGTCCGGTCAGTATCGTCGCGCAAACACCTGGTCGAGGAGGCATCCGCCCGCGTGGCACGGATCAGCGCTGGTCTGAACGAGCGTCTCGCACACTGATGGGGGCGCCGTACTACCTCGACGTGGAGGATGTCCTGACAGCCACCCGGCACGCTGTCGGTGGCCCAGTCGACGTCCGCGACTTCGGCCTGCTCACGTCTGCGATAGCCCGACCGGCAGCAACGGTGTTCGGCCAGGATGCCTATCCGGACCTATGGACGAAGGCTGCTGCGCTGCTCCACTCACTGGTCCGCAACCATGCCTTGGTCGACGGCAACAAGCGGGCCGGATGGGCAGCCGCATGGGTGTTCCTCGAGGTCAACGGTGAGCGGCTGGGCGAACCGTTGGACGAGGACGCGGCAGAGGATCTGGTGCTGGCTGCCACCCAAGGCCAGCTCGACGTTCCCGAGATCGCCGCTGGTCTCCAGCGGTGACAGCTCTGAAGTGATGGCGACGTTGTGTAGCTGATCGCACACAGCTCATTGCACCCGATGCAGTACCACCAGGCCCGGGGTCGGGTCTGGGCACATAGCTGGTGGTTCCCCCGCTGACCAGCCACGGTAGCTCCCCGGCCCCGGGCGCCGAGCAGACAGGCGAGCCGGTGAGCGGAGTGCATGTGGTGATCGAGAACGGCCTGGACGCATGATCCGTCAAGACCGGGAGTTGCTGGCGGAGCTGGCGCGATTGAACACTGATATGGCGTCGTTAGCCCTGCGCATGATGGAAGGGATCGCCAGTGGCGCCGAGCAGCAGCACTACGCACAGCGCTTGATGTTAACGGGCCAGCGGTTGCAACACCGCGCCGAGGAGGCGAGCCGGGTCGTCGAGGGAGAGGTTCTTATCGCCGAACCGCTGGTTCCTCCCCGCATACCGTAGAGCTCGACTGGACCCCGTGAGCAACGTCGAAGAAGTGCGGTGGCGTCTGCTGGTGGAGGATGTGGGAAAGGTATACCGGGTAGTGCGGAGCCGAGCGGCTGAAACGCTGCCCGAGGGTTCGCCTCCGGATCAGAACGTCGAAATCCTCCTGCGGCTGGCCGGGGCAGTGTTGGCGCTGCTCGATTGGCACGCCATGGACGGCAAGGGCCGGTGCCGAGTACCGGGATGCGCCCGGTGGCGATGGCTGCCGTGGCGGAAACGGCGTACCTGCCAGGTGTTTGTCATGGTGCACTTCTGGATGCGCCAGCCACCCTCGATCGTGCAGAAAACGGGGGAGAGCTGGTAGGACACCGTTCGGGCTTGCCGGGCCGGTTATGGCATGATCGCGTGCCTGGAGGAAGCTGATGACGCCGGAACCACAGATGCGGCGCGGGCTGCTCGCGCGCGCGTTATTCGAGCTGCTCCGCGATGCCGGCGAGCCGATAGCGCCCAGGGATGCGCTGGCTCGGGTGGCCGCCAACGCCGAGCCCAACCAGCACGAACTCAGCCTCAACGACAGTGGCTCCCCGCGTTTCGAGACCTACCTGCGGTTCGTGTCCACGTGGAGCAGCGTGATCGGCTGGATGGCCAAACGCGGCGGCTGGTCGATCACCGAGGCCGGTGTCGAAGCGATCGATGAACTCCCCGGCGACCAGCTCGCCCGTGAGCTCAGCCGCCGTTATCGAGCACACCGCAAGCAGAAGCAGCAGAAGCAGTCCGGCTACGTGGACCTCCGCTGGGCGCGGGTCATCGAGGCATTGGGATACGTGGAAGCCGGCTGGTGGACGACCTACGGTGATCTCGCCACGGTGACCGAGCTTTCGGCGCAGTCGATCGGGAATTTTCTCGCATCCGAGAAGGTCGACAACGCCTACCGGGTGCTGCGGGCTGACGGCAGCATTGCCCCTGGCTTTCGTTGGTCTGACCCGGACCGCAGCGATGACGCGCGACAGGTGCTGGAGAGCGAGGGGCTCCGATTCGACGAGTCGGATCGTGCCGATCCGGATCAGCGGATCACCGCCGACAGCCTACGCGAGCAGCTGGCCGGGCTCGAAGCCGATACCGAGATCGAGTCCCCCATCCGCCGGGCCTGGCTGGTGCGGGGTTCTTCGGTAGACGGCCATGACCTGGTGCATGTGTGGCTGCTCAAGGGGTCAGCTTCGCTGGCTGCGGCCACCCTGCGCCCACTCGAACCCCCGGTACCGCTCGATGAGCTGAGGATAGCGGTGGAGCAGGACTACCAGCACAAGTCCTACGCAGTGCGAGAAGGCAAGGCCACCGAGTTCGATGCTTTCTGCAATCGGATGCAAGTGGGCGACTACCTGCTCACCACCTCGCAGGGCAAGACATATCTGGGCCGCGTCGCAGGGGAGGCCACCTACACCTCGTCGTCCGACCGGCGATCCAACCTGCGGCGCAAAGTCGAGTGGCTGAATCCCACTCATGCCGTGCCGTTCTCGAACCTCCCGCAGCCACTGCCCGCGAAGCTGCACAGCCAGGCGGACGTCGTCGAGCTGACCGACGAGATCGCGGCCATCGAGCAGCTACTGGAAGACCTCGACCTCGCCGACGGGCAACCCAGCCCGGTCACGGCCAAAGACCTGCGATTTCCGCTGATCAGCCCGGACTTCGCCGACGAGCTGCTGATCGAGCGCGAGTGGCTCCAGCAGCAGGCAGACCTGTTGTGGGAGCGCAAGCAGCTGATCTTTTATGGTCCGCCGGGCACCGGAAAGACCTTTCTCGCTCGTAACCTCGCCGGGCAGCTGGCCGATCCGAGCGCAGTGAAGCTTGTCCAATTCCATCCGTCCTACACTTACGAGGATTTCTTCGAGGGCTTCCGGCCCATGCAGCGTGACGACGGCCAGCTCACTTTCAAACTGCAGCCCGGACCGTTTCGGCGGCTCGTGGAGGCGGCTCGGCAGAATCCGTCGGATCCCTACGTCCTCATTATCGACGAGATCAACCGAGCGAATCTGGCCAAGGTATTCGGCGAACTTTATTTCCTGCTGGAGTACCGGAACGACGCGATCGGCCTGCTGTACTCGCCCGAGGCGGAGTTCATCATGCCGCCTAACGTCTTCCTCATTGGCACGATGAACACCACCGACCGGTCTATTGCGTTGGTCGATGCCGCGATGAGGCGCCGTTTCGCCTTCGTCGAGTTGCATCCGTCACGTCCACCCACGGCCGGGATTCTCGCATCGTGGCTCCAGAAGCAGGTGCAGGACGATGGCATTGCGCACAACCTGGACGCCCCCGCCCTGCTCGATGCGCTCAACGCGCGTATCGAGGACCACGATCTGGCCATCGGACCGTCCTACCTGATGCGCCCGCAGATCTACCGCCGCGAAGATGGGCTGGAACGGGCCTGGGATACCTCGATTCTGCCGCTGCTGGCGGAGCACCATTACGGTGCTCCGCCTGCCGTGCTCGACCAGTACCGGCTGGACATCCTGCGGGTTGCCCTCGCCGCACAGCGGCGGGGAGCCGGTGATCTGCCGCTGTGACCCGCGTCGAGGTCACCGAGACCGGCCGGGCACAGTTCCCGCTCACGGCCGAGCAAGGGCGCAGACTGGCCGCATCGGGCGTCGTGAGCGCGGCGCCCTCGCCGTATGACCCAGGGTTATGGGAGGTGGCATCGCGCGGCAAAGTCGGTGTCGCGCAACTCGGTGACGTGGAGGTCTGGATCACTCCCAAGCTGCCGATCGACCGGCTGCTCTTCCTGGTGGGCTACGCTGCGGATCCGCGTGGCTGGCGCGAGGAGAACGTCGCGCTCGACGTCGCTCAGGATCTCGTGCCGTCGATCGCGCAGGCGCTGTGCCGCCAGAGCGAGCGCGCGCTGCGGCAGGGACTGTTGCAGGGTTACCGCACCGTCGAGGAGTCATCCACGGTGCTGCGCGGTCGGCTGCGCGAAGCCGACCAGCTGCGCCGCCATCACGGGCGGGCCATCCCCATGGAGATCCGGCACGACGACTTCACCGTAGACGTGCCCGAGAACCAGATCCTGCTCGGCGCTATCACACGGATGGCGAGCGTGCCGCGGGTGGGCGAGCAGGCCCGGCGTCGGCTCGCCGCGCTGCGAGTCCAGCTCGCCGACGTCAGCATGCCTGTGCGGGGTACCTGCCTGCCCCCATGGCAGCCGAATCGGCTCAACGAGCGCTACCACACGGCGCTGCAGCTGGCCGAGATTGTCTGGCGCGCCACCTCCCCAGAGCATGCCCCGGGCGTGCTACTTGCCAGCGGATTCCTGTTCGACCTATGGAGGATCTTCGAGGATTTCCTCACCGTCGCGCTGGCCGAAGAGTTGCATGCCCGCCACGGCGGAGTTGCCCAGCGCCAGTACTCCTGCCATCTCGATGAGGCGTGCGCGGTGCGGATGAAGCCCGATCTAGTGTGGCAACGGCGCGGGAGCCCCGCCGCGGTCGTCGACGCCAAGTACAAGCAGGAGAAGCCGGGTGGTTACCCGGACGCCGACTTATACCAGCTGCTGGCGTACTGCACCGCGCTGCACCTGCCTCGCGGGCACCTGGTCTACGCCCGGGGCAACGCCGAGCCCGCGCGGCACGTAGTCCGGCATACCGGCATCGAGATCGTCTGTCATGCGCTTGACCTAGCGGTCTCGCCGGCCACGCTGCTGACGCAGGTGGCGGGCATCGCCGAGGAGTTGGTGACGGGCTGACGCGCTACAGGCGGGCGCCGTCGTCCCAGCCTTCGGGTGGGGGGCCGCTGCGTAGGCCGAGTACCAGCCAGCCGATGCCTGCGGTGACGGCGAGTAGTCCCAGCGGGGTTCCCGCCTGCTCACTGAGGCTCAGCAAGCTCGGTCGAATCAGCAGCAACACCCCGACGGCGAGCAGCACCAGGCCGCCGAGAGTGCGAGGACCGGGCACCGGTAGTGGGGGTGGCTCCGGGGGCTCGAAGTGATCCTCGTCGCCATCGTCGAACCGGTGGTCCTCGGGGGTGAGGTCTGCCCTGGCGGCGCCTCGGTCGGGGGGGTCTTGCTCGGTGAGGTGTTCGTCGGTCGGCCAGCGGGGTGCGTCGGGCTCGGATTGCCAACTTGCGATGATTCTGGCGAAGGTCGCGTCGGTATCCTTGGAGCCGTCCGCTTCGCGACGGTCCTGCTCCTCAGGATCGGGGACGGTCACTACCGGGACACCACCCTCGGACTCAGCGCAGCTCTGCATGCAGGGATGACGCTACCGGGCAGGCGCAGATCGTGCGCGACGCACAGGGGTCGTTGTGTCGACGCGACCGCGCTCCGTAGGCTGAGCCAAGGCACGGCTGGGTGGGGCGATGGAAGGATCGGTAGGTGTTCTACTGGCTACTCAAGCACCTACTGCTCGGCCCGGTGCTGCGGTTGGCCTGTCGCCCACAGATCCAGGGGGGCGAGAATATTCCCGCACGCGGCGGT
The DNA here is from genome assembly GCA_052390495.1 of Pseudonocardiales bacterium. GTDB lineage: Bacteria > Actinomycetota > Actinomycetes > Mycobacteriales > Pseudonocardiaceae. The sequence continues at coordinate 10,276 of JBQTGW010000188.1, forward strand.
GCCATTCTGGCCAGCAACCACCTCGCGGTCGTCGACTCGTTCTTCCTCCCCCTCATGGTGTCACGCCGGGTGACTTTCCTGGCTAAGGGCGAGTACTTCACGTCCCCGGGCGTCCGCGGCTGGCTCACCAGGCAGTTCTTCAGCGCCGCTGGTCAGGTGCCGATCGACCGCTCCAGCGCCTCGGCTGCGCAGGCCGCCCTCGACACCGGCGGGCGGCTGCTTGCGCAGGGTCACCTGCTCGGTATCTACCCGGAGGGCACACGGTCCCCGGACGGCCGGTTGTACAAGGGAAAGACCGGCGTCGCCCGGCTGGCACTGGAAGCCGGGGTGCCGGTGATCCCGGTCGCCATGGTGGGCACTGACAAGGTGAACCCCATCGGCTCCAGGATGTGGCGCCCGCATCCGGTTGAGATACGTTTCGGCGCCCCACTGGACTTCTCTCGATACGAGGGCCTGGCCGGTGACCGTTTCGTCGAGCGGTCGATGGTCGATGAGATCATGTATTCCTTGATGGAGCTCTCTGGTCAGGAGTACGTCGACATCTACGCCGCCTCGGCCAAGGAGCGTGCGGCCACCGCCCGACGCTCGTCGCTCAAGGCGTCCTGATTGTGCGGTTCTTCTACGATTGCGAGTTCATCGAGGACGGCAACACCATCGAGCTGATCTCCATCGGGGTGGTGGATGAGCAGGGCCGGGAGTACTACGCGGTGTCCACCGAGTTCGACCCGGAGCGGGCAGGCGAGTGGGTGCGGTCGCACGTGCTGCCCAAGCTACCTTCGCCCGCCGACCCGGCGTGGCGCTCCCGGGCGGTGATCCGCCAGACCCTGTTCGGCTTCCTCACCGCGGCCGGCGAGAGGGTGGAGCTGTGGGCCTGGCTCGCCGCTTACGACCACGTGGCGCTGGCTCAGTTGTGGGGTCCGATGCCTGCGCTACCCCGGGCGGTGCCTCGCTTCACCCGGGAGTTGCGGCAGCGGTGGGAGGACCTCGGCAAGCCGGCGCTACCGCCGCCGCCGACCGACGCCCACGACGCGCTGGCCGATGCCCGGCACAACCTCCTGCGATGGCGGGTGATGGAGCGGCACCGCTCGGCGCGGGACGGTCACCGCTGAGGCATTCGCCTTGCTTGACCGATCCAGTCGTGCCACGCTCACGGTCAGCAGGGTTATCAGCGTTGTCCATCGAACACCGAATCTGCATCTGCGGAGTTGGAGGCAAATCAAATGCGCATCGGGGTGCTTACCGGGGGCGGTGACTGCCCGGGGCTCAATGCCGTGATCAGGGCAGTCGTCCGCAAAGGCATTGAGGTCTACGGTTACGAGATCGTCGGATTCAGGGACGGCTGGCGGGGGCCGATGCAGGGGCTGATCCAGCCGCTGGGGCTGTCCGACGTGGAGGACATTCTCCCGCTGGGCGGCACCATTCTGCGTACCTCGCGTACCAACCCGTACAAGAACGGGGGAGCCGAGCAGGTCAAGCAGACCCTCGTCGAGCATGGCGTGGACGCCCTGATCGCGATCGGCGGTGAGGACACCCTCGGGGTGGCTCGCAGGCTGAGCGAGGACGGGGTCTTCGTGGTGGGCGTGCCGAAGACCATCGACAACGATCTGGGCGCCACGGACTACACATTCGGCTTCGACACCGCGGTACATATCGCAACGGAGGCGATCGACCGGCTTCGTACCACCGCGGAGTCACACCATCGGGCGGCCGTGGTGGAGGTGATGGGACGGCACGCGGGCTGGATCGCGCTGCACTCCGGGATGGCCGGGGGGGCCAACGTCATCCTCATCCCGGAGCAGCCGTTCTCGGTGGAGCGGGTGTGTAAGTGGGTAGTGCGCTGTTTCGAGCGGGAGTCCGCTCCGATTGTGGTGGTGGCCGAGGGTGCGGTGCCCGAGGACGGTTCGGAGGTGCTCGCGACCGGGGAGGTCGACGCCTTCGGCCACCAGCGCCTCGGCGGCGTCGGTATCTGGCTGGCCGACGAGATCGCCCGGCGCACTGGTGCTGAGTCCCGGGCCGTGGTGCTGGGCCACATCCAACGCGGTGGCACGCCTACGGCCTACGATCGGGTGCTGGCCACGCGGTTCGGTGTGCACGCGGTCGATGCCGTGCATCAGGGGGAATCCGGCATGATGGTTGCGCTGCGCGGTACCGAGATCGTCCGGGTGAAGCTGGCCGAAGCCACCGAGACCCTCAAGACGGTGTCAGCGGGGCGCTACGCGGAGGCCGAGGTGTTCTTCGGCTGAGACACCCATTGATGCTTGATCCCGGCCCCTGCTTGATCCCGGCCCCTGCTTGATCCCGGCGCAGTGGCCGGGAACTGCAACCCATACGCTGGAGCACTGTGAACTGGACCGTTGATGTTCCGGTCGACGCGCTGCCGGAGCTGCCGCCGCTGCCCGCCGACTTGCGAACCAGGTTGGATGCGGCGCTCGCTCGTCCCGCCTTGCAGCAGCCGAGCTGGCCTGACCTCGAGGTGGTGGGCAAGGTCCGTGCCGTGCTGGAGAGCGTGCCACCGATAACAGTGCCCGCCGAGGTCGACCGGCTGCGCGAGCAGCTCGCTGCGGTGGCTCGCGGTGAGGCGTTCCTGCTGCAGGGTGGGGACTGCGCCGAGACCTTCGTCGACAACACCGAGCCGCACCTGCGGGCCAACATCCGTACCTTGCTGCAGATGGCGGTGGTGCTCACGTACGGGTCGAGCATGCCGGTGGTGAAGGTCGGCCGGGTGGCCGGCCAGTACGCCAAACCGAGGTCCGCGGAGCGCGACGCGTTCGGCCTGGTGTCCTACCGCGGCGATATGATCAATTCCTTGGTCGCAACGCCGGAGGCGAGGGTGCACGACCCGTCCCGGATGATCCGGGCCTACGCCAACGCCGCGGCGGCGATGAACCTGGTGCGGGCGCTGTCCCTGGCCGGTATGGCAGATCTGCACAAGCTGCACGACTGGAACAAGGACTTCGTGCGCAGGTCCCCCGCTGGGGCTCGGTACGAGGCGCTGGCCAGTGAGATCGACCGCGGCCTGCGCTTCATGTCGGCCTGCAGGGTGGATGACTCTTCGCTGCGCTCCACGGAGATCTACGCCAGCCATGAGGCATTGGTGCTCGACTATGAACGGGCCATGCTGCGCCTGGACAACACCGCTGAGACGCCGCAGCTCTACGACTTGTCCGCGCACTTCCTGTGGGTGGGGGACCGGACTCGCGCGCTGGACGGTGCGCATATCGCGTTCGCCGAATTGCTGGCCAACCCCATCGGGGTCAAGCTCGGTCCGAGCACTACACCCGATCAGGCCCTGGATTACGTTGAGCGGCTCGACCCGCACGGCGTCCCCGGTCGGCTCACCCTAATTTCCCGGATGGGTGCGCAGCGGGTGCGTGATGTCCTGCCGCAGATCGTGGCGAAGGTCACTGCGTCGGGACACCAGGTGATCTGGCAGTGCGACCCGATGCATGGCAACACCATCGAGTCCACCACCGGGTACAAGACCCGGCATTTCGACTGGGTGGTCGATGAGGTGCAGGGCTTCTTCGAGGTGCACCATGCGCTCGGTACCTATCCCGGCGGAATCCACGTCGAACTCACCGGAGAGGACGTCACGGAGTGCCTCGGTGGTGCTCAGGACATCTCCGACGCCGACCTGTCCGGTCGCTACGAGACCGCCTGCGACCCGCGGTTGAACACCCAGCAGGCGCTGGAGCTGGCCTTCCTCGTCGCCGAGATGCTGCGTAGCTAACTGCGTCACCCACGTTACTTGCCAGGTCCTTAAGTATGTTGGGTGGCCTGCTGTAGCGCGGTCAAGACGGCAGTGAGGTTGGGGCGACGGTGGGATGCGGTGCGGATGTGGGCATCGATGTGGCGATGCCGGGTGGGCTGTAGCGGACGGGTGACCACCACACCGGGGTCGAGGTCGCGCAGCGCCAGCTGGGGCAGGATCGCGATGCCGGTGCCGTAGGCGACGAGGGTGGCGATGGTGGCCAGCCCCTCGAACTCCCACCGTACTGCCGGAGTGGCGCGGTGGGCGGTGAGGAGCTCGTCCAGCGCTGCGCGGGAAGGCTGGTCGGCGGGCGTGCACAGCAGGGCCTGATCGTCCAACGCCCCCGAGTCGAGGATGAGGGGACCGCGTACCGCAGCGAGCGGGTGTGCCGGTGGTAGGGCGAGTACGAGACGGTCGTCGAGTAGCGGTAATCGAGTCAGATCCGGATCGGAACGCGACGGGGTCCAGCGGTCGATGACTGCGATGTCCAGCTCGCGGGCGTGTAGCGAACGGAGCGCTTCGCGCGCACCGGTCAGGCGGAGTTCGATCTCCAGCCGCGGCCGGGCTCGGCGCAGGTCCGCCAGTGCGGGGGCGAGCAGGGTGGCGGTGGTGGGGATGACGCTGATCACGACCCGGCCCGACAGATTGGTGTCCATGCTGGCGAGGTCCGCTTCGGCGGCCTCAACGGCGTCGAGTACCACGGCGGCGTGCGCCGCCAGGGTCCGGCCTGCGTCGGTGAGGACGGCGCTGCGGGCGGATCGTTCCAGCAACGCTGTTCCTGTTTCGCGCTCCAGCGCGGCCAGTTGCTGGGAGACCGCCGAGGGCGAGTAGCCCAACGCCGCGGCGGTGGCCGTGATGCTGCCGCGTAGCGCGAAGTGGTGCAGCATCCGGAGACGACGTAGGTCGAGCATCACATCTTCTTAACCTATGGCCCGGTTTCTCGCGCTTTACGTGACGCTCAACTGCGGCGATCGTGGAGACGTACCGTTCATCGGCCTGGAGGATCCAGTGACAGTCTCCCCGACACTCGCCATCAACGAGGAAGCGGCCCGCCGGCACCGCGCAGGCATTCCCACTCTTCCGCTTGGCTTCGGTGAGGCAGGTCTGCCGGTGCACTCCACCCTCGTCGACACGCTGGCGGCGGCCGCCCCGATGGCCTCCTACGGCTCGTCCGCTGGGATCGACTCACTGCGATCGGCGGCGGCGGGCTACTGGCGACGACGCAACCTGCCTACCGATCCCGAACTCGTCGTTGCCGGACCGGGGAGCAAGGCGCTGCTCTACGCGCTGCTGCAGACCATCCGCGGCGCGGTCGTGCTGCCCCAGCCCAGTTGGGTGAGTTACGCAGCGCAGTCCTCGATGCTCGGTCTGGCCAAGCACCACATCCCCACCCCCCGTGGCCAGGGTGGGATACCTGACCCCGGTCTGCTCGATCACGCCGCCACCCAGGCCCGGCGCGACGGATGGCCGATCACCGCCGTCGTCGTCACAATTCCCGACAACCCCACCGGGACCGTGGCCACCCCGGCAACGGTCGCAGCGTTGTGCCAGGTCGCCGAGCGCCATGACCTCCTGATCATCTCTGACGAGATCTACCGCGACCTGATCTACGACCCCGCTGCACCGTTCGTCAGCCCAGCCGAGATCGCCGGAGACCGCACGGTGATCACCAGCGGGCTCAGCAAGAGCCTGGCCCTGGGTGGATGGCGGATCGGGGTCACCCGCCTGCCCGACAATTCGTTGGGGCGTGATCTTCGCGACCGGATTGTGTCCATCGGCAGCGAGATCTGGTCCTCGCCCACCCATCCGGTGCAGCACGCCGCAGCCTGGGCGTTGCGCGAACCGCAGGTGCTGCGCGACCGCATTGCGCTGAGCCGCACTCTGCATCAACGGGTCAGCACCTCCATCGCTGGAGTGTTCAACGCCGCTGGGCTGTCCGTCCCCACCCCGCGAGCCGGGTTCTACCTCTACCCCGACTTCACCCGCCATCGCGATCACCTTCGGCGCGCATGGTCTATCCGTACCAGCGCCGATCTGGCCGCCGTCCTGCTCAACGACCACGCAGTCGCGACCCTGCCAGGCTCCGCTTTCGGCGACCATAACCAGGCGCTGACGCTGCGAATAGCCACCAGCCTGCTCTACGGAACCGGTGATGAGCAGCGCGAAACCGCTCTGCATCATCCCGACCCGGCCTCCCTGCCGTGGATAGCCGCGCATCGAGAGCATCTCCAAGCAGCACTCATCTCCTTATTGGAGACGTGGTACTAGGCCACTGCTATTAGGCTCAGGAGCTCCGATCAGAAGAACGTCAACAGCCGGACGGAGGTGCCGGGCCGCACGGTCCGCCCAGCGCCGGGGGATTGTGCGACCACCCGGCTCGACGCGTTCCCGAAGAACTGGTCGGCGTTACTGTTCAGCCCAGCCTCGGCGAGTACCTGCCGGGCCTGCTCCACCGGCAGGCCGACCACGTCGGGCACGACTACCCGGTTGGCCACCTGCACCGTCACTGCGTTATCCGACGGATCCACCAACGACCCTGCCTCGGGCCGCACCGACAGCACGGTCGCGCCCGGCTGACCCGCGTCATCACCACGCTCCGTGGGATCGAACCCGGCCTCGGTCAGCGCGGCCAGCGCCTGCTCGCGGGGCTGCCCGACCACCTCGGGCACAACCAGAGTGGTGCTCACCAGCAGGATGACGTCGACGCCTCGGCTGGTCTCCTCGCCTGCCGTCGGATCGGTGCCGATCGCCCGCCCGCCGGGGATCTCGTCGTCGAACTCCCTGCGCACCAGTGCGTTCAGGCCAGCCCTTTCCAGCGCCGCGATCGCCTCGGCTTCGGGTGCGCCCCGCACGTCGGGAACGGTGGTCGGGGCCGGACCTCTGCTGATCACCAGCGTCACCGGCGCGCCCACGGTGAGTGTGGTGCCCGCCGTCGGCTCCAGCCCGATCAGTGTGCCCAGCGGCACGGTGTCATGGAATTCCGCTGCCGCCGGATCGTTTCGCGGGCTCAGGTCGGCCTCGCTGAGCGCATTCTCGGCATCGTCGGCGGGGGTGCCCACCGGGAGGTCGGGCACCACTGGGCGACCCAGCGAGAGCAGCACGGTGATGTCCGAGCCACGCAGCGCACGGTTGCCCGGCCCAGGGACGGTGCTGATCACCGTGTCGGCCGGGACGGAGTCGTGATGGTCCTCGGTGAGTGCGGCGTCGAGGTCGGCTTCGGCCAGGGTGGCCTCCACCGCGGTCCGTTCCAGCCCCGTAAGTTGGGGTACTACCGTCCACCGACCGCTGCCCAGCCACCACGCTGCGGTCCCCACCACGGTCGCGAGCAACAGCACAACCACGAACCAGGCGATGAAGGCGCGCCGGTTGCGAGCACGCTCACGCTGGTAAGGGTCATCAGCGGCGTCGGCGGGGGGCCGGTTCTCCGCGCGCGATCGTGGCGCGCGCCGGGTGGCCGGTCCTTCGGTCGGCACCTGTTCTCTGATCAGGGCGCGGGTGCCGCGTGGTCCGTGGTCCAGGGGCGGGGATGCCACCGCGGTACGGGTGCGCGTCGAGCCGATAGCTCGGGTAACGCGGCCGTTTGCCGCAGCTGCGTTGGCCGCCGCGCCGACGGCCAATGGCAGCGGTACCGGGATCTGATCTATCCCCAACTCATCGCGCACCTGCCGGAGCGCGAACAGGAACGCCGACGCGTCCACGGGGCGGACAGCCCGGTCGCGGCGGGTGGCTCGCACGATCAGGTCGTCCAGCGCAGCTGGCAACGGTGGACCCACCGTTGTCGGCGCCGGTATGTCCTCGTTGACGTGCCGGTAGGCCACTGACAACGCCGTCTCGCCGGTGTATGGCGGTGCTCCGGTGAGCATTTCGAAAAGCAGTACCCCGACGGCGTAGACGTCGCTACGCGGGTCTGCCGTGCCGGTGGCCACCTGCTCGGGTGACAGGTAGGCCACCGTGCCGAGGATGACGTCACCGGTGTTGCTGCTGGCTTCCGCGGCGGCTCTGACCAGCCCGAAGTCGGCCACCTTCACCACTGAGCCTGGGCCGATGAGGACGTTCTCGGGTTTGACGTCGCGGTGGACCAGTCCCTCCCGGTGCGCCGCGGCCAGTGCGGAGAGCACCGGATCGGCGACCGCGAGGGCCAGCGGCACCGACAGTCGGCCATGCTCGCGTAGCAGGTCCCGCAGGGTGCCACCAGCCACGAGTTCCATGACCAGGAACACGTGATCGCCCGTCGCGGAGGACTCGACGCCCTGGTCGAACACTCCGACGATGCCGGGATGGTGCAGCCGGGCCGCCGCCCGGGCCTCGCGCTCGAAGCGCTGCAGAAAGATTGGATCGGCCGCGAACCGGGGGTCCATCACCTTGATCGCAACGGGGCGTTCCAGCCGGGTATCAGTGCCGTGGTAGACCGTGGACATACCACCGCGGGCCAGCATCGGACCGACCCGATAACGCCCGTCGAGCAGGGTGCCGACCAGGTTCGGTTCACGTTCGGGTACCTGCCGCTCCACACCTCGAATCCTACGTACACGCTCGTGGTCCGATCAGCGGACGGTCGCGCAATCGCGGGTATGGCAAGGTGACCGCTGTGAGTGACATCCCGATCGCCCCGGACGTACTTGATCCCAAGGTGGAAGTGCTTCCGCTGCCCGATGTGGCAGCCCGGCTGGCGCTGCCGGTAACCCGTGTACACCAGATGCTGCGCGATGGCCAACTACTGGCGATCCGCCGCGACGGCATTGTGGTGGTACCCGCCGAGTTTCTCAACGGCAATGTGGTGGTCAAAGGACTGCCCGGCACGGTCACCCTGCTGCGCGACTCCGGCTACTCCACCGAGGAGATCCTGCGCTGGCTGTTCACCGCTGAGGACTCGCTGCCCGGAACTCCGATCGGGGCGCTGCGCTCCGATCGCGGGCGTGAGGTGAAGCGCCGCGCCCAGGCTCTGGGTTTCTAGGGCTCTGAGGGCTTCCGGGAGCTTCTAGGGCTTCCGGCCGACGCCGCCGAACTCGTACACCTCGGCGGGCGGGCCGAACCGGCTGGGTTCTGGCCGCCACAGCGAACACGACACGACGCCAGGTTCCAGCAGCTCCAGACGGTCGAAGAAGCGGGTGAGCTCCAGGCGGCTGCGGGCGACTATCGGGGTTCCGCCGCTCTCGTTCCACAGCCGCATCGACTCCTCCATGGCCGCACCGTCGATTTCGGCGGTGGGATGGGAGATCGCCAGGTAGCTACCTGACGGCAGGGCGTCCAGCAGCCGGTCGACGATGGCGTGCGCTTCGTCGGTGTCCATGATGTGGTTGAGGATCCCCAGCAGCATGAGCGTGATGGGTTGATCGAAGTCCAGCGTCTCGGCGGCTTCCCGCAGGATCGTGTCGGGGTCGCGCAGGTCGGCGTGGATGTAGTCGGTGGCGCCTTGCGGGGTGCTGGTGAGCAGGGCGCGGGCGTGCGCCATGATCAGGGGATCGTTGTCGACGT
>JBQTGW010000189.1:0-11012 GCA_052390495.1 Pseudonocardiales bacterium
ACCCGCGACCGTCACTCACCCGAATGCTCCGGCCGTCCCAGGCCCGCCCCTTCCCCCGGGGTTTCCAGGGCGGCACGGCCGGACCCGGGTCACGGTGGGGCCGGGGAGCCCTCCCCCCGCCCCCGGCTCCGCCGTGGCCCACCCCATCCGCCTCCCGGTGAGGGCAGCACACTCTTCAGCAGTGCCGCCAACTCAGCTGGTTTGGTGGCCATCGGCCAGTGGCCGGCCTCGAACTCGACGACCTCGAGGCCGGCCGGGAGCGGGAACGGCGGGTCTCCGGTGCACACGATGTAGGTGCGCGGCAACGACTCCATGGTTCTCAGGTCCGCCGACGCCTGCTCGCAGTAGGCGGCGATCGGATGGCCGACCGCGCGGGCGCGCAACCACGCACGATCCTGCGTGGACAGGCCGTCGTCACCCATGTAGGCGTCCAGCATGTCGTCGTCCATCATCGGGAACAGCCAGCCGTCACCCTCGGCGTCGGCTATCTGCTGGATCGCCTGCTCGACGGCGGGCGGGAAGATCTCGAACACCGACCGGCCGGCCAACGCCAGCACCGCGGCCAGGTAGATCACTTGGCTGATCCGGTCCGGGATCCGGTTGGCCGCGATGGTCGCGGGTACGCCCGATTAGGAGTGCGCCACCAGCACGACGTCGCGCAAGTCGGCGTACTCGATCGCCGAGACGATGTCGGCGACATGCGTGCTCAGGGTGATCTCGGGGGAGGACAGGTGGGCGCGGTCACCCAACCCCGTCAGCGTCAGCGGGTGCACATCGTGGCCCGTAGCCACTACTTCCGGCGTGACACGCTCCCAGGCCCAGCCACCGAGCCAGGCCCCGGCCACGAGCACCATTGGGGACATCCACTGCCCCTCTCATCCCTGTTGGGCCGACCGTAGCGGCGGCGACGTCACCGTTTGTGATTACCCGTTCGATGTCGACGGCGTATGCCCGAAAACGCTGCGGTGCTGATGCAGGGTGGCACCTCGTGAGTGGGTGGTGCATTGGTGCCTTTGGGGGGTGTTAACGCAGGTCGCGGGCCTCCATTCACGATCATCGAACGTAGCTTCGGTGTTGGTACCCTCTGTTGCCGGGTGGTTCCCCTTGGGAGTATAGTCGAACATGTGTTCGATAACGAGTTGCCTCCACCGCCGGATACCCTCCCACCCGAGGAGACCCTCGGCGTCGACGACTTCGCCGAGGATCTCCTTGGTGTTCCGGAGCCGGTGCGCTGGTCGGAGTATCTGCCCGATGGCATGCTGGCTGATTTGCTGGCCTACCCGGTCGAGGTCGACGCGGTTCATCGAGAGTTCGAGGCGTTGGAGCGGGTGGGGGGTTGGGAGCGGGTCATCGCCTGGGCGCAAGCCCGCCAGGCCCGGGAGATGACCGCGTTCATGGACCGTGCGGAGGCCCGGAATCTGGCGTTGGGGGCGTGTGATTCGCAGGCTCATGAGTCGGCGGTGGCTGAAGTCGGGTTGATGTTGAGGGTGTCGGCGCGGACCGCGGCTTGCCGGGTGGGGGATGCGTGGTCGTTGTGTACCCGCCTGCCGGCTACGTTGGCGGCTGTGGAGTCAGGCCAGCTCACCCTGGCCAAAGCGCGGGTGGTGGACGCGGAGACGTTGAACCTGTCTCCGGAGCACACCGCGCTGGTTGAGGCGAAGGTGCTGGCCAAGGCGGGGAAGCAGACTCCCGGGCAGTTGCGGGCCGCGACCCGGCGCGCGGTGCTGTCCACTGACCCGGGCGCTGCCCGGGAACGGGCGCAACGGGCCCGGCGGGAGCGGGGGGTGCGGATGTGGCCCGAGCCCGATGGGATGGCGACCCTGTCCGCGTACCTGCCCGCAGCGGACGCGGTCGGGGTGTACGCGGTCCTCGACGAGTACGCCCGCCGGGCCGGGTTCGCCGGTGATGAGCGGACCCTGGAGGCCCGCCGTGGTGACGCGTTGGTCGATCTGGTGCTGGGCCCCACCGGGTTCTGTAGCGAGGGCACCCGTGCAGCGCGGCAGCGCAGCATCCCGGCACCGGACGACACCCAGAACACCACCACCAGTGCCGCCACTGCCCCCGGTGGGGTTCGGATCTCACCCAGCATCGGCGATGACGTGGCGGCCACCGACACCACCAACCCAGCGGGGTGCCGGTGCGCGTGTGGGCGGTGCAGGCGCGGCGGCGGGGTCGATGTTCGGGTCACCGTGCCCTACACCGCGTTGCTGGGTGCCGATGACCTGCCTGGGGAAATCGCCGGGTACGGGCCGGTTCCGGCTGCGGTGGCCCGGGACCTGGCCGCGGGAGGGACTTGGCGGCGGATCCTCACCGACCCCGCCTCGGGCCGCCCGGTGGACTACGGCACCAGCCGGTACCGGCCTCCCGCGCACCTCGCCGGACTGGTGATCACCCGCGATCAAACGTGCCAGTTCCCCGGCTGCCGGGTCCCAGCGCACCTCTGCGATCTTGACCACAGCATCCCGTACAACCCGGAGGCCGGGACGGGCCCGACCAGTGAGATCAACATCGGTCCCAAGTGCCGACACCATCACCAAGTGAAACAAGCCCCCGGATGGTCGGTAACCCAGCACCCAGACGGGTGCACCACCTGGACCACACCCAGCGGGCATGTCTATCACTCCCAACCACCACCCCTGACCGACCCCGAACCACTGACCCCCCACCCCGCACCCGACCCGGACGAACCCCCACCGTTTTGAGGCGGTCGGGGAGCGTGACGGTGGGCATGACGTGCTGGACAAGCAAGTAGTCCGGGCGAGTGGGGTGCGATTGGTGTCGTTAGCACTCTGCTACAGCGCTGTAGCGCTATCATGGCGCTATGGCAACGATTCAGATCCGTGACGTCCCCGAGGACACCTACGAGACAATTCGTCGGCGCGCACGGGCTGCTGGGCAGTCCATCCAGGCGTATATGCGAGATCAGGTGGTCGACCTCGCTGGCCATCCCACCAAAGCGGAGGCATGGGCAACTGTCGAGTCCGCCCTCGCTGCTGAGGACTCGACCGGATCGACGCTGGTCCAGATCGTCCGCGACGTGCGCGAAGACCGCCGGTGATCGATCGCGTCATCGACGCGTCCGCCCTCGCGCATGCGTTGATCGGTAAGACGTCCGATGCGGCCGATTTGCGCATCGCATTGCTCACCACCAGGTGCCACGCCCCACATTTGATCGACGCCGAGCTGGGCAGTGTGCTGCGGAAGCGGACCCGCGCCGGTGAGATCACCGCGACGCACGGCAGCACGGCGTTGTGGGCCGCCCGCGCAGTCATCGACTACCGCTACCCGCACACCGGCTCCTTGGCTGATCTCGCGTGGAGCTGGCGGGACAACCTCTCGTTCTACGACGCGCTCTACGTCGCTCTTGCTGTCCGGCTCGATGTCCCGCTGGTGACTGGTGATGAACGGCTGAGCAAAGCTCCCCGCCTGCCCTGCCTCGTCGAACTCATCTGACACTCTCGTTCGGGCGACGCTTTCATGCAGAATGGGAGCAGTCCATCCGCCGCGTCTCAGTCAGCGTAGATATTGCTCGACGGCATCGCGGAGCACATCGGCGACCGGCCTTCTCTCCTCGCGAGCAGGCTGATCGCCAGGACCGACCTCGGGGTCGGCCGCAGGCCTGCCGCGGCGGCCGATCGTGACCGCCTCCTTGGCGAGCTCCTCAGCGGCCTGTTCAGTCAAACGGTTGCCGTCGGGTCGCCGGACCTCCTCGGCATCGAGGTCGATGTCGGAACCGAGAACGTAGCGCGGGCGTGGAGTGTCAGCCACGAGTTCCTCCGAAGTGCGGTGGGCATGACGGACCCTTTCCTGTACCCGAACGGGGCCTCGTTTCCTACAGTCTCGGCATGGGCTGTGCGGAGTGCGGTTTCGAGTACGAGCTGGCCGAGGCGCCGAGGGCCGCGTCGTCGATCGTCACGGGGGTTGCTGAGTTCGCCGCTGTGCTCGGCGACAGCCGCGCCGAGGTGCGGACCAGGCGAGTGCCCACCCAGTGGTCGCCGTTGGAGTATGGCTGCCACCTGCGGGATGTGTTGCTGGTCCAACGGGAGCGGGTGCTCACCGCCCGGCGCAGCGACCGGCCGTCGTTCGAGCCGATGGGCCGCGACGAGCGGGTCGACCACGATGGCTACGCCGAGCAGGAACCCGATGACGTGGCCCGTCAGCTCACCATCACCGCACAGCTGTTCGCCAACGTCCTTGGCCGCCTGAGTCCCGGCGACTGGGACCGAACCCTCATGTACAACTACCCGCAAGAGGCCGAGCGGTCGCTGCGTTGGGTAGCCGTTCATACCCTCCACGAGGTGAGCCACCACCTGCTCGATGCTCGTCGGCAACTGGCACAGGTCTAGGACTGGCATGGTGACACGGCGGCGGGCGCGGATTGAGGCGATCGGGGAGCGGGCCTCAGTGACCCCGCTGGAGCTGTTCTTCGACCTGGTATTCGTGTTCGCGCTGACCCGCGTCACGGACTGGATGGCCGCCGAGCCCACCGTGACGAACGTGGCGCGCGGGATTCTGATCGTCACCGTGATGTGGTGGAGCTGGGTCGGTTACGCCTGGATAGGCAATGTCGTGAAGGCCGACGAGGGTGTGGTCCGGGTTGGCATGCTCGTCGCAATGGCGGTCATGTTCGTCGGCGCGATCACGATCCCCGAGGCGTTCGACGATCTGCCCACGGGGCTGTACGGCCCGGTCGTGTTCGCGGTCTGTTACTTCCTGGTGCGCGCGGTGCACCTCGCGCTGTTCTGGGTGGTCAGCCGCGACGACCCGCAGTTGCGCACGCAGGTGCTGCGGTGGATCCCGTCGGTGCTGGCAGGCACGGTCTTGCTGCTTGTCGCCTCGCAGACCACGGGCACCGCACAGACCCTGCTCTGGCTGGCCGCGCTGCTCGGTGACTACCTGGGCACCCAGCTGGCAGGCACCCGCTGGCGGCTGAACTCGGCGGCGCACTTCGCCGAGCGGCACGGCCTGATCATCATCGTGGCGCTGGGGGAGTCGATCGTCTCGATCGGCATCGGCGTCGCATTGCTGCCGATCTCCTGGCCGATCATCGTCGCGTCGGCACTCGGCCTGGCTGTGTCGGCGGCGCTGTGGTGGGCCTATTTCGACGTCACCGCGCTGATCGCCGAGCGGGCGCTGGCCGCCGCCGAGGGCGCCCGGCAGATCCGGCTGGCCCGCGGCGGTTACTCGTTCCTGCACCTGCCGATGATCATCGGTGTGATCATGATGGCGCTGGGTCTGAAGAAGGTCCTGGGCTACGTCGGTGGCGACGACGGGCACGTGCTCGCCGACCCGATCTACGGGGTGCCGCTCGCGGCGCTGTACGGCGGTGCCGCGCTGTACCTGCTCGCGCACGTGGTCTTCAAGTGGTACGTGGCCGGCCTGGTCAACCGTGAGCGGATCGCGGTGGTGGTGCTGGTGCTCGCCCTGATTCCGCTGGTCGCCCTGCTGCCCGCGCTGCTGACGCTCGCCGTGCTGGCGGTCGTGCTCGGCGCGTTGCTCGCCCGGGAGACGCACCGGTACGCCGAAGCGCGCCACCAGATCCGGCACGACCGCGCGCACGGCCACTGACCTGCGTAAGATCAGCTGGCCATGGACCTCGGGCTCGTTAACAAGACGAACCCGCCCAGGAACAGGAAAATCATGATCAAAAAAGGGTCTGGCGATCAGGGGGAAGCCCACCACCTCCGTGAAAGATCCAGGCCGGGGCCCTGGGGTTACTGAGTGGCGTGATCTCTGGCGCCGACGGTATGCTGCGTCGCGATGCGGCGTCGATCCGGCAATCACCGGGGAGCCTCCGGAAGAACGGGTGTTCGCGCACCTCAGTAGAACCGGACGGGTGGGCCCGTCATCAGAACCGGACGGGTGGGCCCGTCATCGCCCACAAATGAGTGGTCGTGGCACGCCTTCTGGCGGTGGTGTGGCAAGCGAGGTGGTACCGCGGTACTGCTTGGCCGGAACCGTGGCCTGGTGGTGTCGTCCTCGTTGCCCGTGAGGACCGACCGTGAAGGACCACCGATGATCTACCCCAATGCCTCGACCAGCGACGGCGATGAGGCCGTGTCGGCCAGTCCCCGGTTCCCGGAGATCGAGGAGCGAGTGCAGCCTCCTGCATCCGGCAGCTCCAGAGCACGGCTTCAAGGTGCCCGATGGTCTGCTCGTCGACCCGGCCCGGGTTGCTGAACACTGCGGCCACGCGGGCCTGCTCGTCCGGATCAACGAAGTAGCCGGACGGAGGCGGCCGACGCCGCCCAGCCAAGGGCACGCAACGCGAGACGACGCTTCACGGTATTAGCACTGATTCCCGTATCGGCAAAATGGGGGACGACTATGTCGAGAACGGGCGTCCCCTGCTGCTGTTCCTCGCCGACGGTCTCATCGCGCTGATCGAAGCCGGACACGTGACGCTCGGCGAGCCGGACGCCACATCGTGCGGCATACAGCCCGTCACGGCCACCACATCCGGGCGGGCGCGGTACGAGGAATTGTGCACCAAGCAGAAGATACCGCCCTACCCCACCCGCGTGAGCAGGAGCAAGCAGATGTCCCAGAGGCAGAATCAGCAGGCGCCAGAGACCGTGGGCGAGACGTCGAAGACCGCGCCGCCGCGCGCGGGGAGGACCAGCAACAGTGCACCGGGCACCGGCTCGGCGGTGGGTGAGCCGTCCGTCGTGAACAGGATCGTGGGGGTGGCGGGCTGCGCAGGCAGGGAGCCGCTCAACGGTATCTCGAACCGGCGGGGGCCCTCGGCCACGTTGACAGCGGTGATCAGCATGCTGCCCTGCAGGGTGCGGGCGAAGGCGTAGACGTCCGGATCGGCGAAAAGGGGAACGTAATCGCCGGTCCGGAGGGCGGGGTGGGATCGACGAAGCGCGATGAGCGCCTTGTGGAAGGCGAGCGCGGCCAAGTCCCAGCGTTCCGGGTGATCCCAGGGGAAGGTCTTGCGTACCCAGGCGTCCGGCAGCGCCCCGGTCAGGCCGATCTCGTCGCCGTAGTAGACAGAGGGGGCACCGGGGAAGGTGAAGAGCAGGAGCGTGCCGAGCCGGACGCTCGCCCGGTCCTCGCCTGCGATGGTGACGAAGCGGGAGGTGTCGTGGCTGTCGAGCAGGTTGAGTTGGGTGAGCTGGATCGGCCATGGATAGCGGCCCAGCAGGTGGTCGATCTTGGCGGCGTAGGCGCGGCCGTCGATACCGGGCCAGGGGGCGTAGGAGCGATCTTCGACGGTGTCGCGGCGGACGCGGTGCCCTGCACTGAACGCGATCGCCGCCTCGGCGAAGAGGTAGTTCGTAACCCCGTCGAACTGGTCACCTTGCAGCCACGGCCTGCTGTCCCACCAGACCTCGCCGACGATGTAAGCCTCGGGGTTGATCGCCTTGATCCGCTGCCGGAACTCCGACCAGAACCCCGCCGAGTGGATCTCGAACGGGACGTCGAGCCGCCAGCCGTCGATCCCCTTCCGTAGCCAGTACTCGCCGACGCGCATCAGGTACTCCCGGACCTGCGGGTTGTCGGTGTTGAGCTTGGGCAGGGCGTGCAGCCCGGCCCAGGTGTCGTAGCCGGGCGGCTGGGCGGGGTCGTAGGCGTTGGCCGGGTGCTCGTGGACGGTGAACCAGTCGAGCCACGGCGACGCCGGGCCGTTCTCCAGCACGTCGTTGAACTGGAAGAAGCCTCGGCTGGTGTGGTTGAACACTCCGTCGAGTACGACCCGCACCCCGCGCCGCCCGCACTCGGCGAGCAGGGCGTCGAACGCCTCGTCCCCGCCGAGCAGCGGATCGACCCGGTAGTAGTCATGGGTGTGGTAACGGTGGTTCGACGCCGACTGGAAGATCGGGTTGAAGTAGAGTGCCGTCACGCCCAGATCTTGCAGGTAATCGAGCCGCTCCCGGACACCGACCAGGTCCCCACCCTTGTATCCGAACGGTGTCGGATCACTGTCCCACGGTTCGAGGTTGGACGGTTTCTGCAGACTGTCGCTCTTCGCGAACCGGTCCGGGAAGATCTGGTAGAAGACGGCGTGTTTCACCCAGTCCGGAGTGACGACAGCAGTCGAGAAGTCGGCGATTCGGCTGTTCGGCACGTCGTTGTCCTCTCTGCGCAAACCCTGCGCTGAGCTCAGGTAAAGTCCCAGGTCGTGTGGTGATCACAACACCCGTACCGGCACCTTCACAACCCCACCGAAAAGGTGAGCATCGCAAGTGGCTGGTCTACCGAGGCCGGGCTCAGAACCCGTGGGGACCGACGCCCGTGGCGCGCGAGGCGTGCAGTCCGGCGAGGGCAACTTTCAGATCAATGTTTACGCCGAGTCGCGGTCGGTGGTGTGGCCCCACCAGGTGGGTTCGGTGCCGTTGTTGGCGGATTGCTATCAGCGACGGGAACGGGAGACCGCCGGGTTTGACGAGGTTGTGAGTACCGGGACGGTGGTGTTGACCCAGGTGTTGTCGGGTTTGGGTGGTGTCGGCAAGACGCAGTTGGCGGCCTGCCACGCCAGGGCAGCCTGGGCGAACAGCGGTGTGGAGCTGTTGGTGTGGGCCACGGCCAGCAGCCGCGCGGCGGTACAGGCGACCTACGCACAGGCTGCGGCCGAGATCGGGCAGCTGCCCTCGCGGGCGCACCGTGGTCACCACCCGGCGTCGTGATGCGGTGTTGACCGGTGCTGGTCGACGGCTGATCGATATCGGTTTGTACACGGCAGTCGAGGCGGTCGGCTATCTGCGGGACAAGCTCGGCAGCGCGGGCCCCGACGTGCTGGCCGAAGCGGCCGAACTGGCCGCTGATCTCGGTTATCTTCCAGTCGCACCCGCGCAGGCGGCAACCTTCATCCTGGACAGACGTGAGACGTGCGCCGGGTATCGCCGTCGGCTCGGCGACCGGCATCGGCGATTGTCGGAGATCCTCCCCGAGGATGCGCCAGCCGATGACTATCGGTCTACTGCCGCCGCGACCTGGTCGATCTCGCTGGAACTCGCTGACAAGCTGCCGCCTGCCGGGTTGGCCCGTCCGATGCTGCGGCTGCTCAGCACGCTGGACCCCAACGGTGTCCCCCTCGACGTCGTGACCAGCTCGGCGGCCCGGACCGTCATCGGCAGGCAGCGAGCATCCCCGGGGTCGTGGGAGCGTGGTGCGGTGGAGGGACAGGACTGCCAAGACTCGCTGATCAAGGTGTCGCAGCGGCATGGCCCGATATGACCCTGGTTATCGACCACCCGTAGGTGGCCGCACTCGCCGACAAAGTAGTTCGGCGGCCCCGGGTCCGGTTCGTCGCCGTTGTTTGGGTGTGCCGCGACGTTCTGGATTGCGCGGCGGACGCACTTCGGGCAGTAGAGGTAGCAGTCGCACGCGCACCCCTCCGGGCAGGACGAGGGTGGCAGGCTTGACGCGGGCACCAGGGCTCCGCAGACAGTCAGGTAGGCCCCGCCCAGGTGCCCTTCGAACACCAGATCATCGGCCACCAGCAGATGCGAGAAACCCCACGGTGACCCGCTCGCCTCGGCGTTGCCCAGCTCCGGCGCGCTCACCGGGCACCCCCCAGGAGCGCCTCAGCCACCTGGCCGCGCGTGTTGTACCGCTGCATCACGGGATTCATCAGGTCTGTAACGGCTACTCGTGCCGGGCAGGACGTCAAGGCGCTCGGCAAGGGCCCGCAGTCGCGATGACGGGCGACCTCGGGTCAGCAGTTCGCCGAGGAGCAGCCGGGGCAACCGGTGATGCGCGGTCCACTCGGGGGCGGCCTGCTCCATCGTCAGCAACGTGGACTCCGCGGCCCGGTCGTGACCGAGCCGCAGCTGGGCATGCGCGACGTCGGCCAGGTGCCGCGACTGGGACGCCAGCGGCAGCACCGAACCTCGCGGCATCCGCCGGGCCACCTCGGCCGCTCCCGCGTAGTCCTCGGTGACCACCGCGACGTCCACCGACTGGACAACCACATTGCTCGGCCCGAACACCACCCCGTAATCCATCCGATCCGCCCCGGTGCGCTCAGCAGCGGTGACGGCCTCAGCCAGCAGTTCGGCGGCCACACCTGCTCGCCCCTCCCGGGCGGCGGCAGTCGCGCCGCGAAGCAGCAGGCCCCCGTACACCGACAGCTGCGCTGTGTTGGCATCCCCGCGAGGCTGGTAGCGTTCGGCGCTGGCCACAGAGACCCGCTCAGCGTCCACGAACCGGCCTTGCCGGATCAGGACATGACCCAGCGTGTAATGCGCGGCAGCAACGTGCAGCGAGTCCGGCAGCCGCGCGGCCAACCGCAGCGCCTCCCGCGCCGCGACGTGCCCGAGATCGGCCGCGTCAAGACGCAGCAGTGTGCTCGCCGTGAGCCGGTGGACCTGCACAGCGAGATCGACCGCGCGAACGTCCCCCTCCGCAGGGGCCGCGTGGATCGCAGCCTGGGCCTCAGCCAATAGACGGGGCAGCAGCAACGCCACCGGCTCGTAGTGGCCCGCCCAGAATGCACCTAATGCGTAGGTGACGGAGCGACTCAGCTCAGTGAGGTCGGGCGGGTTGGCGTCATCGAGCTCATCGAGGAGGTCGTCGATCGGGGTTAGCGCATCGCGGATTGGGCACACCCACGCATGTCCCTCCCCACCAGGGGATACCGGCTGGCAGCGGCCCAACAACGCAGCCACCTCGACGCCCAGCACCCGGGTGATGCGTCGCAACGTGCCGATCGACGCAGTCAGCCGTCGCCCCTGCTCCAGCTTGCGGATGACGTCCACACTGACATCGGCGGCCACCGCCAGGTCGACCTGCGTATAGGCGGGTCGGCGCAACTCGCGGAGGCGCTCGCCAATAGTCGGCTCCACCATCTTGGCCACCTGACACCTTCACTCACCGCAGGCAGTGCCCTCACCGATGCCCCAGGGCGGTACACCTCAGTGAGGGTGCGGGCATCAGGCAGGGCAACGGCAAGTTCGCCGGCTGTCGTGTGATCGTCACATTGAGTCGCAGGTTGGGTGTGGGTTCACTCTGTCCGGAGCGGGTGCGCCGGGATCCCGGTCAGGTCTGGGTCCTCTCTGGCTACT
>JBQTGW010000190.1:0-2073 GCA_052390495.1 Pseudonocardiales bacterium
GCTTGTCCAGCTCTTTCGCGACCTCACCGTGTTCCCAGTCCGCACCGATAGCGGAATAGGTGTCCTTGGCTTTCTCCAAGGACGTTAAAGCGTCGGCGACCGCACCCCTCTTTGCCTGGCAACGGCCCATCCCCTCGTACGCCCGGGCCTCCTCCAGCCGACTGTGTACAGGTATAGTATTATCGGCGCTCAGAAGATTAATGGCACTTTCGAACTCGTCGATCGCCAGTTTCGTATCTTTTTCCAGATGTAGTCGGCCGCGCTGGTTGTGGACCTCGACCTCGCCGAGGACGTCATCGATTTGGCGGTAGCGGGCCAGGGAGCGCTTCAGCCATTCGTCGGCCTCGTCGGGTTCGCCCAGCAGGGCCAGTGCCACTCCGCGGTTCTTGGCGGAGTTTGCCATACCGATGATGTCGCCGACGAGGCGATACATGTCCCAGGCCGACGCGAGCACCTCTATTGCGTCCTTGTGGTATTTTATCTTGCCGGTTTTCCGGCCCGTGTCGTTGGCTACGATGCCCATCTCGTTGAGCGTGTTGGCCTGACCGAGCAGGCGGGTGCGGCTATCGCTCAGTTCACCGAAGATCCGGTGCGCCTGCTCAAGCGCCTGGTTTGCTCCAGTAGGGTCTCCCCGCAGCCGACGAGTGATGCCGAGATCGTTGAGGGCAATGGCTTGGGCGGGAAGGTCGCCGAGGTCTTCGGCGATGTCGGCTGCCGTACGCTGGAGCTGCTCCGCTGTCTCCCACGGCCCGTTGTTACGCAGGTAGCCTGCCATTGCGTTGGTGAGGTTGACCAGTGGTTCGCCCAGCCCGGATTCGGGAACTTCCGCAACGAGTCTGGCGCCGTGGCGCAGGCAGTTCAACAGGTTCAGGCGCTCCGTTTCGAAGTAACTCAATGCGTTTAGTCGCGCGGTCCAGGTGGGCGGTTCATCGCCTGAGTCGGGCTCCGGGCCAGGCCGATTATGGCGAAGCAGGCACCAGCCGGCCTTCCTCGCCCGATCGGTGGCATGCTCCGTGTAGTGCCTGAGCAGCCGACCGAATGCGGCAGCTCGATCGTCGGCGCTCAGGGCCGCTTCGGCGAGCTCGGTGACGTACTCACGAACGAGACTGGGCATCCCCCATCGGTTGTCGTTGATGAGGTGCACGCAGTGCAATACCCACTGGAGTCCGACCGCCTCCGCCTTGGTTATCCCCGCCAGGGCTGCTGCGGCTTCGGTCGAGATGTCTGGACCGGGGTTGACCGAGCGCAGCAGCAACAGGCGGGTGGCCTGCTTGCCCAGCTCACCGCGCTCCTCGTTCAGGTATTGCCAGGACAGCCGGAACACTCGCTCGGCCGGCCTCGTGAAACCGGCCAGGTGGGATGCGTCAAGCTGGCGGATCAGTTCCTCCATCCGCATGCCCGGCTGCCCGGCGAGCAACCCCTCGACCAGTGTCACCTCTTCCGTCAGCCCGCCGAACAACTCCGCCAGCTTCGCGTCAGCCTGGTCAGAGGGTTCTCGGGACAGCCATTCGTCGTCCGGATGCTGCTCGCGTACGGCGTCCTCGAGCGCTCTGGCCACATGGTGGTCATCAAGGGGCTCCAACGGGCGGAGTTTCCTCAGCCCGGGCAGCCCGTCGAGGAAGTCGGCATTCCTGGCCGTGATCAGAACTTGGTGCGCCGAGTATTTCCAGAGCAGCAGGTCGTCGATCTTCTTACGGTCAGAGACGTTGAACAACGCTAGCAAGACCGACCGACCCTGGTCACTCCACTCCTTCATCTTCCGGTGGTAGATGGTGCCGGCGATACCGGCATCCAAACCTGAAATACTGCCCCAGTCCTCGTCGCAGAGGGCGAGCAATACGTGGCGATATATCTGTTCGGCGTCGATATGCCCCTGTGGGCTCTGGGCGTGGCCGTTCAGGTCGACGTACACGGCTCCGCCGTCAAACAGGTGCTGTGATTCCAAACCGGAGTAGTAGGCCAATGCGGTCTTACCCACTCCTGGTGGGCCCGTTACCGCAATCGTCGTCGGGCCATCCGTCGTCGGATGCAGTAAGTCCACCAGCCGCGCAGCCGCGCTGGTGCGACCGAAGG
>JBQTGW010000191.1:0-9790 GCA_052390495.1 Pseudonocardiales bacterium
CGATGCTGGGTGATCTGCCCGAGGCGAAGCGGATCTCGGAGCTTGACGCTGAGGTGGCCGCTGGGGATCACCAGTCACTGGAGTACGTGCTTCAGCGCTTCGCCGAGGCGCTCGACGAAGCGCACCAGGCGTTGGAGATCGGCATGCGCAACTACGAGCAGATCGAGGCCCAGGCCGAGCAGGGCTTCAGGGGGATGGGTCAGCCAAGGGGGATGGGCCAGCCAAGGGGGATGGGCCAGCCAAGGGGGATGGGTCAGCCGAGGGGGATGGGCCAGCCATGAGCGTCCGCACCCGCATCGCGCCGCTGGCTCTCGTGCTCGCGGTGGCTGGCTGCTCGGTACCGGAGGCGAGCGCCCCGGGCGTCGAGCCGGGTACGTCGGTGCCGCCACCCGCCAAGACCTCGCCTCCACCGCGCACCACGCAGCCGACCGGTCTGGCCGCTATCGAGGCGTGCGACCTGCTCACCGCCCAGGAGGCCAGCTTGCTTGGTGTCCCTCCGCAGGGACGGCCCCAGGATGTCCTCGGCCTGCGCCGCTGTAACTGGGGAGATGCAGAGGGTGGTGCCTCCACCACCATCGACGATGACCGCCCGATCGACGAACTCGTGTTCACAGACGCGTCCAGCGTCACCGACATCACGATCGGAAACCACAAGGCGAAGCGGGCCGTAGAAGGCAGCGGACCAGGCTACTGCGACGTCATCTTCGCGGTCGGGGACAGTGCGAACGTCAGCGTCCTGGCTCTGTACCTGAACGACACCCAGCGGGCCTGCTCGGTCGCTGATCGGGCTGCCGCACTTATCGAACCAAAGCTGCCGTAGGGATGGTCCGCCCAGTGCCAAAGTGAGACCGGACCAAGCGAGATCGGATTAAGAAGGGCTAGCCTCATGTCAATCGCATCGTTCCAGGACGGGGCCTGGTTCACCTCCAGCTACACCAACGGCGGGGCGGACTGCTGCGTCGAGGTCAACTACTCGCTTGCAGGTCACGTAGGGGTGCGTGATTCCAAGCTCGGCGCCACCAGCCCGGTGCTGGCGTTTCCCGCACCGCAGTGGGCATCCCTCATCGCTGCGGTCAAGCACGGCCACTGCACGCCTGACTCCCTTGCCTATCCCCAGGGCAACGTGATGGTGACTTAACGTCTACGGGTGATGATGTCGGGTAGTTGAGTGGGGGTACGGGATCGTTATCGGGATGGATTCGTGGTCGGGTGGGGAGTGAGCCCGTACCGAGCGGAGCGTTTAAACGTTGCCTCGTTGTGCGGTGTCCCACCTAAAGCCACAAACTTAACACTTTCAGTGATTTTGACGTGGCCCTGCCCATCCCCATGCCGAGACTGCACCCATCTCCTGCCGCCACGGCAGCACCGGCTCCACCTGGTAATGCGCGCCGTGACGCCTACGCTCGGCCGTACGTGACAGGATGCGGCGGTGACGGTCTCGTTGCTGGATCGCTGTGTCTACGGTCACTCGGACGTCGATCGGCTTCTCGTGTTGCCGCCTGGTACGGCGCGCCGGTGGAGCGATGTTCCGCGCCCGTGGTCCATACACCGCTTGCGTCCTGCTGCGGTGCGGCTGCGTGCGGAGTTCAGCAGGTATCCGCTTGCGCACGCTAGGCCGTTTCTTGACGTCGATGGCCGTGAGCTGGTTCGTCATGTCCAGCAGGAGGTTGGCATCACCGGTCACGAGATGCTGGCCGAGGCGGCCCCACCGCCTCGGCACTGCTCATCTCCCGGCTCGCTCCTGATCACACATCTTCGCGAGTTTCGACGGAACCAGACCACCCAGTCCGCGCGTCCGACAGGATGACCCCGACTGTGACGCTGCGAGCATGGTCGGGTACCGGCGCTTGGGGTGAGCGATGCAACTGGCGGGCGGAATGGCTGCGGCGCAACAAGGCATGTTCGCCGTCGACACGGCGGCAGGCAGCGAGATGGTCAGATCCGTCAGACAGATACGGGAACGGCTGAACGAGCGGCTGTCACAGATCAACCTACTGAAGACCGAGGCGATGCTGGGTGACCTGCCGGAGGCGCGGACCATCGCGGAGCTGAACGTGCAGGTGGCGTCCGGAGATGAGCAGTCGCTGGACTACGTGCTGCGTCGTTTTGCTGAGACGCTGGAGGAAGCAGAGCATGCGTTAAAGATCGGCATGCGAAACTACGAGCAGATCGAAGCCCAGGCCGAGCAGGGTTTTCGACGGATTGGCGAGGGATGAACCGCCGCTATCACCTCTACCTCGCATCGCTGGTCCCGGTGCTCGCCCTGGCGGGTTACTTGCTACTGCAGGCTTTCATCCCGGCTGGCGCGCCGGAACCCTTGGTTCCGCCGTCTTCCCCGGTGTCCCCGCCGTCTGGCACCTCCCCGAAGACCGGGAAGACCGGCCTGGTCACCATCGAGGTGTGTGACCTGCTCACCAGACCGGAGGCCAGCTCACTCGGCGTACCTTCGCAGGGGCGCCCCGACGACATCGCCAGCTTGCGTAGCTGTACCTGGACTACCCCGGAGGGCGCGGTGTCCACCGCGATCAACGAAGACCTAGGGATCGACGGGCTCAACCTCACTGACGCTTCCAGCGTCACCGATATCACGATCGGTCGGTACCAGGCCAAGCGAGCCGTGGAAACCAGCGGACCCGGGTACTGCGATATCTACTTTGCAGTCGGGGACAACGCAAACGTCGCTGTCACGGCCCTGTACCTGAATGACACACCCCGAGCCTGCGCGGCCGTTGACCGCGCCGCCGCACTCGTCGAACCCAAATTGCCATAGGGAGTGGATATGACTTCGACACCACTTCTCGAACCCCTGAGGAACCCCGCGCCGCGGGGTGATGGTGGCGGGTGGGTATCCACGCTATATGTGCGCTGAGCAACGAAGCCCAGCAGATACACGTCAGCCCCAGTGCTCCTGCCGGTACTGCATCATCTCGTCGCCGTGGCTGAACAACGCATCCGCGTCCAGCAGGTTGAGCGCCGCCCAGTAGGCGAACAGCACAGGGGACCGCGCGGCGGACGTTTCGAGTCTGTTGGGCAGTGAGATCTCCCAGTAGTCCCGGGTGAACTGGGAGTCGATTGTGCGATCGAGCTCAGCGACGAAGGCCGCGGTGTCCGATGTCGGCAGGTCCGAAAGTCGACCAAGATCGTATTCGAACTGAGACTCGGGTGACGACGTGTACCGGCCAGTCGTGTGAACCATGAAAAACCATCGACCGATTGCGCTGCGCAACGTGGCGATATCTGCTCCGAAGTCCCGTCGGCCGATCAACCAGAACGTATAGCTGAATAGCACCGCGTTGTCCGATGTGATCATCTTACCGCTTCGGAAGTCGGCAACGGCGAGACACTTGAGGAACTCGTGCCAGTTCGTCAGATCTAGCACACGCTCCTGCGCTGCCGCGAGGAGACCGAACTGCTCTTCGCGGCTCTCCGGACTCACACGGCCGGTGTCGAGGTTCTTTCCCCCGAGGATGCTGTAGACGTGCTGGAGCCACGCCCGGCGAAAGGCGAGTGCCACCCCGACGCGCAGGAGCTGATCGGGACCAGGCTCGAGAGGAAAGGGTTTTTTGGACTTGATCCCGTGATCGTCGGGTCGATCGAGGCCCGGCTGAACGCATCCAGCTTCCGCCGCCCCTTCTCCCAGTGCACCGACATCAACGTGAGAATGAAGTCAGCCTGGTTGAGTTGAACGCCTTCAGAATTAATCCGGACGAAAATCTCCGCAACCTCGTCCTCCTTAGCCGCAGCCCCCAGCTCGACGACCTGGAAGGGGAACCCCCGGAGATCACGAACCCGGTCGAGTCGCTCCTCCAGTTCGTCCTCGTGGCCGGGCGGGAGATCAGCGGACTTCGACTCCGCCAGCCGCCGAAGAAACGTGCGGACCGTGGTCTTGTAGCCCTTCGACCAGAGCTCGGTGATATCGGGGATGAACTCCGGGTCCCGTTCGATCGCGGCGTCGGTGACCTCAAACCGCTCGTCCTCGGGCCGGAAGGCAATCCGGATCCGCTTCCGCTCGAACGTCTTGGTGAGCACGAGTTGGCCCGTGATGACCGCGAACAGCGGCGTGCGGTCCGACTCTGCCAGTCCGATCTGTCGCGTTCCGACATCGGCTCCGGTCTCCCAGAACATCAGGGTTCCGACGGGATATCCGCGATACATCGAGTCCAGCAGGTCGCGGGCTTTCGCGGAGGACCAGACGAACGGCCGTTGGATGTCCGGCAGGCCGATCCTGCCGACCCTGATGTCCTCGACCAGATGGCTCAGCGAGTAGCCAGTGTTGCGGTACAGGGTGGGAGCCACGTCGCTATATCTCTTTCCGTCAGCCGACGATGTTGCCGATCATCCGTGTCGACCCCGGGGGACAGTACTTGTCAGGATCAGATCCGCGAGGTCGCCCGCAGGGTAGCGCTCGGTGCTCACATCACTGCATTCCGGCGCGTCGGCGCGGACGTTGTCGTGACGGCGCCGTAGCCTGATCGCCTCAAGAGGCTCGGTCAGCGACAGGAGGGTGGGATACCGGGTGCAAGTTGACAACGACCTCGTAGCGCTCATCCTCGGCGAGACAGCTCTCCTGGAGCTGCGCGTACCGATGAAGTGGGAGGCTCGCGCTGCGACCGTCCGCGCTCAGATGGGCGTGCACAACGAGCACGGCCTGCCGCTGATGCTCGGTGTCCAGGTGCTCATACCCAAGCCCTGGAAGCTGACCGCCTACCTGATGATCTACAACCAGCACCTCCGTCGGCTGGATGTCAACGGTTCACACCGCAACCGGATCGGGGACCGTGAGGAGTGGCAGGGGCGAACGCACAAGCACACGTTCTCCGAGCAGCACCAGGACACGGTCGCGTACACCCCTGATGACATTCCGTCTGTTCCCACCACAGGTGTCGTAGGAGACCATTACCGTGAGGCGTTCGAGGCGTTCTGCGCAGAGCAGGCCATCAAGCTGACAGGCGAGTACCGCTGGATCGACCCGATGTTACCGACGCGTTAGGAGGAATCGGATGACTGGGTGCAGCATTCTACTTTCCTCCGTTCTAGCAGGTGAGCGCGGTCGGTGGAGGTGTCGGGAGGTGTCGGCGGACACCGTTCTGCTCGTGACGTCGCATCACTACGCCGATGGCGACACCGTCGAGCTGATCGTCCAGACCGTTGGCGATGAGGTGATCGTGTCGGATGGCGGCGAGGTGCTTGCTCGGCTCGACAGCGTGGGTGTCAACGTGCACTCGAGCAGCAGGATCGGTAAGTCGTGGAAGCGTCTGCTGGCGGCCCACGCGCTGGAGGACGACGGCGGTCAGCTCGTTCGTCGCGCCAGCGTCGAGCACACCGTCGACCTGGTGCAAGAGATGGCCGACGCGGTGGCCAACCTCGATGGGTTGAGGCTGCTTGCGCCAGCACCGCGTCGCCTGGCGTTCCCAGAGCGGCTGACGACCTACCTTGAGGCTGAGTTCCCGTTCGTGGAGCCGCGAGCAAAGCTGACGGGTGTCAGCGGTTGGCCGTACCGGGTCACCGCGGCGGCGGGCAGCAACGAGGAGTTGCCGGTCTACGTCCAGACGGCGTCCGGGCACAACATCGCCGCACAGAAGTCCGCAGTGGAGCACTGTTTCACGATGTTCTCCGACGTCAACGGGCACCTGCCGACTGAGCGGAAGCTCGTTGTGCTCGATGACGAGGTGACACAGCAGTGGCGCCCTGAGATGATCAACCTGCTGTCCGGGGTGGCCTACGTGGGCACCTGGACAGCTCGCGATCAGTGGACCGAGTTCGTATGGGGCACCGTCCCCGAATCGCGGCTGATGCTCCCACCAGGGCAACCAACCGTCGGCTGACGAGACAGGCGACATACGCCAGTCATCTGAGTCTGGCTGCGGTGCTAACCGGCACGCACGCACCCGCGATGAGGAAGTGACCTGGGGGGAGTTCGGCAGGTATCCGCTTGCGCACGCCAGGCCGTTTCTCGATATCGATGGCCGTGAGCTGGTTCGTCACGTCCAGCAGGAGGTTTGGCATCACCGGTCACGAGATGCTGGTCGTGGTCCGAAGCGGGCAAGCGATGATGTCTGCCCCGATGCGGAGTTTCGTCGGCGATCTCCGGTACGTCGGCGATGCCGACCGCGAGGCGAATGCCGTGGTCCCGGCCAAGTTCGGAGGGTTGGTCACGCTCGATCTGCTGCATCAATACGGGCGGCCGGTAGTGCGCGCGGTCCCGACCGAAGTGGTCGCCGAGCATTTCCGGGCAGGCGAGCCCACCGAAACGATCACCGACCTGTTCGATCTCACGGCCGCCCGGGCGGAACAGGCATTGCGCTTCGAACTGAGCTTGGCGCGGACCGCCTGAAGGATACCCGAGCAGGTGGCGCTTCGATGGTTCGTCGATGAGAGCGCCCTTGCGTCGAGATACGGGTGACTGCGACGCTCTGCTGTCGCCGAGTTCGACACCAGCGCTGCTCGACGCCACCCGGACGGCTCTGATGTCGAACTCGGCGTACACAGAGCCGTCACGCGCGGCAACAGGCCCCATTTCACCCCTCGTGGGCGCGATGCACCCGGCCAGTTGATCTCGGAAATTGGCTTGCGGGCATCTGGGACGATGTCATCTTCGCTGGTCACCCCGATCTGCCGGAGGTTCCGCTCGGAACTATCGACATCGGATGGATGCCGATCGTGGCCGAACGCAGCTGGGTCGCGATCCGGCGTGACCGTCGCATTCACACCCGGCCACTGGAAGTGCGTGTCTTCAGCGAAGTTGGCCTGCGCACGGCGTGGCTCGGCGGAAAGAAAGACATGAGCTCACACCAGCAACTCGACCTCGTTATCCGCTACTGGCAGGCACTCGAAGACCGTCGGGAAGAACTCGGCCCAGGTCCGTGAGCGTCACGCTGCTGGGCGGTGGGCTCTCCCCGCGGGTCTGGCGGCCAGAAGTCTGAGTCGCTTCCCGCCGCCCTCCTCGCAGGATTTGTCGTGATGGCGCCGTAGCTTGATCGCCCTAGGAGGCTCGGTCAGCGACGAGAGGGTGGGATGCCAGATGCGAGTTGACAACGATCTCGCAGCGCTCATCTGAGAAAGGGGATCGGATGACCGAATCACCTGGTTGCGTGATGAGTCACTGGAGGACCTCGACAACCTGCCAGCGCCCGACGTGATCGCCCGCGAGATCGTCGAGGACCTCACCGCCGCACTCGCCGAGTTCGAAGCCGTGGCGGCAGCACTGGAAGCGGCAGCGCAACCTGCCAGCGTGGCCGTCGACCGCGACGCCACACCCGAACTGCCGTAGGCAAGTTCGGGAAACGCACACCCCCGGTGGCGGCTTGAGTGCAGAATGCCACCGACAGTGTCGCGGCCGAGGGAGGTACCTGTGGCAGCCCGGTTCCGGTTCAACGGGGAGTGTGTCCCCTGATGTTGAGTCTGGCCGACATCCGGCAGTGGAAACCAGCTGAGCTGGACGGGGTCTTCGCCGCGCTCGGTACTCACCGGGACACCCTGATCACGCTGGACGATGACTTGATCGGGGCCCGGCACCCGGCAGGCTGGACCGGCGCGGCAGCCGAGGCGGCGACGGCCGACTTCGATCGGCTCGCCGAGCGGATGCGCCGGATCGTCGCCGCGGTGGCCGGGGTGCGCCGCGCGGTCGGGGACACCGCGGACGCGGTAATCGAGGTGCAGCGCGCCCTGGCTGAGGCCGAGGAACTCGCGTGGCGTCACAGCTTCACGGTCGACCCGGACGCCGCAGTGATCGATGTGTCACCACCGGAGGTGCTCGCCGACCAGGCGCAGGCGGTGGCCCGGGATCGGGCCATGGTGCGAGCAGAGGTCATCGGGCTGCTGGAGCAGGTGCTGCGCCGCGCCGCGGAGATCGAAGCGGAGCTGACCGCGGTGCTGAACGCCGCCGCCCGGTTCGACATCGAGGACGGCACCACCACGACCCTGGCGGGCGCGGCGGAGGCAGGCGCGGCGGCCGGCGAATTGTCCGAGCTGAGGCCACCCCAGGACGGCACACCGCAACAGGTGGCGGACTGGTGGGCAACGCTGTCGGCGTCGGAGCGGGCGATCCTGGCGGCCTCGCGCCCGGAGCTGCTCGGCAACCTGGATGGCATCCCCGCGCAGGTCCGCGACGAGGCTAACCGGGAACGGCTACCCGAGGAACGAGCCGCGCTGCAGGCCCAGGCCACCCAGCTCCAGTTCGGGGCCTACCGGGGAATGGGGGCTGCCGCTGCCCACTTGGGCTTGGTCCAGGACAAGCTCGCCGCGCTCGAGTCGATCGAGGACACCCTGGCGCGGGGGGACCGGCAGTTACTCCTGCTCGACACTGCGGGCCAGCGAGTCAAGGCCGCGGTGGCCATCGGCAACGTCGACACAGCCAGCCACATCGCGGTGTTCACCCCAGGTTTCACCTCCACCGTGGAAGGCAGCCTGGCAGGCTACGACGACCAGATGCGCCTGCTGCGCGAGCAGGCCCAAGACGAGTCCCAGCGTTATGGCGACGGTGGCTCGGTGGCGGCGGTCACCTGGATCGGCTACGAGGCACCACAATGGGGCGAGATCGCGAACCCCGGCCGCTCGGTACTCAGCGAAGCCCAAGCCCGGACCGGCGGGGCGGCGCTGGGCGGATTCCTGGACGGTACCGATGCCTCCCGCCCGGACGATCCGCATCTCATCGCGATCGGCCACTCCTACGGTTCCACCACCACCGGACACGCCGTACAACAAACCGACGCCGTCGATGACGTGATCTTCTTCGGCTCCCCCGGAATCGGCACCTCCGACGTCAGGGATCTCCACATTCCCGAAGGACATTCATACGTGATCGAAGCACGCAACGACCCAGTCGCCGACCTCGGCCGCTTCGGAGACGACCCCAACCAACTCGACGGCCTCACCGACCTGTCCTCCGCCGCAGCCCGAACACCTGACGGCCGGGAACTGACCGAAGTGACCGGGCACTCCAACTACCTGGCACCAGACACCACCAGTCAACACAACATGAGCGTGGTCATCGCCGGGACGGACGACCGGGCGATCGAGGGGGAGAACACCGGCCATGGTGACCGCGCCCGGGAGTTCGCCGGTGACGTCATCGGCGGCGCGGCCAGGAAGGTACGCGACATTGTCCCCGGCGTCTAACCACCACCGCCGACGACTGCCAGCCACCCTCGTGGCGCTGGCAGTACTGCTCAGCGGATGCGGAATCATCGGAGGTGAGAGCGTGGAAGACCAACGCGCGGCTCTACGGCAGCGTCCGGACATCAATGCGATCAGCGCCCGGTACGAGCAAATGCAAACCGAGGTGCGAGACCGGCTCAGCGCCGAGATCGGTGGGCTGAACTGGATGAACCACAGCAAGGAGAGTCATGGTGGCTGCGGGTTCGAGTTCCCGGACGTGCGGGAGGGGAAGAGCCGTTCCCTGCCCGGGTGGAGTGCGCGGGGAGGCATACCGGACGAACGATGGGACCAGGCGGTAGCGATCGTGCAGGAGATCACCGGCCAGTACGGGTTCAGCACCCCCAAGGTAGTCGTCAACCGGCCTGGTGACCACAAAATTGTGGTGCCCGACCCCTACGGCGGCACCCTGGACTTCGGCACCGCAGTAAACACCATCCTCCACATGCACACTGGCTGCCACCTGCCCCCGCAGTAACCCTGCTAGCCGGAGAGCGACGCGCTACACCCCTGACTCCCCCACCCCTGCCCATGCCGAGGCGGCACCCCTCCCCCGTCGCCTCGGCATTACGTATGCCCCGTCCCGCTCCTGATCACTCAATTTTCGTGAGTTCGCCGAATCCGGG
The DNA here is from genome assembly GCA_052390495.1 of Pseudonocardiales bacterium. Lineage (GTDB taxonomy): Bacteria > Actinomycetota > Actinomycetes > Mycobacteriales > Pseudonocardiaceae. The sequence continues at coordinate 9,780 of JBQTGW010000191.1, forward strand.
GCGCCTGATCG
>JBQTGW010000192.1:0-3072 GCA_052390495.1 Pseudonocardiales bacterium
CGCTGCCCACCGTCCAGCCGGTCGGCGCGGTCGCGGCCAGCGCCGCGGTGAGCTCACGGGAGTACCGCCCCGTGCCACCCGGCACCGGGGCGAGCAGCTGCTCCAGCAGCACGACCAGCTTCGGCACGCGGGGAGTCTGGCATTACCGTCACCTCCCGTGACAGCAGGCGCGGTGAGCACGGTGGTCGTGGTGACCTGGCGAGGACACGGCCTGATCGGCCGCTGTCTCGATGCCCTGGCCGCCCAGACCCGATCCCACCGGGTGCTGGTGATCGACAACGCCTCGGCCACCGTCCTGTTGCTGCCCGATCGGTACGCGGCAGCGGGCCAGATGACCCAGCGCCTGGTTGAGGCGGTACTGGCGGGGTGCCTGCCGCTGACCCCCACCAGCATCCGCAGCGCCGGGCGCTACACGCCACCGCTGCTACACGTCGACGACGGCGCCGCCGTTGCGAGCATGATCACCCGCCTGAAAGGCATCGCCGGGACGAGTGAGCACGTGGAGTTGATCGCCGGCTGTCTGCGGTCCCTGGAGATGCTCCGCGTGTCGCGCCAGCTCGATGTACTCGACAACGTGCTAGCTAAACAACCCGCTCGGCGGATGGTGGCGTCGTGACCGGCCTGCCTATGCCGGATGAGAATCCGGCACAGATAACGTCCCGGCGTATGGACAGGATCGCCATCATCGGCTGCGGCGGGTCCGGCAAAACCCACCTGGCCAACCAACTCGCCGCCTTTCTCCATCTCCCACTCACCCACCTCGACAGCGTCTACTACGACGCCGACTGGAACCCGCTGCCCCAGAAAGAGTTCGCCGCGCTCCAGAGCAAGCTGGTAGCCAAGCCCCGATGGCTATTGGAAGGGAACTACGCCAGCACGCTCCCGACCCGGCTGGCCGCCGCCGACACCGTGATTTTTCTCGATCTGCCCGCGATCACCTGCCTGACCGGCATCCTCCAGCGCAGATGGCACTACCGGAGTGGACAGCACGCCAAGGACGGTGTCTACGACCGCATCACCTGGAACTTCGTCCGCTACATCTGGGGCTACCGCACGACCATGCGCCCCAAGGTTCGTCACCTGCTGGACGAGCACGGCGGCAACACCCGGCTGATCACCTTGACCAGCCGCCGACAGGCCGCGCGATTCATCGCCCAAATCCGGGCGGAGATCTCCACCCGAACCTAACCCCACCCGCCAGGGAGGCGACCTGTCCATGCCAGCCACTCCCTTCACCGACCCCGACCTCGTAGCCGGCCCGCTGTATGCCACAGCCGGGCGGCTCGCCCAGCGCACCGGAGCACTACACGCCGCCAAGATCAGCGGTGGTGATGCGACAGCTACGATCGTCGACCTCGCCGCCCGCTGCACCGTGACCTCGCCGGTGGTCTGCGACATCGGCTGCGGACGCGGCACGACCACGTGGCAGTTGGCTGCCCGCCTCGTACCCGCACGCATCATTGCCGTGGATCAATCCCAGGCCCTTCTCGACACCGTGGCCGAGCGCTTGGGACACACCGTTGAGACGGTGTGCGCGGACTTTCACCACCTGCCGCTTCCGGAGTCGAGCATTGATGTCGCCGTCGCGGCCTTCTGCCTCTACCACTCGCCACAGCCCGAACGCGTCGTCGCCCAGATCGCCCGATGTCTGGGGTCAGGTGGGCGGGCTGTGCTGGCCACCAAGTCCGCCGACAGCTACCACGAGATCGACCAGCTGATCACTGAAACCGGGCTCGACCCGCACGCGGCCATGCGACCGAGCCTCTACGAAGCCTTCCATGGCGACACAGCATCCGACATCGTCGCCACCGCACTGCAGGTCGAGCAGGTTCTGCACCAGCAGCACATCTTCCGGTTCACCGGGCTAGATCAGCTCGCCACCTACGTCGCGACTTCCCCGAAGTACCACCTACCCGAACACCTCACTGGCGAGACCAGCCGACTCGCCAACGAGCTACGGCGAAGGACCTCCGACCGTCCCATCACCACGACATCCACCGTCACCTACGTGACGGCAGTACGACCATGACCGGCGCTGTGTTCGCCAAGCGCTACCAGGATCCACACCGTGCCGCCGCAGCGACTGCCCACCGGGACTGGCTGGCAAGGCTGGAGTGCGGTGTCCGGGTGCCCGCTCTGCGGTCGGCGGAGCCGCACCAACTGGTGTTCGAACATCTCGGCCATCAGCAGCCAGGCCCCGGTGACCTCGAAGTGCTTACGCAGGCGCTGGGCCGGATGCACGCCGCCGCATACACCCGCCAACTGCACGCTGCCCGTCTCAATGAGCCATTCTCTGCCCCTTGCGGCCTGGTGATCACTGACTTCGTGACTCCTCGCCGGGATGTAATGGATCGGCTGCCCTTGCTGGTGGCGGGCTTGCCCGCAGCGTTCTACAAGGACTCCAACATTCGCAACTTCCTGCTCACCGATAACGGGGTCACAATCGTCGACTTCGACGATCTGACCCTGGCCCCGTTCGGCTACGACCTCGCCAAACTCGTGGTCAGCACTGCCATGACCCACGGCCGCCTCGACCCGAACGAGATCGAGCAGGCCCTGCAGACCTACAACACCCACACAACCCAGCCCCAGATCGACACGACCTGTTCGACCGAACAGCTGCGGCTCTACACCGAGTTCCACCACCTGCTCACCACGCGATACCTGCACCGCAATGGATACCGCCATACCTGGCCCGACGTACGCCCATGGCGGGAACCCGAGGTGCCCCGGTGAGCACCGTCTCGTCCGTCGCCTCGGCGCACACCGGCCTAAACCGGGTCCTGGCCGACATCACCGCCGAGCGAGAAGCCCAGCACGCCATCTACGGTGTCCAGCACCAACTGCCCGACGGCACCGGTCAGCAGTGGACACAACTTGCCGACAACGCGCGCCGGGAGTGCGAGCAGGCTGCCACTGCCGGACAGCTCACCTGGCGACACATTCTGCTCGAAGAGGTCGCCGAGGCGCTCGCTGAGGAGGACCCGGCCCGGCTACGCCGTGAACTCGTCCAAGTCGTCGCCGTGGGCGTCCAGTGGCTCCAGGCCATCGACAACCGCAGCCTGCCTGCGG